>JAFGSG010000013.1 GCA_016934735.1 Spirochaetota bacterium | reverse complement strand
TTAAGAAATTGCCAAATGGAAATTCAGTTTTCAAGGAACTATCTCGGCTGCTTGTCGCAGCCTGAAAAAGTCAGTCAAGATGAGTAATTAAGAAAATATATTTATATTTTGATCAATATCCGCATGTTTTTTTACATATCATGTTAAGTTATTAAGGATTATCCCGATCGGCAAATTAATTTACCGATTTTATAAAAAAAGCGTAAAGAGTAGATATGGAAAGAATTAAAGCAGTTATTGCGGAATACATTCGCGTAACACTTTATCAAATATTTCCATCATTGCTGCAGCAAGCTTACTGCTGATTTAACCTTCATTATTTGCCAAATAGTGATTGCATTTTAATCTAATTATTATAAAAAGGCAGAAAGCATACGACAATATGATTAAATTAGAATAATATATAATCAGAACAACATAATATTTTAGATATAATATACGGTCTTGAAAAAGACGGTATCACATACCGTCTTTTTTTGCTTTTATATGCATTTAACCAACTTCTGAGAAAAAACTCTCCCCGAACAGGGGACCGGATGCTTATTAATAATCAGGACCGTAATCAATAAAATATAAGGAATCACATTATGAAAACAAAAGTACTCCTCGTATATCCGGAAATACCGACTACATACTGGAGTTTTAAATACAGCCTGTCATTTTTAAACAAAAAGTCATCAATGCCTCCGCTGGGCCTTTTAACAGTTGCAGCTCTCATGCCGGAACATTATGAGCTTAAACTTCTGGACATGAATGTGACAGATCTCACCAGAGAAGCTATAGAAAACGCGGACATCGTTTTCGCATCGGCCATGCTCGTACAAAAAGATTCGATGCGTAAGGTTATAAATATGTGCATGGAATGCGGTACGCCTTTAGCAGCCGGCGGGCCTTATCCTACATCTTCTTATAAAGATATAGAAGGAGTTGACTATTTTATTCTGAACGAAGCTGAGATAACTTTGCCGGAATTTATAAAGGATTATGATAACGGAACTGCTAAAAAAATTTATACAAGCGATATAAAACCGGACCTGGCGGAAACACCCGTCCCCAGGTTCGATCTATTAGAAAATATGGCGGATTATGGATCAATGGCACTGCAGTATTCACGCGGATGCCCCTTTAACTGCGAATTCTGTGATATTATTGAAATGTTTGGACGGACCCCGCGCACAAAGACTCCCGGGCAATTTATAGAAGAAATGGAACATTTATACAATACCGGATTCAGAGGCTCTTTATTTATTGTAGATGATAACTTTATCGGCAATAAAGCTAAAGTTAAAGAACTTCTGCGTGAAATAATCAGGTGGCAGAATAAAAATAAATTCCCCTTTAATATTTTTACAGAAGCAAGTATAAATCTTGCACAGGATGATGAACTGCTCGACTTAATGGTTAAAGCAGGATTCAGATATGTGTTCGTGGGCATTGAAACACCCGATACTAACACTCTAGCTTCGATGCAGAAGAAACAGAATCTAAAAGAAGATATTCTTGAGAACGTAATAAAAATCCAGTCCCGCGGCCTCGAAGTGCTCGGGGGATTCATTGTAGGATTTGATACCGATCCTGAGGATATTTTTGAAAGACAGATAAGATTTATCCAGGAAGCAGGGATTCCACTGGCCATGATCGGCCTTCTAACCGCAATATCCAATACTCAGCTTTACAGAAGGCTTGAGGCAGAAGGAAGGATTTTAGGCGCATCCAGCGGGAACAACACACACAATTTTGAACTGAATTTTATACCTAAAATGCCTGCTGATAAGCTGGTAAACGGATACAAACAAATAATATCCGAAATCTATAAACCGAAAAATTATTTTGAAAGATGCTGGACCCTGATCTCCAGATTGCCGAAGAAAAAAACTCTTAACAAGCGCATTGAACTTATCTTTATAAAAGCTTTTTTCCTTTCTCTTTTCAAACAGAGTTTCAGCAAATATGGATTTATTTACTTAAAATTCCTGTTAAAGGTTTTATTTAAAAAGCCTTCCTTTTTTGTGCCGGCAGTTATTCAGGCTGTTAAAGGATATCATTTCTTTAAAATCACCGAAGAGATACTTCAGGCAGAAGCATTTTCTACAATGCTCGATGTTTACATGGAACATTTAATGAATGAAATATCTGAAATTATGGCTAAAGGAAATGCTTTGATCGCGTCAAAGATGGAAGAATATAAAACTGATTTAAAACATAAAACCGGCAAAAGATATAAACGGATGAATTACAATATGCAGGTATATTTAAACGAACGTCTTAATAAATTTGATTTATATTGCGATTCAATTATTTCCCAGTGGAAGGACAAACTTTCTCTACAGAATAAAAGTGAAGATAATAATTAAGAGCACATCGCAAAACCTGCAGCTTATTGAATGCAGCCGGGAACATTAAATATTATTTTTCAGCTGCTCCCGGGGCTTTGTTGCTTAGCAATCCACCCAGCCAAACTGGCGGGTACAAATATCGAAGAAATTTTAAAAAATAAAAACAATTTATTTCAATTTAATTTTTCTAAAGATCTCGCTTCTAAAATTCCAGAAGTTTAATCATTTTATCGACAATCTTTCTATTGAATTCAGTACCCTCGAGTATTCCTTCGTAAAGAAAACGGGATCTTTTCGCAACAAGCTCCTCTTTGCTTATTGTATCATCTTCAGAGTCAATCTCGTATCCTTCAGTTATTGTATGTATAACGCGCTGTACAGTAAAGCCTATCATTTCTTTAATTCCGGTTTTCGAATTTAGAATTTTATCAGTTTCAGAAAGTTTTTTCAGTATATAATCGAGTTTACTGTTTTTGTTGTTTTTCTTAACAAGCTCGACAAGCTCGCCGGATAACGCCACAGCCCGCTTAACGGTTTCCGAGAGCGAATTAAGTTCGTCTCTCATCACAGCGCATTTTGCGAGCAAAGATTTCCCGATCGCAGCCGAGACCTCCGGTTTGATCTCATTCGCGCTGTAAACTTCGTGTATCAGTTTAAAAATATCCTTTTCAGCTTGCTTAAATATTAATTCTTCAGAAGAGCTGTGTTTAACGCCTTTAATGTATGCTCCGTTAAAACTTGCGTTAACCAGGTCAGGATCGTTTCTTTTCTCGAACCATGAAAGAAAGATCATCAGCTTCTGATTGGTATATGCTTCCTGTGCGCGTATGCCGTTTACCCTAATCTTAGGAAGCGCGGAGAGCTGAAGCCTGTTCTTCATCTGCGCGTTATAGAACCTGTTTGAGTACAGGAACACCTCCTCGTCAAGATACGCGCCCCTCGCATGCGCAAGGCCGCCTGTAAACGCAAGGTCCTGGCCTACGAGCACAACAGGAGAAGAGCCAATCCTTTTAGCAAAGTCGTATGCATTTGTCATTACTGAGCCGCCGTAGGCAAGTTCGCCTTTTTCTCCGGCGATTTTTTCTATCCACTTCATCATGTCGAATACCATTCCTACGGAAGCAATATCGCCTTTAATCAAACGGAACGAAGAAGGGTGCACCGTGGGATCTGTGATATAAACAGTTTCAGATTTCACATCCCCTTCAAAATATCTCGCGTTGATCACCTGCGGATCAACAGTAATGCAGAAATGAGGAACAATCCCATGCCATCTTAAAATCCTGTACGACGTATCCACGCAGATAATTACTGCTTTGTCAATATTGCTTTTAATGAAGTCGATGCTGCTGGTTAAAGACGGCCCGGCGCCTGCAACAATCGCGGGTATATCTTTAAATCTATCGTAAAATATATTTGCGCCCGGATGCCGGATAAACTCCGGAATATTTCTTGCGATATTCGATGCCCATGTTTTTTCAAACCTGGACAGAGTGGCAATATTTACTTCTTTCGTTGAGAGATACGACTTTATTATCCTGTTAAGGTTACTGTAATAAGCAGGATCAAGCTGAAATGAACCTCTTTGAATTACCATGGAAACACGATGCGATGACCTGCCTTTCATCATTTCTGCTATCTTTTCTTCATCAGGATCTGCGATGATTTTTATCCGTTCATCGCTCAACAAAGCCGTGAGGTTTCTTGATGATATTGCTTCTCTAATTATGGCAGGGTCTTTTTCAAGCACGAGCACTGTTGAATCCGGCCCGATCTTTTTCGTCAGCTCTTCAATATGATAAGCAAAGCCGAATCCAAAAACAATAAAAAGATCAATATTTAAAAGGTTTGTTTCTGCAATTAAACGCGCAGCTTCTTTAGCTGGATCGAATCTGCTGTGTATTAATATTTTTTTATTATCGATCTCTAGAAGAGGGATCTTATCACCGGTTTTTGAATCGATAGCTGTGACCTTATCGCTTTCACCTGCCTTCTGTAAAATTGAAAACAAAACAGGATTATTATTTTTTATTTTCAGGATAGATTCTTCAAAGAAGGATTTCATTATAATGCTCGTAAATAAAGAGTTATCTCCGTTTTTCCGGTTAATTTGGCACCTGCAACGGGATTCTGCTTATATACTTTTCCGGTGCCTGAAATATTATATTTAACGTTGTGTCTGTTCTGTATCTTTATTAGCAGTTCAATACACTCTGCCATTGAAAGACCGCTGAAATCAGGCATTGAAGCTCCATCAAATTTTCTTTCTTTCTCCCGGATATTTATCGGGTCTGTTGCCGTGATCTTACTCACTCTCTCTCCACGATAAACCAGGGTTTTTTTTGCAATACGGGCAAAAGCCGGTGCAGCTGCCTCGCCTCCTGAAACTGATTTTTTCGGTTCATCTACTATCACAAACACACAGATATCGGGATTACGTAAAGGCGCTATGCCGATAAAAGATGAAGTATGTTTATCAGCAGAATAGAAGCCCTTAATGGATTTCTGTCCTGTGCCGGTTTTACCTGCCGGGCTGTAATATTCGAAATCAGCCAGCTCGCCCGTACCTCCTTCGACAACAGTTCTCATCATTTGAATAATTTTAGTCGCATTATTGCTGTTTATAATTTTTCCTTTTGTACGCAGGGAATAATTCTGCATAATGGTTCCATCTCCGAGCTCGATTCTTTCAATAATTGTCGGAAAATTATATACACCTCCATTAGCAATAGCCCCGAACGCTGCTGCCATCTGCACAGATGTTACTGATACCTCCTGTCCTATAGAAATGGAATATTTTGATAACCCCGACCATTCTTTAACAGGCCTCAGGATGCCTGCCGATTCGCCCGGCAGTTCAACATCAGTTGCCTCGCCTAATCCGAATCTTTTTAAAATATCATGGAAATCCTCTTTAGTAATTCCTTTTATAGCCTGCATCATTCCTACATTACATGAATATTTTATTATATCTGTCATATTCACTCTGCCATGCACTTTTGTGCATTTAATTGTCGTATCTCCAATGACCATACTGCCCGGACATTCATATTCCCTGTGTATAGCAGCAGAATTTTTCTCAAGAACAGCAGCGAGGGCTAATATTTTCAATGTTGAACCAGGTTCAAATGAATTTACGATTGTATAATTTCCCCTGTCTTCATTTGAATATTTATAGTAATAATTCGGATCAAAAGTCGGATATTTTGCAAAGGCAAGTATTTTACCTGTTTTTACTTCAAGTACAAGCGCGGCGCCCTGTACGGCACTGCTGTTTATGACAGCCTGTTTAATTTCTTTCTCGGAAACATACTGTATATATTTATCGATTGTTAATATTATATTGCTTTTAAATCTGGTTTTTCCCTCACCTGCAAAAAAACCCGGCTTTTCCCTCGGCAATAATACATCATTGAATTTATATTCAATGCCTTCAAGTCCATTATTATCTATTCCTGTAAATCCAACAATATTAGCCGCAAGTTCCCCATGCGGATATACACGGTGATATTCTTTAATAAAATGAACTCCCTTCAGATTAAGATTTTTAATCCTTACATATTCATTATCTTCGATTTTCCGTTTGATCCAGACAAACCGTCTGTTTTTATTGATCCTGCTTTGAATATATTTTTCCGAAAGTCCGGTTATCCGGGAAAGATTTTTTGATAGATCAGCCGGATTATTGATTTCTTTAGGGTTAACAAAAAGCGAATTCTTTTCAACACTAACGGCTAAGATATTGCCGTTTTTGTCCTTTATATAACCGCGTTTTGATTCAAAAGTATCTTTTGGGGAGATGGATATTTTATCGGAAAAGTGGAGATCTGCTAGTCGATAAATAAAAAAACAGGCTATACCCATTATGAATATGCCTGTTACTATTACTCTTCTTTTGAAAACCTTTTGGTTCATTATGATATTTATAATGTTATTGACTGATTAATTTCCGGTGAACAAATCTTCTTTACCAGTAAAAAGTGTATGGTTTCCCCCTTCACGGCAGCATTATTAATTTATGGAAGCGTTTATACTCCTAGCCCTCCCCTCAATCTCTTTAACGGGATTACAATTATACAAGGTCCCTCTATAGAGGGTTCAGGAGGTGGAAGAAAAGTTAAAAAATGTTCTTTATCTTATCAATCCGATTCTGGAGAAATCCAAATTTTTAATATGCTGAGTGTTCCAGTAAAGAATAAACGCTTTTCCCTTTACTCTTTCGATCGGAAGATAACCGAACGCCCTGCTATCCGACGAGTTCTCGCGGTTATCTCCGAATACTACTATCATCCCTTCCGGCACAATGCCATCAATCCTTTTTAAGCCGAATCCGTCGTAATTCGTGAATCCTTTAGTAAAAGATTCATCGAGTTTTTTATCGTTAACATAAACAGCATTATTTTTTATCTGAAGGTCATCACCCGGAAGAGCTATGCATCTCTTTATAAAATCTCTTTCTATCTCATCAGGCGGTTTGAATATCACAATATCATTTCTTTCAATATCCCTGATACCTAAAAATTTCAAATGAATTTCCTTTTCCATTCCCATCATTTTCGGAATAACGGGGCCGTATGTAATTTTTTCCACCAGCAGATGATCACCTATAAGGAGAGTATCTTCCATTGAGCCGGAAGGAATGAAATATGCCTGTATAATATATTCACGTATATGCATAGCGAGAATAAAAGCAACAAGCAGTGCATCAATAAAATCATAAACTTTTTTGATGAGATGTGTTCTGTTTGCGGCAGTATCGCTGAAAGAATTAACTAACTTCTCTTTGTCAGCATCGCTTATAAGCATAAGCGGAAAAACAGTTGCTTTGTTTTTTTCATGAAAGACTATGTTGCCGAGGGGATTTATTTCAATATTAATTAAATTATCAGAGAGGATTTCAATTTCCTCCTTGTTACCATGAACGGTAATTCGATTTGATTTAAGGCTAAGTTTACCACCGGAAAAATTTATATATTTTAGAACATGATTGCAAACCCGGATAATTATAATACTTGTAATAAATCCGCCAATAAAAAAGACATACTTTTCCATCGATGAATTAACAAAAGGATCAATCGCAGCCACAAAAATGGTCGAATACAGAAAAAATACGATATACCCGAATCTCTTAGTAAAAAATTTCAAGCTTTCTACACCGGTTATTATCGAAAACTCTGCTTCTTCTACACGGTTTTTATCAAACTTTAAAAATTGCAGCATTATACGTTAACTCCTGATGAAATCCTGTAACTTCCTGATGAAAGGACGAAAAGTCATAATATCACGTTACATAATTTTCTTATTTATTTTATAAAACTGATTGCAGAAATAACTGCAATTTTATTAAACTGACATTAAATAAAATACGCTTTTCATACTGTCCACAACTTTTTTATAATGAAAAATTTATCCGATATATTAAAAAATACGACTGTCCGGAATCTTGAGGAAATACTTAAGATACTTAACATAAAAGCATCCACAAAGAATATTCCGCAAGTAATATCCGCATCCCTGCTTTCATACCAGGGAATGGCTCTTGTAATCGGCAGCCTCAGCCCGGATGAAATGAAAATATTGGATGCCGCCTATACTGAAAAAAACGGAATCACTTTTTCAGAACTTGAAAAAAGATCTAATTTGAACACAGAAAAAATTGAAAAATATACGAACCATCTGGCCCGTATTTTATTGATATCGGTTGTAAAGAACAGGCAAAAAATAAATAATAAATTAGATAAAATATATTTAATTCCTGAGATCCACAGCTTTTTAAATCCCATAGACAATAGCCTCATTTATAATTACTTCAAAGATATTAATACTATTATTGAATCAAAGGATTTCTCTAAATGTAAAACCGCAGCGCGGGGGCTGAAAAAATCATTAATAGAGTATATAGAATATATTTATAATGCCGGCGGTATAATAGGCCTTGAAGAATTCGACGAGTTCGTGCACGCTCACCGCGCGCAAAATGCCAAAAATATTCTTTCCGACCTTATTCATAACAGATATATACACATCTATCATGATTTAATAGAATCAGGTAAAACATTTATAATCTTAAATAAAAAAATATTTATCGCATTTATAACTGATACAGTAAATGCGTCAAAAAAAATTATTAATGTTCATAACAGGTATTATTTACTCCTAAATCTTTTAAAGTCCTATGATATTGTTTCCACTTACGGATTATTTTTAACAAAGCAAAAAGAATTCCGTAAGATCGATATTAAACATCTTGATGAATCAATGATAAAATTATATGATATTGACGGCACCGAATTTGAAACAGGAAAACTTACCCAGCTGTCATTATATCTTCTTTACATTCAAAGCTGTATTATAATCAAAGATGATTCTGTAATAATATCTTTTAAAAATATTGAACGGTATTTAGATAATCCACTCGAATGGCTTTTAAATATTATCAAACTGCTTCACGATCTGACAAAAGACAATTCTCTGCTGGAATCACCGTTTGAAATGCCGGCATATAACGATTTGATCCTTATCATCGATTTGATACACAGAAATCCAAATAATATTTATAAGTTTATCGAATCCGTATATTTCGTAAAAATTATTTCCCAGCTATCCGGCGGTCATTTCATCAATATTAATCAAATTAGACAGAGAATTAAAAAAAATTTTCAAATCTGCATAAGATTTATGTGTATTTCCGGTATTATCGAAATCGCCGGCAATAGTATTAAATTATCCGATATCGGATTAAGGATTGCTGAAAAACTTCATATTAAAAATATAAATCTTTTAGAAGGAACATCAGATAAAGATCAAAAAGATATAAAGAAAATTTATCTGGATTCAAATTTCACTCTGATTACACCTAAAAAAGAAATACCTTCGGATGCATTATTTCATATTCTGACACATACGGATATTGTAATTGACGATGTTATTTTACATACACAAATCAGCAGAGATTCAATCTTAACATCGCTTAAAAGAGGCATGACAAATGATATGTTTTTTTATGTCTTGAAAAAATACTTAAAGACTGAAATACCGGATAACCTTAACTTCCTGATTTCCGAATGGGTAAGCCAGACAATCAGGCTGAAAATATTCAACGCTGCGATTCTTTATGCAAATCAGCATTCTTTCATAGATAAAATTGCTCACAGTAAAATAAAAAGCAGCATATTAAAAAGAATTTCTGCTAATTATGCCGTAATAGACAGAAAATTTATGGATAAAATCATTAAGATGGCAAAAGAAAATGACGCGGTTATAAATCTGTTTGATGAAGATGCGGGCTTTGATTAATCAATTATTACATTTATTTTACTTTTAAACTTTAAACTTAAAAATTCAGCCAGAGCGTCGATCGTTTTATCCGAAACAAAATACATTCTTCCTTTAAGCCTCACTATTCCGCCCTTATAATATGCCAGATTGGTCTTATGGTCTATCCAGCCTATCGGCTCAACTTTTTTCCAATTATCGCAGGTTATCAATACAGGAATTTTTTTTAGATACAGTTCTCTGATTGTACCGTCCTGAACAACATCCTGTAAAACACTATCCCATTCCATTAATATTAAACGTATTCCTTAGTTTGATTTATCAGCTTTAGAAGCTGCCAGTTTTTTTCTTAAATCGGTTATTTCAGCAGTTTGTTTTTCATTCTGATTGAGCAACTTATTTATCTCTTTATGTAATTTAACAGCTTCCTGCCTGCCCATCTCTTCAACTGTATCCTTAGCATTAATAATTTGGTTAGCTTCAATAAGCTTGTTTGATGAAAAGTCAATTACATTCTCCTGGGCTTTTATAACCATGTTGGCATCCAACAACTCCTGGCGCCGTAATTCCCCCAGCAATTCCTCCGCTTTAATTCTGTTTTTATTATGAAATATTTCTTTCTGTCTTAATAAAGTATATTCTTTAATGGCACTGTTCAAATCATTCTGTTTTTTTAATAAATTTTTTTCGTAATTAAGAATATTTTTAAAATCTTCTTTTTCTTCATCCGTTACAAATAATTCTCTTCTGTTGATATCCATCAGATTTTCATATGTCCCGATTCTTGCTTCAGCTTCCTTGGAAATATATTTCATAACCTCCCTGTATCTTTCGACAATAACGGATTTTTCAAGAAGAAGAATAAATTCTCTTTTATTAAGAGGCCTTGATAAAAATTCCATATGCATGTAGCTAACCGTTGTATTTAAAGCTTCTTTAATTTTAGTTTTGTTTAAAATAATGAATTTTTGATAATTTTGGAGTCTTTGATCATTCCTTATGATAGATAGAATTTCGGAAAAGTCAAGATTCTCAAAATCAAAAATTAAAATATTAATACAGGATTCAGCTATTATTTCCTTCTCAAGGACACCTTTAAGCGTTTTAGTATTTATTAATTTAACATTGAGGCCAATATTCTTAATTCTGTTTGAAATTTCCAGTCCCGTATCATTATCTGTTAAATACCAAATATAAACGCTTTCCATTAAAATATCCCATTTTCTATTAATCGCAGTTTCACAAATAAATATAGTTCAATATATTTTTCAAGTTCTTTTTAACAGTGTTACTTTTCTTTTCCATTAAATAGAGTTGTTGTATAACTCAATTTTATGTAAAAGCGGTTACAAAATAATCCTCCCCCGCCTGTGGCGGGGAGAATTATTCTTAAAAAATCTTAGTTTCGCAACAAGTCTAATATATATCAATACTTATAGTATGTTCTAAAATCCGCTTTTGCAGATTAACGATCTCAGGACATATCCTGAATACTTATAAATTGCTTTTAAAAAAATTTCTGGACGCAGTTTAAAAAAATATAAAAATTTCCTGCACCGGAGAATAATAACTACATCATGCTTTTTCTTTAAAGAAAATTAATATTATTCCTGCTATCAGAAGAATAAAATTCGGATACCAGACACCTAAAAAAGGACTTACTGCTCCTTTTATCGCCAATGACTGTCCTAGCATTGAAAATATATAATAAACAAAAAATATAATAATACTTATACCGAATCCAATGCCTCTTGCGCTTCTTCTATATGATATTCCGACCGGAGCGCCGATGAATACAAACACAAGGCAACTGAAAGGTATTGAAATTTTTTTAAACAATTCTACCCAGAATAACGCAACTTTCCTTTCATTTTTATTCACTTTAGAGGATTTCAACATCCGGTATAATTCTATGCTGTTCATTTCTGAAGGATTCGTCCTATCTGCAACATTATATTCAATTTTACTCTCAGAAAGTAATAGCTCAAGGTTTCCGTTGCTGAAATCAATGACTGAAAAGGAATTCACAGTAAGATCACTCGAAAATAATTTACCGGAATTAAGTTTCAGCGTTTTACTGCCGTCTTCATTTTGTTTCAAATTCCCGTACTTGGCCTTGATAATATCCCATCCGATATTATTATTTTTATTATAAATCATTATATTATTTAACCGGCCGTTTTTTTTATTGATTTTTTCCACCCATATGGTTTTATCTCCAATGCTGATAAAAATTCCGTCTTCAAGCATTGCAGTCGGGCTGCTTTTCATTATTGTAACAAAAATTTTATTATAATTTTTGTTACAATAAACAAGCACTGTTTCAGTAAATATTAACATCAATACAAAGATCATTATGCCTGACATAATGATAGGTTTTATGATCCGATAAATGGAAACGCCCGATGCCCTCAGCGCGGTTACTTCAGAATCACCCGAAAGCCTGGCAAGAGCCATTATTGAAGAGAACAAAAGAGACATCGGTATTGTCAAAGACATTGTGATGGGAAGCAGTATCAAAAATAGCTTTAAAACAAGAAAGACATTCACATCCTTATTTATCAATAAATCAGCTAACGAAAAAAAATGCTGAAGCATTAATATAAATGTAAAAAAAATAAATCCTGTTAAGAATGGATAAAGCTGTTCTTTTGTTATATACTTCGTGATCTTTTTCATTTTTTAAGGATGAATTTAAAAAAATAATTGTCCTATTAGTTTTTATACGAATAAAATATCATGATATAGAAAGAAAGTACATTTTAAAATCAATGGCTGCATTTCTCCGAAAGAATAAATATCATTTTAAGACAGCACAAATGCCTTCGTGAACCTTAAAAAATAATAATAGATTATTTGCAGCAGAAAAATTGAAATCTAGTATTTATTGTTTCAGACAGCGTTCTGTAAATACAGGTTTCAAGATGTGCTGTAAATAGAAAAATCTAATATAATTTTATATCAAAAAATAAATTATAATTAGATATTACTTTGCAATGTCTAATTAAAATCACTATATCAACTAATCAATAAAACAGGCTGTGAAGATAATACAATGCTTTTTTCCAGCTTGCTTATTTTTTTCCTCAATCTCTTCTTTTCCAAAAAGTGATTTCATCTGAGATATAATCGACCTGTTATTAAAAGAAAACATTATTTCATTTTAAATGTCAGGGAAACCCGGCTAATTTTTATTTATTTTTCTTGCCTTTTAGCTTAAAAAGTATTTAATTAATGTGAGAATCTTTACAAGGGGAGGAATTTTATGGATGTTCAGAATATCAGCGGATCCGATATCGTTTCCCAGGGTCTGAATGTTAATTCAAGAATATTAAATGAAAATGTAAATACAGAAAAACAGGAACCGCAGGAAAATATTGTTAATCCGGAAAAAGAAAAAGGCAATTTCATCGATATCAGAGCTTAACAAGTTTTATTTTTATTACAAGTTATCTTAAAATATGTTTTATTTCTAAATAAACTGAAATACATTACATAATTTTAAAGATGAATTCTATATTTTAATTCACCATCCATGTAGCGTTCATTACGCACTACGTAGCATTCATTACCTTAAAAGTAGCGTTCATTACATCCCAATTGACAAATATAAATTTTTAGTATAATTTTTTATTATTAGTATATTGACATCAATAAGTATTTTGATAAGAGTTGCCTCCTTAATTATGTAATTTATGTTCGCAGTATAATTTGATAATTTTTGTTAAGTTAAATTATACTGCGAAAATTATTTTCAGGAAAGCTTTAAAATTTTTTTTGGAAGTATAATGGCAATGGAAATTTTCAGAATAATATTGTGGATATCGTTGGTAATTTCAGTACTTTTCTTATCACAGTTAATAGTATAAAACCGGCAAATACTATTTACTATTTTTCAATTTATACCGTTTTGATACGTAATTATAGATCGTAGCCAATGACGGATCCATAGACGACTCAATCCCTATATCATTAAGTACATCCCCCCGGTTATTCTTGAACCATGTAAACAACCTTCGCGAGGCGTCTCTTTCTTCAGTCGCAATATTGCACATATTGACAATTATTCTCATTTCCTGAAGAGTGAAAAATTTCCGCGCACTGTTTATTACAAAGATGAATGAGCTTCCGTCATCTGCCTCTTTGATTTCCATGCTGACTTTATCGGAAAAGGGAGGTTTCTTGACCGTGATCTTTACGCCTTTTTGAATCACTGCATTGTGTTCATCGACTTTTTTATTATAGATAAACACCTGTGCCTGCCTGATTAAAAAAGATATTCCGTCCTCATCAACATCTTTCAGTAGAGTGGTTAGTTGTTTAATGAGACTTTTTTTATTCGATTTGTCTGCCGGCTTTTTCTTTTTCCCAATTTTTGATTTTTCTTTCATTAGATCCTCGCATAATACAATTAAAAATAAATTTTTAAAAAAATAATTAAACAATAAAAAAATCAAGATAAAAGTTAAAATATTATCAATAATTTAATCGGACATAACCATTATTTTAATTGACTCAATAATTTATTAATAATAGTAATTACACTGTTATAATTTTAGTCCATCTCTTAAAAATAAAACAGTAAAATTATTTAAAATGCATAAAATCTGTGCGATAAACATAAGGCCTGAAGACAAAGAGTCAATTGAATATATTAAAAAAATCATTCAACTGCTCATTGATAAAGGTCTTACGGTTTTACTTCCCGAATATACAGTTCTAAAAGAAGCGGATCTCTCTCATTATATAGCTGATCAGCATACATTTGTTGCACAACCGGACATTATTTTTTCAATCGGTGGGGACGGCACTCTGCTTCATACTGCGCGTCTTTTTGCAGGAACAGGAAAGCCTATTTTCGGGATAAACAAAGGCAGGCTAGGGTTTCTGACTGAATTTATGCCGGAAGAAGCAATTGGATATCTTGATATTATTATCAGGAAAAATTATGAAAAAACTGAACGTGATATGCTCGAGCTGATACAGATCAGAGATAAGAAAGAGATTGCAAGAATTTCTTTGTTAAACGATGTCGCGATATCAAGAGGAACATTTTCACGCCCTATCGTTATTCATTTGGAAATTGACGGAAAATATTTAAATTCATTTTCGGGAGACGGGCTAATCATTGCTACTTCTACCGGTTCAACAGCATATTCTCTGTCTGCAGGGGGTCCCATAATTACTCCAACAATAAAAGATATATTGTTAATTATGCCTATTTGTCCACACACTCTTGCTACAAGGCCGTTGATTATACCCGGAAGCTCGAAACTGAAGGTAACCATCGGATCTAAATTCGGGAATACCATTATGACGATAGATGGCCATGAATCCATTAATATTACCGGAGATGATGAAATATATTTTTCCGAAACAGATAAAAAAGCCATATTAATCGCACACCCGCATAAAAATTTTTATGAGATATTAAAACAAAAATTTAACTGGGGCTCAAATGCCTTTGCATAGGTAGAAAATGCTTCTCGAATTAAAGATCAATAATTTTATTTTAATAGAAGACCTTAAGCTGAAATTCGATCATGGTTTGAATATCCTTACCGGTGAAACCGGAACCGGTAAATCAATACTGATAGATGCATTATCCGGTGTACTCGGGGAAAAAATGACTACGGATATGATACGTACAGGAAATGAGCGTGCTATACTCGAAGGCGTGTTCGACATAACAAATCTTCCGCAGGTCAGGGCGCTTCTTGATGAATCGGGCATTGATTACGACAACAACATTCTGGTGCAGAGGCGAGAGCTTTACTCAAGCGGCAAAGGACGCTGTTTCGTAAACTTGACGCAGATACCTATCGTTAAGCTTAAAGAGATATCCGAGTACCTCGTGGACATTCATGGACAGAACGAACATCAGAGCATTGTAAAGGCAGCAAGACACAGGGAACTCCTGGACAGCTTCGGCAAACTTGAAGACAAGGTACGACATGTAAATGAGCTTTATAACAAGCTGAACAATCTTCAGGAAAAAATTGATTCGTTTAAAATAGATGAAAGAGAAAAAGCCAGAAGGATTGAATATCTGACATTCGCGATAAATGAAATAGAATCCGCAAAATTAGTGCCTGGCGAAGAACAAACGCTTGAAACAGAATCAGCAATTCTGTCAAACGCTGAAAAATTATTCGAAGAAATAAATAATTCATCCGGACTCCTAAAAGACGACGAAGGAATAATCCACAATCTGAAGAAAGTTGAACGTTCACTTCTATCGATTTCCGAATATGATCCGGCGATATCCAATACTCTGGACTCTATAAGAAGCGCTCTATATCCGCTTGAAGACGCTGCTGAGTTTTTAAGAAGTTACGAAAAAAATATGGATTTTTCACCCCAACGCATCAACGAAGTTGAATCAAGGCTTTCGCTTATTTCTGGATTAAAAAAGAAATACGGAAGTACAATAGATGAAATCATTGAGTATCTAAAAAAATCGAGAGATGAACTAAAGACTATTTCCACCGGCGATGAAGAGATCGGCAGGCTTACTGAAGAATATAAAGCTGCTGTAAAAGAGACAAAACTTGTTGCGTTCGATCTTTCCGATAGAAGAAAACAGGCGGCAAAAGAACTTGAAGATAAAGTGATCATGGAATTAAAAGATCTCGGAATGGAAGGTACCGTTTTTAGAATTTCTATACAAAGAGATTTCAGCCCTGATGGTAAGATCGAAAAGGACAATAAGACTTATGTACTTTATCCGCATGGACTTGATAGAATTGAATTTCTTATATCAGCTAACGAAGGAGAAGATTTAAAACAGCTGAAAAAAGTGGCATCCGGCGGTGAGATGTCAAGGATTATGCTCGCACTGAAAAAAGTTATTCTCTCAGCAGACATTGTAGATACTCTTATCTTCGATGAAGTTGACGCAGGCATCGGAGGCAAAACAGCTGAAATAGTAGGCCGCAAACTCAAATCGCTTGCAGGCAACAGACAGGTGCTAGTAATTACGCATCTTGCTCAGATCGCAGCAATGTCCGATAATCATTATACTGTATCCAAAGAAAAAATAAACGAAAGAGTTACCACCTTAGTTAAAAACCTGAACAAAACGGAAAAAATAAAAGAAATCGCCCGAATGTTAGCCGGCGAAAAAATTACCGAGATTTCGCTTAAGCACGCGCAGGAAATGGTAGCACTTTCGGAAAAAAAGTAGCTGGAAGATAGTTGAGTTCTATTTTGATACGGCAGAAAATAAATTTAACAGATATTATAAGTGATTTGATAAGAGAAATTTCAGCACGATCGCAATTTTTTTCACACATCGATCCGGATAAAGTGGTGGTCTGTCTCGGCTCAAATAAAAAAAACGGACGCGGCGCAATATACGGTAAGCTTGTGCCCCTTAAATTTCAGCACGGTTCTGAAGTTTTAACTTTCAGAGGAAGATATTACACAATACCGGAGATCATAAACAACGGTGTACCTCAGCTCTATGCAGTATATTTTTATATCCCCAAATTCTTTAATCTTTCAGCAGAAGAAAAACTTAATGTGATATTTCATGAGCTTTATCATATAAGCCCGGAATTTAACGGGGATATAAGAAGAATGGGTAATGTTAAAAAAGCGCATGGATCTTCAAAGAAACGGTTCGATTCAAATTTCGAAAAAGAAGTAAAACTCTTTTACGAATATATCTCCGGTACTGCTTACATCGATTTCCTTAATATGGACAGCAAATCATTGCAAAATAATTATCGCGTTTATGCCCGAAGGATGAAGATCCCGAAGCCTGTTATCGTTCAACCGGCCAATTAATTACATTTAAAATAAATAATCTCCCCGGATAGAACCGGTGTGATCCGATATACTGACATCATCTATTCTGCCGTAGAATTGAAAACCATAGGGATTTTGCTTCAATGCCTGAATATATTTATTTATCTTCTGTTCATCATCGGACTCAAGGATAACGCGTACTTTACCGCTGCTAAGATTGCTCGCTGAACCTTTGAACCCGAAATTTTTCGCATAGTTACTGCAATATTTTCTGCAGAAAACTCCCTGCACTCTGCCGCTTAAGATCAATGCCTTTGCCATGGATTTTCCTTAAAACATACCAGAATAAATACGCATTTAATTAAACCGGCCATGGAAATAAATGTCAATAAAATATATATTCCTGATTTTATTCATTATTTTTATTGACTAAATCCCTGTACTATTTCTTCTTTATCATGCATCTGGTAATTGATAAATTTTAAATTGATTAATTTATAATTATTATTCCATTGCATATAACACTGGTTAATCTTCGAATATTATAATAATTGATTATTTCACTTGCCTATAGTAAAATAATACCACAGCATATCAGCACAAACACAGGATGAACTAATGAATGGATATTTGATATTTATTCTGGCAGTAATTATTGTCAGTTACATTTTAGATTTAATTATTGAAATTCTAAATTTAAAAAACATCTCACCACAACTTCCTGATGAATTCAAGGGCACATATGATGATGACAGATATAAAAAATCCCAATTATATCTGCGTGAAAACACCATAGCCGGTCTTATTAATAAAACATTTTTCACAATAATTGTACTAATGTTTATGCTGAATGGGGGATTTAATTTCATTGACCAAATTGCGCGCGGATTCGGCTTCGGAGATATTGCAACAGGGCTTATTTTCACAGGAATCCTTGTTCTTGCGTTCCAAATACTTGAACTCCCGTTCGATATTTATGATACCTTCGTGATTGAAAATAAATACGGCTTTAATAAAACTACTGTAAAAACCTACATTCTGGATCTTATTAAAGGAATAGTACTGGGTATAATCTTAGGAGGAATTATTTATACATGCATATTATGGTTCTTTGGAAAATTTGAAACATGGGCATGGTTTTTCTGCTGGGCAGCACTTATGATTTTTCAGCTTTTTTTAAATTTTATAGCTCCGGTAGTAATTATGCCAATATTTAATAAATTTATACCTTTACAGGAAGGCGAATTAAAAAATGCTGTAGAGAATTACGCACGTTCCCAAAATTTTAAGATGAAAGGCTTATTCAAAATGGACGGCTCCAAACGCTCAACAAAATCAAATGCATATTTTACAGGTTTCGGCAAATTCAGAAGAATCGTACTCTTCGATACTTTAATAGAAAAACATACCGTTGATGAACTTGTTTCTATTCTCGCTCATGAAATGGGTCATTTTAAGAAAAAACATATTTATAAAACAATGATAATAGGAATAATTACAACAGGATTTTTGTTTTTTCTTTTATCGCTTTTTATAAATAATCCCGGCCTTTTCGAAGCATTTAAAATGCAAAATACCTCAATCTACGCAAGCCTTGTATTTTTCGGATTTCTCTACACTCCGGTCATGGAGATTATTTCATTGTATGGAAACTGTCTTTCAAGAAAGCATGAATACGAAGCAGATGCATTTGCTGTGAATACGGGCAGCGATCCGGAAGCTTTGATTTCCGCGTTAAAAAACCTCAGCGCTGATAATCTTTCAAATCTTACTCCGCATCCTCTGATGGTCTTCCTTAAGTACACCCACCCGCCGGTTTTAAAACGGATTGAAAGAATTCGTAAGATTATTCGCTGACCGTATTTACAAGCGTTCCAATATTGTTTATCTTCAGCTCGAGTTTATCCCCCGGCTTTAGATAAACCGGCGGCTTTCGCGCGTATCCGACACCGCCCGGAGTCCCGCTCATTATTACAGTGCCAGGGAGCAATGTCGTGTCCTCGGATAAATATGCCACAAGTTCGGCGATCGTGAAAATCATATCGGATGTATTAGCCTTCTGCATAACGTTGCCGTTAAGACAGCATGTAAGCTCGAGTGACTGCGGATCGGGTATCTCATCGCTTGTTGCGAGTACAGGCCCCAGGGGACAGAATGTATCGAAACTCTTGCCCCGCACCCACTGCCCTGAGCCGGCATGCATCTGCCAGCGCCTTGCTGACACATCGTTCCCGATCGTATACCCAAACACGTAATCAAGAGCATTAGCAGCACTGACATTCTTTGCCGTTCTTCCGATAACTACAGCGAGTTCGATTTCGTAATCGACTTCGGGGGCATTCGCACACACGCGAGGGATGATAATCGGATCATTCGGGTTAGCAACTGCGGCCGGATTTTTCATGAAAAGCACAGGATATTCCGGTAGCTTAAAACCTGTCTCACCGGCATGCTCTTTGTAATTCAACCCGATGCAAAGTATTGCCGGAGGTACAACAGGAGCGAGAAGTTTTATAACACGTACTTTTTTCCCTGTATCCATTTCTTCACTAAAAAGCCCGCCTGAGAGCAATACAGCATTATCCTTTTCATAACTATGCCCTAAACAAATATTGTTTTGTTCATCAAGAAATCGAATTATATGCATAAAAAATCCCTCGTAATTAATAATATAATACTATATTAAACAACCCGTTCAATGCACTGCGCATTGTTATTTTTCGGTGAATTCACTAAAGCTGAAACTTCGTATGCATCCATAAAGTCCGACTCATACGGCTTCAGAAGATTCAGCATATCTGTTTTATTGTATCTGCCGTTGTTAAGCCACCTTTCCCGGTCTTTTTTTTGTATAATGACCGGCATTCTTTTTTTATCATGAATCTCTGCAATAAGTTCATTTGCTTCAGTAGTAATTATTGTGAAAGTGCAGAGCTTCTCATTTTCGGATGAAGACCATTCATCGTAAAGTCCTGCCATACTGAAAACAGGATCATCTATTAAAAAAATATAATACGGTATTTTTTTACTTTCTGTCTTCTTCCACTCATAAAATCCTTCAGCGGGGATCAGGCAGCGCTTGCTTTTAAACGGGCCTTTAAAACTGGGCTTTTGATCAATTGTCTCAGCTTTTGCGTTTATCATATTATATCCGATCTTTGGATCTTTTGCCCAGTGGGGAATAAGGCCCCATTGATAAGCAGCATAAATATTCTTTTGGCCGTCATTAATCACAACGCCTGCCTTTTGCGAAGGCGCAATATTATAACTCACAGCAGGCTCAACCTGCCATTCCTGAATATAAAACTCAAGCTGAATGTCCGGCCTTTCGCTTTTTTGTGTGAATCTTCCGCACATATTTTATCTTAATCTCCGTTTATCTTTCTTCTTCTGTACCGAGAAACCGAATTTCCCAAAAGACTTTGATATTGAATAATAATATCCGTGATTATAACATAAGAGGCCGGCCCTTTCAAGATGCAGCCTGCCATTTTTATCGATCAGTCTTTCTTCTACATTAACAGCAACAACTTTTGCCAGGAACATATGATGGCTACCAAGTTCTTTTACAGACTTAACTCTCGCTTCAATTGCAACAGGGCATTCTTTTATAATAGGAGCTTTTACAATTGAGCCATGTTCGGTATGCAGATTAAGCTTTTCGAACTTATCAACATCCCTCCCGGATTTGACCCCGCAGAAATCCACAACAAACGCAATGTCCTGTCCTGGCAGATTAACGACAAACTCGCCCGACTTTTTTATGAGATCATACGAATACCGTTCCGGCCTTATTGACACAGACAGCATTGGCGGATCAGTGCATACAGTTCCGGCCCACGAAACAGTTAACACGTTCATTGCTTTTCCATAAGCTGAAGTTACAAGTACTGCCGGCACCGGATAAAGCATTGTGCCCGGCTTCCATACTACTTTTGTCATTATTATTGCCTAAATATAAATTTATAAATACCATAATAGCATAATATGATGTTCCATTTTAAAATTCTATTTTAATAATAATCAAGTAATAATATTAAATAGTCTATAACAAATTAAAAAAAACAATCTCGTTCACACATACCTGATATCCATCGCATTAAAAATAATGGTATCGAATTCAACATCGACTTTACCTGTTAAGATATACGGACGCTGATATGAGAGCATTAAGGCAAACTTCTTGTATGCTTTCGGAAAAAATACGCTTTCAAAGATCGCTGTCTCGTCCTCGAAGCTTATGAACTTCATAAGCTTATCATCTTTTGTCATAACTGTCTTGGAAGTGATCAGAATCCCGGCAACCTTCACGCGTTTCCCGATATATTCCTCAAGCTCTTTTGCGAATATAATACCGTTTTCTTTAATGCTATTTCTGTAATACATCATAGGATGGATCGATATAAAAGAATCGTACAGATACAGTTCCTGCTTCAGCTTCTGATCGTATGTTATATCCCGTAAAGGAGGCGGGAATATTTCTTCATACTTTACCCCGCTGAATAATTCCTCATTAACGAGTCTTCTCTTTGTGTGGAAAAATTTCCTGGCTATAAACAAAAGCTGCGGCTGATTGTATTTTTCGATCTTGTCGAAACAGCCTGCTTTTATAAGTATCCCGGTGTCAGACGGCCCGGCATCAGTTCTTCGTAGAAAATCCGACAGGCTTTTGTATTTTCCGTTCGCATTCCTTTCGCGAATAATACTCATAATGCCTCTATGCGATACCTCTTTAATCTGCATAAAGCCTATGTACACACTGTCTCTGCAGCCGAAAAATTCGTATTCGCTTTCGTTAATATCCGGCGGGACAATTTTCAGTCCCATGCGTCTTGCTTCAGAGATATATGCAAGCGTAGTATAAAACCCGCCTTTGTTCTTCATTACTGCGCCCATGAATTCTGCAGGATAATGTGCCTTAAGAAAGCATGACTTAAAAGATAGAAGCGCGTATGACGCGCTGTGCGCCTTGCAGAAACTGTATCCCGAGAACGATTCTATCATGTCCCACAATTCAGCAATGACTCTATCCTCAATATGTTTTTTCCGCAAATTTTCATACATTTTATCTCGAAGTTCCATCTTGCGTTTCTGTCTGCTCTTCTTTGATACTACTTTGCGGAGTTCCTCGCCTTCGCTCAAACTGAAATCCGCGATTTCCATCGCGATCTTTGTAATGTCCTCCTGGTAGCACATAATTCCGTATGTCTCTTCCAGAATTTTCTCCATGCCAGCTATGAGCGCGTTAAACGGCTTCCCTCTCAGTCTTTCCAGGTATTCGTTTATCCATGTGTTTGCCGCAGGCCGGATTATTGACGAGTGAATGACAAGGTGCTCGTAATCGCCTTTTCGGGATTTTTTCTGAAGCTGGCGCATTGCCGGGGACTCCACGTAAAATACACCCATGCTTTCGCCGGCAGCGAGCATAGAGATCGTCTTTGCGTCATCAAGCGGGTTAAACTCTTCATATTTGATCTCTTTCCCGTAATGATCTTTAACAAGAGCGAGTACGTCGCGCACAACAGCAAGGCTTCTGTTGCCAAGAATATCGATCTTGATAAAACCGAAATCCTCAGCCTGGTCCTTTTCAAGCTGTATTATATTCACTCCCTTCGCAGCCTTCTCGACCGGGATATAATACCTTACCGGCTTAGGCGTGATCACAACTCCTCCGCAATGCACTGACATGTGGCGCACCATGCCGCTTATGCCCACAGCCTGCTCGTAAATGCTTCTCCATTCCCCGGCAGTTCCGGCATTCTTTGAATAATTTTTTATCTCGTCGCTTTCCCTGTTATAATAAAATCCTATATTCTTTGTGATCTTTTTTATCTCATTCTCGGGAATGCCGTATACCTTGGCGACCTCCCTTACTGATGACCGCACGGAAAATGTTATATGATTCGAAACCATGGCGACATTATCCGTCGAATACCTGTTAAAAATATACGCCAGTATGTCATCCCGCGTGTCCCACGGGAAATCCACGTCTATGTCCGGAGGATCAGCCCTGCCGTCGTTAATGAATCTTTCGAAAAAAAGATTATGCTTTACAGGGTCAACATGCGTTATGAAAAGCAGGTACGATACTATCGAGGATGCCGCAGACCCGCGGCCGCATGTATACATTGTCTGCCTGACTATGTCCTGTACTACAAGAAAATAATCAGCAAATCCTTTCCGTTTTATAACAGCCAGCTCTTTCTCCAGCCTCGCGATGATCCGCCCTCGCTCATCCCCGGATGCAGCAGGGTATCTTTTCTCTATGTTTGCGTAGCACATATCTTTTAAGACAAAAAAGCCGTTGTCAGTGTATTTAGGAAAAATGGCGCTCCCCATACGAAAATCAAACTGCGAGTTTTCTGCTATCTCGTGTGTATTCGCAATCGCGTCCGTCATGTATGAAAAGCGCGCGGCTACATCCTCGCATGGAACAAAACGCGCATCCGGGCGCTGAACCTCGTCCGCATTTAATGCAGACAGCTTTTTATTGCCGTGGATTGCCCTTAATAGAGTATGCAGCTTGAGGCCTGCATCATCTTTAAAATATACAGGATATATAAGCACAGTCTTTATTTTTCGTTTCTTCGCGTATCTGTATATATCGAAGTAATCCCTGTTTAAGATATTTATCTCAGCATAAAGATTTGCATTCCCTATTTCGAGAACATTCGTGTTGTCAGTAATAACATAGTAATCGCTATCTATTATTCTCAGAACGTCTCTCAAATCATATTCGCTGTTTATGCGTACCTGCGAAATAAAGTTGCATATCTTCGCGTAGCCCCGCATTGTCCGCGCTACCAGTATGCCGTTAAAGAATCCGCTTTTTATTCTGGATGATATTACCGGTGCCAGCCCCTCTTCCCTGCACGCTTCGATAAATCTTACTATGCCGTAAAACCCGTTCGTGTCGCAGATAGAAAGATAGCGGAATCCGTTCTTCTTTGCGTAAGAAACAAGCTCACTCACGAATATTGTGCCTTCGCAGAGCGAATATACAGAATGATTTTCGAGAAACACAAAGTTGTCCATAATTCTGTCCTGAACTGCATTCCAATACTCCATTTTTGAAAGCCGGCTGCTCACTCCTAACAAAAATAATCTATCGCTCTTTTACCGTACTTGCCGCGTATAGAGTCAAAAGCACGACAGAGCTTTAAATCTTTGTCGTCATTATCGAACAGGCTTTCCTGTATAACTGCAGGAATAAAGCCGGAAAAAGTTAAGACTATCTTCTTTATGCATGTCCTTCTGTTAAGAGCCTCGTTAAGATAAGGCAGAAGCACGGCATAAAGCCTTTTATCAACAAACGTGGGTACGGATAACTTTCTGCTTTTCGCGTATCTGTAATTATCCTTATAAATTATTTTTAAATCAAAATACATGGGAAAGATATTTTCTCTGCGCATATCGGAGCACATTTCAAGCACAAGATTAAAAAACCTTCTGCGGATAACCGCATCATCGTTTGCTTCATCACTAAGCACCAGGGTTTTCTCGAGCACTCTGCCTTCCCCGTCAGCGCATAAAAAATCGGGAGCCATGTTCCTCGAGTAAGAGTACAAAAGACTGCCGTCTCTTTTAAACATTGCCTGCATATCCGACTCCGAAAATCCGAGCAGTTCGTTTACAGTCCGTATATTATAGCCCGACGAAAGCTCAGCCTTTACCTCTGAACGTATATCCGGGATATACGCGATCTTTGCCGGCCCCAGAAAGACAGTCTCCGAAGAAGCGCATACTTCGTATACCGCCCTGCCCGTAGTCACCTTTGCAGCCAGATGCGCAATCAGCTTGTTGGTTCCGATTCCTGCTCTCGCATTAAAGCCGTATGCTTCATTCAGATGTGAAACAACCGTAAGGCATGTGTCCATAACCCGGCCAAAAAGCCTCTCGGTTCCGGTCAGATCAATATAGAACTCTCCAAAGGCATTACTTTCAACAATCACAGAATAGTCTTTAAGATATGTTATGATCATATCGTTTATTTCTTTCATGTATTCGTGATCTGCCGTAATTAAGTTTATATCTTTTCCCAGATGCCTCAGACTTTTTAAAAACATTCCCTTCCTGACCCTGAGTGCTGCTAAATTTTTAGTAAGGTCAATTACCATACTTGCCGGAGAGTCCCCACTGGCAACCGCGCATAAAGAATCACTATCCCATTTACGGCGCAATCTTTCGCCTTCAACAAAGATATGCGGAATATAAATAAAGATTATTTTTTTAGCATGCTTTTTCATTTTAGAAATATTTCTCACCTTATAAATCTTACCACTTTACCCCCTTCTCTAAAATGAGCTGACCTCTGCCCGTATTTTTTACGTAATAAAAAATTAGAGCAATTGTCTGTCTATTTTGCCTTTAGCCCCCTAAATTCCCCGCAGGGGGACCTAAGAACAAAGAAATCAGCAAAATGAGAAGGGGGATAGGGGGATGAGGTCTTACTTATACTTCCGGTACATCCCAACCAGTATGCCGTAGATCTGGAAACTCTCGCCTTTGCCTACGAATATGGATTTTACTTCAGGATTGCGCGGCCTTAGTTCTATCTTGTCTTTATGAAAATGAATCTCTTTAACCGTTGCCTGATCATTTATTAGCGCGACCACTACCTGCCCGTTCTCGGCTGTGGTCTGCCTTTTCACTATGATAATATCGCCGTCGCATATGTTCCCGTCTATCATGGAATTGCCGGTAACCCGGAGCGCCACGTTTTCGCCTCTGGCGAGCATCTCCTCCGGCACGTCAACGTAATCGACAGTCTCGCATACGTCGATAGGCTCTCCTGCGCGCACGAGCCCCAGAAGCGGAATAGAAACAGCCCGTCTTTTCTGGTCAGCAATCGTAATGCTTCTCTTCTGATTAGGAAGCCCCTTCTTTATGAAACCCTTCCTGACAAGATTATCGAGATGTTCGTATACTGCATTAAGCGAACTGAACCCGAAATGCCCGCATATCTCGGTATAACTCGGCGGCCTGTCATTATCCTCAATATAAGTTTTGATAAATTTATAAACCCGTTCCTGCTTTTCAGTTAAATGCATAACCGCATCCAGAATCTAAAATTCAAAAATACTCCTATTTCCAATATACTGAAAGTTTACTGAAAGTCAAGATTTTTTTAATTAATATAACAATAAAATATTTATGAGGCATAATCCGCATAAGGAACTTGACAAATATGAGCTATCGATTAAAAGAGGTCGATCCATGTTTTGGAATAAAACTACTGCAATCAACAAGGAGATACAATGTCGAAAAATTTATCAAAGAACGCAGCAAAGGATACAGCAAAAAAAAAGGTAAAATATCCTGAAAAATGCACAGCATCTGCAATAATTCAATATGTTTCAGAAAAAAATGATATTTCAAAGAAACAGGCAAAAGAAATCATTGAAGATTTATTTGATGTAATCCGCGCAGGCGCCATAAACGGCGAGCGTGTACCCGTAGGCACCTTCGGCAAATTATATGTCAGAGTAAAGCCTGCTACAAAAGCAAGAATCGGAAGAAATCCTATAACCGGGGAGGAAATTAAAATCCCGCCGAAAAAAGCAACAAAAGTTCCTAAATTCGTTTTTAACAAAGCTTTTAAAGAAGCTTCTCTTGGTGCAAAAGTAAAAATAAAATAATGTTTGACTGCCTCCCCGCCCATATAACGGGGAGGTAATATTATTTTTATTATACTTTATGGATCATCTATTCCCGAGTTCCGGAGACAAATCTTGAAAAAGAATTTTGATGATATATATTCACTTACTCTGCCGCTCCCGTTCTCTACCACGCCTAAATTAAATATTTATTATATAGACGGAACTGAACCGGTGCTGATAGATTCAGGTTTAGGTGATTTACAATCTATAGAACTCATCTCTTCAAAATTAAAAAAGATCGGTAAAACAATTAATAATATTTCAACAATTGTCAATACACACGAACATATTGAACATTTCGGCGGTGACAGAAAGCTGCGGGAAATTTCAGGGGCATCAGTAGCCGCCTCAACTATAGCGGGTCCGATAATTGAAAATTCCCAGAAAATAAACCGGAATTTAAAAAATTATTTAAAGCATTTTGAGCCGGAGCTTGCCGATGAACTTAATTATTCGATTGATTATGATTTAAAGATCGAAGAATCGAAAGTTGATACGCTTTTAGAAGACAGAGATATTATAGACACAGGAAGCGTCAGACTACGCGTTATTTATACGCCGGGTCATACCCTGGGCCATATATGCCTTTACAGCGAGGAACGGAAAGCTCTTTTCACGGGTGATCATATCATTTCAAAAGGCTCCACATTTGTAGGCTACGATTACAGAGAAATTGCCACGCAAAGAATTGTCGATGTATTTAATGTTAAATATATGGAACCGGATAATTTATCCTTATACATTGAATCGCTTCAAAAGCTCCAATCACTTGATCTTGAGGTCATACTCCCAAGCCATGGAGATCCTGTCACTGATCCGTACAAAAAATTGGAACAGGAAATTAAAAAGAAAGACAGACGATCGCATATTTTTTTAAAAGTGCTTAAAGGCACAAACGAAATGTCATTGAAAAATCTTACTGCAAAAGTATACGGAAATAACAGCAAAAGCCTTATTCATTGCGGATCAGCTTTAGGCTATCTTGCAAGATTGAACAAATCGGGCATAATAGAAGCGAAAATGAAAAGAGATGATCTTTATTTAAGGATGAAGACTCTACCGTTATAAAGAACTATTACTTTAAAAAATAAAGTTGACACTAAAGTTACGAAATATAATATTTCGTAACTTTAATTAAATGAATGCGCTCTAACAACAAAAATACGGTGCTGTAATTATGATATTTTCCGAAAGAATACTTCAGATTAAACCTTCCGCTACTCTTGAGATTAATGCCCTTGCCAATTCTTTAAAAGCCAAAGGATACGATATTATAGGATTCGGTGCGGGAGAACCGGATTTTGATACGCCGGATTCCATTAAAAAAGCCGGCATAAGAGCAATTGAATCCGGCAAGACAAAATACACCCCGGCAGGCGGAATTGATGAACTTAAAGAAGCAATAGTAAATAAGTTTAAAAAGGATAACAATCTTGAATACGCTAAAGCAAATGTCATTGTAAATTGCGGAGGCAAACATTCGTTTTACAATCTTATGCAGGTCTTGCTGAATAACGACGATGAAGTTATTATTCCGGCTCCGTATTGGGTATCGTACCCGCCCATGGTCATGCTTGCAGGCGGAAAGCCGGTGATTATTGAAGCAAGTGAAAACAACGGATTTAAAATCACTCCGGACGACATCAAAAAGGTTGTAACGAACAAAACCCGCGCTATAGTGATAAATTCCCCATCCAATCCAACCGGCGCCGCATATACTAAAGAAGAACTTAAAGATCTTGCCGGTTTAATAGTACAATACGACATTCTTGTTATTTCAGACGATATATACGAGGCCCTTATTTATGATAATACCAGATTTTATAATATAGCGAACATGGGAGAAGAAATAAAGAAAAAAACGATTGTACTTAACGGCGTATCCAAACCTTATTCAATGACAGGATGGAGGATAGGATATATGGCCGGAGATGAAAGCATCATAAAAAAAGTAGATATTCTCCAAAGCCAGTCAACTTCAAATCCGACTTCAATATCCCAATGGGCAGCTCTGGAGGCTTTGACTGGTGACCAGTCTGTTGTTCATGACATGGCAAAAATTTTTGAAAGACGAAGAAATCTGATAGTAGAAAAGCTGAACGGCATTAAAGGAATAAGCTGTAAATTACCCGGCGGTGCATTTTACGCATTCCCGAATATCTCAGGTATTTTCCGATCCAAAGGATGGCAGTCTGTAATAAAAAAATATAACAATAAAAACAATTCTTCAGCCCTCAGTTCATATCTGCTTGAGGAGGCCAAGGTTGCGGTAGTGCCCGGCGTGGAATTCGGCGCAGATAACAACATAAGGCTCTCGTTTGCCACATCTGATGAAAATATAAAGAAGGGCATTGAAAGGATAAAAGAGGCTGTTGAAAAATTATTCTAATTCAGTGCTGATATTATATAAATCTTCATTCTGAATATCCTGTAAAAATTCCGCAGAATAATACTCATTATCGCTCTCAGAAAGCGCTAAAGTCCTAACATAACCGTCTCTATTTTCAGCATCTGCCACGGATAACTGTTCGTTGACTAAAATGCGCGCATAGAGATTGGCAAGTGCCACAATATTGATGCTTTTTTTATAGGGCGAATCTGCATTTTTTGAATGATGCTGAAACACGACATCAATTAATTCTTCAGGAAAGTTCCATTTCCCAAGAACAATTTTCCCAACCTCCAGGTGATTATATCCAAAATAATTTTCTTCAATCATCAGAACATCTGCGTTCGGGTTGTTCGCCATTTCTTTTAAAAATTCCCCGTAAAGATCAGTTTGATTGACCATTAGCACTACTCTTCCAATATCATGAAGCAAACCGCAGACAAAAATGTCTTCTTTCTTATCATCTAACTTTAATTTAACCGCTATATGCCTTGCTATAAAAGCAGTTAAAACAAGATGACGCCATAGATCCATAGCTGAGGACTTGGTGATAATTGTTTCGGGAATATCTTTATATTTTTTCTTGTTTTTGCCATAAATATTAGAGGCGCAAACGAGCAGAATCATACTCTTTATCATTTTAAAACCGAGCAGGGTAATTGCCTGCTGGACGTTTTTTATTTCCCGCTGTCGCGCGTAAAGAGCTGAATTGGCAACCTTTAAAATTCTGGCTGTTATAGCAGGATCCAGAAGTATTATCTTTTCCAGTTCTTTAAAACTAATATCCAGATTATCTTCCTGCAACTGCAAGACTTTTGTTGCTACCTGCGGCATAACAGGTATATCTTTGATCTCGATCTTTTTTTCTATATTTTGATTATCGATAGGCATATAAGAACTCCTAACTGTTTCTTATATTATTTATCGACCTCTCCATCATCAAACACAATAGTAGTTCCACCGACATTTATTACATCTCCAGGCTCAAGAAGCTTGGTTTTTACTGGCTTATTGTTAACTGTCAAATTGCCATCTGCCACTATTGTGTACTGTTTTTTTACTTTATCAAATGCTACAGTAGCGTGTTTTTCCTTTATTTTAGTTGCACCTCCGGAAAGAGTCATATCTGCCGAAGGATCACCCCCGATAATAGTTTTTTTATTTTTATCCAGTGTAAAGAAATTTGTTGATGCCTTTGCAGATCCGGGATTTAAAACCTCTATACTCGGATCGGATCTCTTTTTTTCGAATTTAATATTGGATAACAGCCATAATAATGCAACTGCCAGCAGGAACGGGATTACAAGAAGAAAATTAAATTTTGTCAGCGGAAGACCGAATACAGTACTTGAGAAATAAAATCTTACAGCAGAAGCCAAACCTGTTGCAGTATTGCATTCTACTTTAACATATTTTTTGTCAGCCGGCTCCATTGTCGCAGGATAAGAGATAAGATACTCGCCCAATATCTGATTCACTATTTTATTATAAACATCGTTGAGCTGTCTGGGATCAAAGGCATCAAAAACAGACCCGCCTGTCTGCAAAGCTATTTTGCTCAGCCCCTGATCTTTTCTCTCGCTCTTAGGGCCGAAATTAATCGCGTAAACTGAAACGCCCTCTTCCTGACAATATTTAGCCGGCTCTGCGTATTCAAATATCTTTGTTCCTAATGTTTTATGCGCTTTGCGTGTGTATTTGTAATACGGCTGATTCCGGCCGTCGGATAATACTATTATTGCTTTTCTTCCTTTAACTGAACTGAACTCGTCAACAGCAGTATAAATGCTTGAATATATTTCAGTAAAAGCTTCATCAGGATTGGGCTGCATTATCTTATCAAGATAATCTTCTATCTTTGCTTTATCGCCTGTCAATCCGGAGAATAATGTATAATAAGAATTATATACCGCTAATCCTACCGTATCCTTCGGATTACTGATGCTTTTTAAAAATGTAATTAGAGCTTTTTTAGCATGAGAAATTCTTTTATCGCTTTCGTTTTTAGTCCTTGCACCCTTCATGTTTCTATACATGCTCCCGGAATTATCGATAAGAAGTAAAAAATTAATTCCGGATTCGTAATTCGCCATGCTCTGAAATCCGGTTATATCTGGAATTTTTGTAAAATTTCTGGAATCCGGCGATTCATAAAGAGTAAATGCATCCTGCATTAATTTGCCGACAGGCTCTCCTTCTACATTAGTGACGCTTACATACACCTTGACTTCCTGGCTCAAAAGCAGCCTGGATGAATCAATCTGTGATATGCGTACATAATCCGCAAAAAGAGATGCTGAACTGAAACCGGATATAATTATTAAAAATATAATTTTATTAAAAATATATTTTATCATGGTTAGTCTCCCTATTTGAATTTATATAAAAACTTGGCATTCCCGATCTCAACAACATCATCCATAATCAACTCATGTTCATCAACCTTATCATCGTTTACAGAAATGATGGTTTTTGGGCTGGCTTTTTTTATCACAACATTATCACCTTTTATAGCAAGCTCTGCATGAGTGTCAGATATTTTATCATAGCCCAGTAATACAATTGAATTTTTTTCCGATGATCCGATTTTCATCTTTTTCTGGTTAATTAAAAATTCAGTACCTTTATATTTACCGTTTAAAAGCCTGAGAACACCGAAGGATAGACGGTTTTCCACAAAACCATAAGCAAATCCTATCAATAATCCGAATACAAGAAGGCCGATCAGACGGGCGAACAGCATTCCTGGAATTACCAGTCTCGAATACTCAAGGGCCAGCCCTCCCAGAAATCCTCCTATAATACCGCCGATTATTCCGACCTTGATCTTATCGAGTGATCTCGATCGCACCCCGTCAATCATGCCGATGAATACACCCAGAAATGCCCAGCCTACAGCTCTCGATATTGGAAACCCGATAGTGTTAAAACTTTTTGCAGAATGAATAAGCATATCTCCAATAATAAATAACGCGGCCTGGCCGATTAAAAACCCTATTGCACCACCGACAATGCCAACCAGAATCCCAAAAACCGCACCACTTATAATATTGGACTTAACCGACATAATAATACCATCGCTTGTGCCGAAAAATCCTCCCATAATAAGGCCGAATATTATTCCCAGAAAAACGCTGAAGACCAGATAAGACGGGAACCCTGCCTGAAAAAGCAGAGTGGTTTCCGCGAACGGCCACGCAGCCAAACCGGCAAGCATGCCTATTATGCAAAGAAAAATTCTTCTCATTAAGGTTGACATATGTTTCTCCTAAATATTCTTATTTTTAATCATTATTGTAATTCTAAATCCAGAGAATTATTAGTTTTATTATAATTAATCAATATACGGGCGGATTTGTTTGTCTCCACAGATGTTTTAATAGTTTTTGTAAGTCCGGATTTTTTTACTGTTAGAAAATAATCCCCAGGTGACAGCAGCATTCTATGTTCGTTTTTTCTCGGCTCGATCTTTATATATTTTCTGTAATTCCCGCCTGATAAATAATACGGAGAATTATTCAACAGCACTTCCGGGCTGATATAATTTGAACGTACAATCAATTCACCTGGTATCGGAGTCAGATCAACCTCCATCGTGAGTACAGGATGATCCGGTTCGACGTAAACCTTGCGAAAGCTCGAATAATATCCGTCTTTCTTAAACAGGAATCTATGCGTAGTCCCAGTAACAAGAATATCATTATAATTTTTATGTTTTATAAAATCCTTCCATGACATCCATTTTTTATACACATAAATTGAAAAATCGATATCATTTGAAATATCGCTTTTACTGGAACTATCTATAACCTTATAATAAACAGTAAGCGGTAGACGGGGAATAGTCCTGTAAAAAAATTCAATTTTTTCCGAATCAACCATATCCTTATTCGCTTTCTGCACTTGTCTGGGACTCAAATAAAAATCCTTCTGAAAATTCACATTTCCGTAATTAACATGCAGAAGATAACCGGATGTCTTTAAATATAATTTTTTCGATTTTAAAATAATAAATTTACTACCATTTTCATTTTCAGCCTGGAAATCGAACGAAATGTTATCCACTTGTTTGTATCCTTTACCGGCTGACTCGTATAAGAAGGCACTAACATAATTATTCTCAGGATTTTTTTCTTTTTCTCTTATTTTAACTGCAACAGTAAGCGCGCCGTATTCATTTGCTTTTAAATATTCGTAATGCATTCCTTTATAATAAGCAAAAAATGTGCATCCGGCAAGCACTAAAGCAACAATAATCACTGTAATAATAATTTTAAAAATGTTTGATGATACGGCAGTTGCTGCAGTTTTTACTGTTTTACCCATTGTCCGGGAGGTCTTTACTTTCACAATAGTTTCAACATCTTTGCCCAGCAAATATGCTTTAATTGTATTGTTTATTGTTTCCTGTTCTTTGTATTTCTTTTTTAATTCCTTTGAGAAAATATCGATTATATGCTGTAGATCCTTATATCTCTTTTTAACCTTATGATGCATTGCTTTTTTAATAATTTTCTGCAATAACGGGCTGACTCTCGGATTTATTTTTCGCGGAAAAGTATATTCGCCTCTGTTTATCTGGGCAATGGCATCCGGGGTAAAATTGCTCGGAAAAGGCGTTTTGCCTGTAACCATTTTATAAAGTACTACGCCCATAGAATAAATATCAGCTCTGTTATCCACCGCTTTTGTATCAGATATTTGTTCCGGAGACATATAAGCCGGTGTACCCAGCGTCATTCCTGCAGATGTAAGTCCGTCATCTTCAGTATCTTTGGATGTTGCAATACCGAAGTCCGTCAGTTTTATCTCGCCTTCTTTTGAAATTAAAACATTCTCCGGCTTTATGTCTCTGTGTATTACGGTTTTATCATGCGCATATTTCAATGCCTTGCATATTTCGCGGAATATGAGCACAGCAATTTCATTTGGAATATATCTTTTTTTATCTATCAAATCTCCAAGGCTTACACCATCAACATATTCCATCGCAATATAGTATGAATTGCCTTCTTTAAAATGGTCATAGACCTGAACGATATTATCATTTCGAAAATCCATCATTAACTCTGCTTCTCTTTTAAAACGTTCAGTAATGGCAGCATTTTTTTTCAAAGTAAGCCGTTTTAATATAACTGTTCTATTAAGAGTAGGATGTTTAGCCTTATAGATCGCGCCCATTCCCCCTTCTGCGATCTTTGCAGTGATTAAATATTTCCCTACCATGTTTGTTTCCGGACTCATAAATCCCCCTCATTATTTTTTTATTATTTCATCAATCCTATTTTCGATTTCAAAAATATCTCTATCTAAATCAATATTGTTTTCTCCGATTTTCGCTATAATAAATTTATCGGGATTATGTATCTGAATAAATCGTCCTTCAGCTCTCGGATTATATAAATTCTTTACAGGCCTGTGACCGCCGAAATAATAGCTTTTTTCCCTGTCTTCTTCACTGTCGATATAATATTCCAACATCTCCTGAACGCTTCCGTCATTTGCCGAATCATCGGCCGTCCATGTAAGCCCTTCGATCACTTCAGGATTCATTCTGTATTCCAATATATCTTCTTTATTGTAAAAAGAGAAAGGTTCCGCATGCGAAACAAGAAAATTCTTTCCCACGGCAAAAAGAGGCAGATTTTTTTCGAATTGATAATATTGCTCTAAAAAATCTTCACCATAAAATTTCTTTATATAATAAGCCATCATTGGACCTTCATATGAAAATTTCACAAAAGGATAATTACCTCCGCCGTCTTCGTTTTTAATATTCTCATGATTTCCTTTAATAAAATGAAAATTCGCAGGGTAATTAGACTTCACTTCCATTACCATCTCCATGAGACCAAGGCTCTCTCTTATTTCTTCATCCATGTTATCATGAACTGCATAATCTCCTTCAAATTCTTTATATGCTTTAGCCCATCTCTTTGCTGCTCTTTTTTCCCCGTGCACACCGTCGCCGACACAAATTATCTGCAAAGCATCTGAAGCTATTTTCTGTAAATTTGTTTCATCGTTTATATCTTCACCGAAAATAATATTCAGAAAAAAATCCATTCTGGCATGAATGTCAGGCACAATGATTGTGGGTATATTTTTCTTCAAATATATTATTCCCCCCGGCAGTCCGGATGAATCATAAGGCCTTACCTGCTGGTCTTCATGCAGTAAAACCGAATTAATATTTATTAATACTTTTAAATAATCATCCGGTTTTGGCGGTTGTTCTCTTTGGTAAATTTCAACAAGCCTGGTTTTAAGATTGTTATACTGTGCCTGCGAATACATTATTCTTCCTGTTATTTATACATAATTTTAGTATTATATTATAAGACTGCATAGATTATACCATCACAATTACTTTATTTTAATAATCAAAAATAAGAGGTCAAGAAAAAATGAGAAGATATAAAAATGTATAAACGCGGAATTATGCTTTAAGCACATAAATCCGCGTCTACAAAATTGAAAATTGTTGTTTTGTAAAAATGTTTATTCCAGAATAATAGTTTTATTAATATTTGTAAACTCTTCTTCCAGAGCGACAGTGGCATTGTTCAATGTTTCCTGCTGTTCTTCGACACTGATATTTTCTTTACATACAGCGATTTTATATACAGCTGACGTGCTTTTTATCGGACCGGAATTAAATTTTACTTCTTTATCTGTTTCAATATCTTCTGCAAAACTACCGTTTCCTGTGACACTTTTTGGAACGTCAGAGCGTATTCCTATGCTGATATATTCTATAGTCCGGGAATCTCCCTGAATCGGGCCGGCTGTTAGAAGCGAACCGGAATAGGTCATGATCAGTACGCCCCGTTCATCATCCTTGCTGAAAGAATTAAGTTCTTCCATAAATAAGGAGGCGATATTTTCCTCAAAGGCATTTTTTTTCTCCACCCATCCCTGAGACATTTTTTCAAAGGACTCTTCATTGTACTCAAGCCCGGACGTTTTTGTAATTTCCTGTATATGCTCTTTAATTGTAACAGGCAGCTGTTCGAAATATTCACCCATTGCCTTCCTCCGTTTGTTGTTAGATTTGATTTTCATTTTTTACCAAAAAAAACGGAAATCGTTTAATGTACTCTACAGAAATGTATTTGTCAATAGCTTTTTTAGGTTTTTTATGGATTTACGTCTGAATTCAAGTATCAAGTGCAACAATATCATTTAAAAATAATTGCTCAGAGGATATCCATCCAAAGGATTTTCTCGGCTTAGTAT
>JAFGSG010000094.1 GCA_016934735.1 Spirochaetota bacterium | reverse complement strand
GCCATCAAACAGCCTGTGCATAATAATATGTTAAACACATGCCCTACTTCTTCTCAGGTGGTTTGGGAGCCCACATCGGTTTTGGGTATATTGGTTTTGCCGTACGTTTTGAACCAGGATCGATAACTTCAAAAACACCTTTTTGCCACTGAGCAATCTCACCTGGATGGGTTGTATTAAATCCTTTTTCGAATCTCATTTTCCCCATAGCTGTATTGTATGTTTTCGTAGACATTAACTCTCTTATCTTTGCTTGATTTAAAGTACCTGCTTCTTCGATTGCTTTTTCAAAAAATTGAAGAGAAGAGTAATAGAACAACTGCCCCCAATAATCTATTATAGCTTTCCGTTTTAATAAACCATTTTCCAGTTTCTTTGCTCCGGGAGAGACTTTAGCATTCCATGCGCCGCTGGCCATTACCCCTTCAATTCCTTTTGCACCGAAAACGTCCCGGTAAGGCGACATGCATGGCCCGACAGTTAAAAAGAATACTTTAGGGCTGAATCCGACTTCCATGGCCTGTCCTGTAACGAGAAATGCCTCATCTGGATACAGAAAACCCAAAAAAGCATCAACGTTTGCCGCCTTGGCATCCTTTAACATTGGAGTAAGGTCTTTTGTTCCGAAAGGAAAGCTTTTAGCAAATACAACTTCTATTCCTTTTTTCTTGAATTCAGGCAGTGCCAAATCCCGGTACTCTATCCCATGGAGGTCCTGGATATAAATGATTGCTACCTTCTTAACTTTCAATTCAGTGAAAATATTAGAGAGGGTTGGGATCTGGGTTTCTGCGGTATTTAAAACGGAAAAAAAGTATGGGAGTTTATCCATAATCTCTTTAAGCTTTACCGCTCCTCCGGGCCCACCAAGGAGTATATACTTATGCTTATTCGCTATTGGAGCGGCTGCATAAAGCATGGCTGTGCCCCAAGGCGGCAATATAAAGTCAACCTTGTCTTCCAATATAACCTTTTCCAGAAGTTTCGTCATGGTACCCACATCGCTTTTATCGTCATATTTGATAACTTCTACTGGTAAACGCTTACCGTATTCTTTGACATAAATTCCACCCTTCGCATTAATTTCATCGATCCAATAATCATAAACCGGACCATTCGTTCCGGCAACGCCGCTGGCGTTATGGCCTGAGAGAGAAGTAACCCAGCCAATACGAATCTTATCTTTTTGTGGTTCTGAAAAGGCATCGAAGGTGATCAAAAACATAAATACTACGCTTATTGCCACAAATAAATACAATAACCTCTTACTCATGCTATACCTCCTTTTATTGAAATTTAATATATTAATAACCGGCGATAATCGCCTTAGTTATCATTGATAAAAATTCATATTTTATTATCTTTCTAACTGCGATGCCTGGTAATTACTGTTTCTCTAACCATGTTCCTGCATTGTAATAAAAAAATAATCTTCATCCAAGATAAGAGTAATATACTAATGCAATAAGGGCTTAATCTAATCTCTGTTTAAAAAAAAATAGTTGAAATTTAAAAATAGGTTAATTAATGTTTGGAACACTTAAATATAGGGTTTGATGTAATTTAAGTTCCGGACGGTTTTGTTTTGGATTTATAATCGCCTGGATTCATAATGCATTGTATACAGGAATAAGCATACATTCATCAATAACGATAAGAAATTGAGAGTATACCAGTGTTAGAATCCGTCAACCTCACACCCGATATCAAGAGCATAGATACTTTTGATAGGAATGTCGAATTAGCTAACGGCCTTGAGACAGACTATTTAAGACTGTTTTATTATGAATTTGATCACTATTATAAAAATTCTTACAAATCATACGAATACTATAAACTATGTACTGTTTTAAACGGAACCAAACATATTGAAGTAGATGATCAGGAAGATTTTATTCACAGTAAAAACGAATTTGTATTACTTCCTCCTCATATGACTATTTCCGTAGAAGTACAGGACCCTTCAAAAGGTATGGTATTTGAAATCAGTGATATCCTGCTGGAAAGGATTCGCAATAAAGCCTGCCATAGAGAGGAATTCGAATGCGATCCCCTGGAAAGGGACCGGAATCCTCTCTTCAGGAGAAACATGGGAATCATCCAGACAGATATTGAAAAAATTAAATTCACAGCATTCGGGACTTCCAAGGATAAAGAGTTTCTGATTGATTTATATGCGCAGGAAATGATCTACAAGCTTTTAAACTGCATGAGCAATAACATTATACTTGAAAAACAGAATAATCATTCGATATACAGAGCAATTGAGCTTATGAAAACGGCGTGTACAAACAATATGGATTTAACAGAAATCGCCCATGCAGTGAATATGTCGCCAGCTCTTTTCTCAATGAAATTTAAAAAGATAACTGGTCTCCCCCCGCGTATCTATTACACGGACATAAAGCTCAATGAGGCTAAAAAGATGCTTAAGCATAAATCCGTAACAGAGGTAGCATATGATCTCGGTTACGATAACATCTCCTATTTCATCAGGCTTTTCTTCGAAAAATTTAAATTAACACCTAAACAATATCAGTTGCAATTCTATAGTAATTGAATTAATTATTTAAAATTCCAAGTACCTGACTAAAATAAATTATAATATATTTTTAGGAGCAAAAATGAAAAAAGTATTAACTATAGTTATATTATTATCAATTTTTTCATCAATGAATATAATTGCGATGGATAAACCCGGATTATATATTGAATTTAAAACAAACGCAGGGGATTTCGTATGCGAGCTGTATTATAAGGAAGTGCCTTTGATGGCAGCCAACATAGTCGGACTGGCTGAAGGGACAAGGCAATTTACCGATCCTGCTACGGGCAAAAAAGTTAAACGCCCTTTCTATAACGGCCTTATTTTTCACAGAGTCATAGACGGTTTTATGATACAGGGCGGGGATCCGCTTGGGGACGGCAGAGGAGGCCCGGGATACAGGCTTGTTGATCAGATAAGCCGTACGCTGAAACACAACAGTGAAGGAATACTATCTATGGCCAACGCAGGGCCGAATACAAACGGCAGCCAGTTCTTTATTACACTGGCGCCTACACCACATCTGGACGGCAAACATGCCGTTTTCGGAAAAGTAATAAAAGGCATGGAAATTGTCAGAAAAATCGGCAAAGTCAAAACAAATCAGGCCAACAGGCCTCTGGATAATATTATCATGAAAGAAGTGAATATTATCCGGACAGGCGATGATGCCAAAGCATTTGACGCGGAGAAAGAATTTGCCAGAAAGGACGAAGTTGAAATAAATCAGCAGGCCGCGCTGCTGAAAAAGAAAGACTTTTTTTTAAAACAGCTTGGCGTCAATACCAGTAAAATACAAACAACTAAAAGCGGATTGCAATATTATGTAATCAGATCCGGAAGCGGAGTTCAGCCAAGGAGAGGACAGACCATTATAGCCCACTATGCAGGTTATCTGACGAACGGACAGAAGTTCGACAGTTCATATGATCGGAACCAGCCTTTTGCAACAGTTATTGGAGCAGGCAGAGTTATACCGGGCTGGGATGAAGCATTTTTAGCAATGAGAAAAGGTGAAAAAAGAATATTGATCATTCCTTATCATCTTGCTTACGGCGAGCAGGGTTATCCCGGCGTTATACCGCCAAAAGCAACTTTAATATTTGATGTGGAATTGCTGGATCTTAGATAGCAATATTCAATAATATAAGGTTACCTCTAAAAATAAGGTTTTTTATTGTTTTATCAAATGAAAAACCTGATTTTTACAGTAATTTGTTCCCAATGGTTACATCAATATTTAATTATTAGAGGTAACCATAATAGAGTTGTTGCATAACTAAATATAACATACGGGAAACCCGGGAAAATTCCCTCTTAGTTTTGCAACAAGTCTAATACTTTTAATATAGTTGATACCTGAATTCAGGACATTACATGGAATAGAAAAAATTAGTTGACAATGTTTAGCCTGCTTAAGCAAACTAATTTGCTTTATAATTTTAGTGAAAAAGCGGGCGATTAGCTCAGCTGGCTAGAGCGTCTGCTCGACACGCAGAAGGTCGTTGGTTCAAGTCCAATATCGCCCATATTTTT
>JAFGSG010000012.1 GCA_016934735.1 Spirochaetota bacterium | reverse complement strand
ACTTTTTGTTGATAAATTATCGACCAAAGAATCATTAGAGAAATAACCGAATTTTGCATTCAAATAAAGTCCCGGATAGAGAAATCCTGCGTTAAGGCCGAAATTAATAATTGACAAACCTGCGCTCACGCCTGCATAAAGATCTCCGTCATCCTTTATCTTTTCATCCAGATCGTCGTAGTAATCCTTGTTTGAACTGGGCAGCTGCGCAGCCACCATAATGCCTGTTGTAACGGCAAAAAGTGAATAATCCTGATATCCCTGATGTGTTGCTGCCTGCGCAGTATATGCATTTGCATTTGCAAACCCTTTTGCAAGATCAGGCTGATTGCTGAATTTAACTAATTCATCAAAAGCTTCATCCATTATTACAGCAAATTGACTTGCTAATACTGCATTAAGCCCTGCATCACCAGTTACTGGTGCATTACCGCTGACAGTCAAACCTTGTTCACTCCGATAATACTGTGCATTTACATAATCAACAAAACAGCAAACAATCAATCTGCAAAGCAAAATTTTAAACAAGCTTTTCATATAAGCCTCCAAATTTAGTACTTTTAACATCCGCTTGTGCACATCCTGCGTCTGCATTTGTATTTCTTTTAACTGCTTTTGATTTTCTTACACCTGCTGATGACTTTCTAGCTCCTGCAAATGCACTTTTTATTCCTGCCAATGACTAACTGGCTTATGCCGATGCACTTTTTATTCCTGCAAATGATTTTCTAGCTCCTGCCAGTGCATTTCTTGCTTCTGCCGGTGATTTTCTTACGCCTGCATTTGTATTTCAAGCACCTGCCATGATATTTCTTCGTCCAGTATTTTACTGAAACATATCTGCCTTTTGGTAAATACAGGCTGCTTTTGCATTTCTTCAATTCAATATATAAATTATTGGCATAATTTCCAAATAAAACAAGAAAAAAATGCAGGATTCGCATATTACTTCTGTAAACATTAGCCTGCAGGAGCGCAATTGCCTTTAAATTCACTTGACTTGCCTTGTGCCTGTAATTTTATTAATATCATAATAACAGAACATATTCATTCAAAAGGCTTTTTAATGATAAAAACATCCCGATGTTTCCCAATACTACTAATTATGTTACTCGCAGGCTGCGGGCATGCCATCTCCACGGAAATAAGACAGCAGGCGCAGCCGGAAAAACCGTTCATTGAAATTGCGCGGAATCCTGATGCATACAAAGGCAGAACTGTGATCTGGGGCGGAGAAGTCATAAGCATAGAAAATCAGAAAGACGGGGTTACTTTTATAACCCTATTTCAGAAGGAACTGGATTTTAACGATGCCCCGGACATGAGTTCCGCATCAGGTGGCAGGTTTATTATCAAATCTGAAAAATATCTTGATCCATATGATTACCGGAAGGGAAGAAAGCTTACTGTTGGAGGAGTTATTCTGGGAAGCGAAATAAGGCGGGTAGGGGAGACCGATTACCTGCATACTCTCGTCCTGGTCAGGGAAATTCATTTATGGAATGAATCATATTACAAACCGGATCCATTTTATTATGATCCTTTCTGGCCTCATCCGTATTATTACTATCCTCCGGCCCGGCACAGACATCACAGGCGCCCGCCTATATTCCTTCTGCCTTAAGTATCATTTTAGTGATTTATGTGTATAAGACTATTCTTTATATTAAGAATAGTCAATATAATAAGAGCTATAAACTTTTGCCTTTCAAATTTACGATATTATGATAATACTATTACTTTGTCATATTTATTTTTAGCTTTTAAAAATTTCAAAAAGTTAAATACATTACAAAATTTTTGAGGACGTTTTCAGGCCTGATGCAAAAATTATTAAAAACAAAAAAAACTAACCAGGAAGGCCTGATTCCGCAGAAAATTACGTAATGTATTTAACTTTTTATTTACGATAGAATTGGCCATTTGAACACAAAAATGTGAATTGTTGACAACCCTTTACTTAAACGCAAATTCTTTGCCGTCAAAGTCGACCTTTAACTTATGTTCGCTCTCAATGCCGCCTTCCAGGAGTTTTACCGATAACGGATTCAGAATATATTTCTGGATAGCGCGTTTAAGCGGACGGGCGCCGAATTGCGGATCAAAGCCTACTTCAACAAGATGATCGAGAGCTTTTTTGGTAAGCTCAAGATGTATCCCTTTTTCTTTAAGCCTTTTGCCTACATCGTTTAACTGCAGAACAGTGATCTCCTTAATCTTTTCCCGGTTAAGCGGATTAAAAATAATTATTTCGTCAACCCTGTTCAGGAACTCGGGCTTAAAGTTCATTTTGAGCTCCTGCTCAACGCCTCTTCTTCTCTCTTCCATTGGAATCGACTCATTGCTGATAAAAGATGTGCCGAGGTTCGATGTCATAATAATGAGCGTATTCTTAAAGTCAACAACGCGTCCTTTGCTGTCCGTGAGCCTTCCTTCATCCAGTATCTGCAGAAAGATATTGAAAACATCGTGATGCGCTTTCTCGATCTCATCGAAAAGGATAACGGCGTATGGACGCCTGCGTACAGCTTCCGTGAGCTGGCCGCCTTCGTCGTAACCAACGTATCCGGGAGGAGCGCCTATGAGGCGGGAAACAGCGTGTTTCTCCATGTACTCAGACATATCTATGCGTATTATTGCTTTTTCATCATTAAAGAGAAATGCGGCTACAGCTTTTGCGGTCTCTGTCTTGCCAACGCCTGTAGGCCCAAGAAAGATAAACGATCCCATAGGCCTGTTCGCGTCCTGAAGCCCTGAGCGCGAGCGCCTTACAGCATCGGATATTGCCTGTATTGCTTCACTCTGGCCTACAACGCGCTCTTCTATGATCTTTTCCATCTTAAGGACTTTTTCTTTTTCGCCTTCGAGCATTTTAGTTACAGGAATACCGGTCCATCTTGAAACAACAGCAGCGATCTCCTGTTCGGTCACTTCTTCTTTAAGGAGTTTTCTGTCTTTCTGAATAACAGCGAGCTTTTTGTTCATCTCTTCAACGTTCTTTTCAAGGTTGACGATCTTCCCGTATCTGAGTTCAGCAACGCGGTTCAGGTTTCCTTCTCTCTCTGCCTTCTGTTCTTCTAACTTTAATTGTTCAATTTCCTCTTTTGCCTTTCTTATTGTGGTAATGACATTCTTTTCATTCTGCCATTGGCCGACCAGCGTGTTTTTCTTTTCATTAAGATTGGCAAGTTCTTCATCTATTTTGCTTAATCTTTCTTTGGAAGCTTTATCCTTTTCTTTCTTAACAGCTTCTTTTTCAATAGCGAGCTGGCGTATCCTTCGTTCGATCTCATCAAGTTCGATCGGCATTGAGTCAATTTCCATTTTGATCAGCGAGGCTGATTCATCTATAAGGTCTACAGCCTTGTCAGGCAGAAACCTGTTGGTGATATAACGGTCGGAAAGAATCGCTGCAGCTACAACAGCAGAGTCGGATATGCGCACGCCGTGATGAACCTCGTATTTTTCCTTAAGGCCGCGAAGTATTGCTATGGTATCTTCAACCGTGGGCTCTGATGTAAAGACAGGCTGAAAGCGTCTTTCGAGAGCTTTATCCTTCTCAATATATTTCTGGTACTCATTCAGAGTGGTAGCACCCATACAACGCAAAGTCCCGCGGGCGAGGGCGGGCTTAAGCATGTTCGATGCGTCAACAGCGCCTTCTGCAGCACCTGCTCCCACAAGAGTATGAAGCTCGTCAATAAACAGGATGATTTCCCCTTCTGCATTCTCAACTTCCTCAACAACAGCCTTTAACCGTTCTTCAAATTCTCCGCGGAATTTCGCGCCAGCCAGCAATGATCCCATGTCAAGAGCCACTATACGCTTGTTTTTAAGATTCTCGGGTACATCTCCCGCAACTATCCTTATAGCAAGCCCTTCTATAATAGCGGTTTTGCCTACACCTGGTTCTCCTATAAGTACGGGATTGTTTTTCGTTCTTCGTGTAAGCACCTGCATTATCCGCCTGATCTCTTCATCACGGCCTATCACAGGGTCGAGCTTATTCATCCTGGCAAGTTTGGTAAGATCCCTTGAGTACTTTTCAAGGGAATTATATTTTTCTTCCGCATTCTCATCAACAGCTCTTTTATTGCCCCGTATATCTTTCAATACTTTTAGAATATTATCTTTTGTAAAGCCGTGAGCATTGAGAATTTTTTTTGCGTTGCTGTGGCCTTTTGAAGTGAGTGCGATTATTAAATGTTCAGTACTTAGATAATCATCTTTGAGTTTAACAGCTTCGTTCCAGGCTTCGTTTAAAATTTCATTTAAAGCGGATGATAAAACAGCTCCGCCTGGGCCTCCGCCTGTCTGCCTCGGCAGGGATGCAACAGCCTTGTCTGTTTCGTCTTTTATTTGATGTACGGGTGCACCTATCTTTTGTGCAATTGTTTCAAATATACCGCTATCCTGAATGATTAATGCCTTTAATAAATGTTCTGGCTGAATTTCATAATGATTGTTATCAGTCGCGATATTTTGAGCATTTCTGATCACGTCCTGCGCTTTTAATGTCAATTTATCCATTCGCATGGAGATTGCCTCCTAAAATGTATTTATTATCGAAAATAAAGAATAATTATCATCTAAATATAAAAAAAATAATAATACTAACATTTAGCACTCACCTGAATAGAGTGCTAACAACATCTACTATTAGTATAGCATAGTTTGATTAAATAGTCAAGAATAGCTTTACGGAGCTGTAAAAAAAATATAATCTTAAGTAATATTTTCGATAGAATCCGATATTATAGAGGATCAATAGGTGAATGATATTTACTGTTTAAAACAAAGTAATATTTGCTTTTATCGTCCAAGTTCCCGTACATCATATTCTCTTCGAAGATTTTCAATCTTTTCAACTTTAATATCTATAAACCAAACAGGAGGGGTTAAAAGTCCGTTACTGACATAATAATCCGGATCTTTTATTATTTTGTTAATATTTGTTTTCACTAAATCCGGAATATAATTTTTTCCTAACTCCGTAATATATAAATCAGGATGAAAAATAATTCCGTAAGGATCATTAGGGCCTTTTTTAATTACTGCTCCGAGCGGAAAATAATTCTTTGCAGACATATTCTCCGTAACTATTTTAAGATCCTTTTCATCCTTAATCTGGATCCATAATGATATGTTGCCGTCGGAAATCTGAACTTTAGCAATAGCTTTTTTATATTTTTGTTTTGAAAATGTATTTTCGTACTCGGAACCAATTTTATTCATAATGGATTCAATGTTATTTTCAAGAGTTTCGCTATTAATAATATTTTGACTGGAAAGGGCAGGGTAAAATTTTTTCAGATTATATGGATGAACATTGTATTTCTGTTCATCATAAAGAACTTCGCTTAAAAAAGATTTAGGCTTTTGTATAATTGACTGTTTTCGTCTGTTATCTTCAAACAGGCCGCCTTTCCATGTGTCTTCGTAAACCAGGCTGTAAAAAATCCTTCCTTCCTGATAGAAAACATCTACCTTATCGCCTTTTTCGTTAAACATCCTTTGATGATAGGCTGCGGAGTAATGATGTCCTGCACCGACTACGGAAAACTGCTTCAATGTTTCGAGCGCATTTTCTCTTAATAATCCGAGAGAGATAGTGTTTATTGCTATGTTTTTTGATTTTGCAGTAAGGGCATATTGTTCCAAAAAATTACCATCAATATTTTCACTGTTGGATATTATAATTAATATTTTTTCGGAATTTTTACGCCATGGAATATTTTTTACGGAATGGTTTAAGGCATTCTGTAATATTTTTGCTGAAGCTGATCCGGCAGGTTTAATTTGATTTAGTTTTTCATTCAGCGATTGAAGGGATTTTGATGCTGAATATTTATGCAATTCTCTATATTTATCCGCAAACGGAATAATATATATTTGTGTATTTAAATTCCAGTTTTTGGATATATTATCCGCAAATTTTTTAATCCCGTCCTTTATGGATGTCCAGTCTGCGGATACCTTATAAGACAGATCAGTTAAAATAACAGCATCAATTTGTTTGTCTGTTGTTATTCTGATTTTTCTCGGAGAATTATAAAATATTTCATTTAATTCTTCTTCAGCAAGTTTAAGAAGATTACCGGATGATACGCGGCTTTTTGATACAATCTCTCTATCTCTTATTGAATATAAAATACTCTCTGAAGTGTATCTGCCTTTTGATTTTAAGATCGTGCCTATTAAGACATTATCCGCGTTTACCATCCTGCCTATTTTTCTGAGATTTTCTTCAGTGATAATTCTCTGTGAATTAAGTGATAATTTTTTTAATGCAGCATCTGTCCGGTTATGCGGAATAAAGGATACATCCCTGCTTAGCATTGCGCCAAGCGAAACCAGCTTTGCATATTCTTTTCCGGTTTCTATTGTAAAATTTTCTGTGGGATTTGCAATTTTATAGGGAATTACAGCAGTTTCCTGAGCTAAAACATTTATAGTATATGTTTGCAACAGGAGTATTAATATTATATAATATAATTTCATAATATTGCTCTTTTATAAACATTGCCGGGAATTATGTTTTATGCCATTTAAAAAGCAACGAACCTCCAATTAAAAATAGAACTGACATAATTAAAAGCAGTATAATATTATATCTCAATTCGTAAAGCCCTAAACCGTCATTCATTATTTTTCTGGCTGCGTCGACAAGGTGAGTGAGCGGAAAAATTTTAGATATTTTTATTATTATCGGATTGGCGCCTTCCATTGAAAACCAAACTTCTGAAAAAATCATCATGGGCCAGGTGATTACATTCATTATTCCGTCGGCTAATTCTTCACTGCTGCTTCTTGACGCTATAAGCAATCCAAGCGATATCATACTGAATCCCCCGAGAGCAAAAATTAGCAGTAGATTTAAATAAGAACCGCGCATTTCAAATTTATACAGTACCGAGCATCCAATATAGACAATGGAAGTCGTGACAAGCATAACAAGCATTCTTGACAACACCTGTGCCGTTAAAAATTCAAACGGCCTTGCAGGAGTGACACTTATCCTTTTTAAAACACCGTTTTTCCTATAGCGTACTACTACGTACCCGACTCCGAATAGACAGTTAAACATCATATTCAATCCTAGAATTCCGGGGAATAGCCATTCAATATACGGGATTCTTATTCCAGCTATAGTCTGTTTCTTAAAATTATTCTGTAGATTTGATTCTGATGAATGTAAAAGTTTTTCAAGTATATAACCTTTGGGGGACGGGGAACTCACCCAATATTCTTTTGTATCAGGCTTTATTAAAAAATCAACTCTATGATGTTTCAGCTTGTCCATCCCTTCATTTATTGAAGAAAAATTGATAAAATTAATATATTTTATATTTTTAAAGGAATCATATTGTTCATGAAAATCCGGTTTATTGGCCGCAGTAATTACTCCTACCTTATAGAGCGATTGTGTATCTTCACTGATAGACAGGCTGAGAGCGACTATTAGAAAAAACGGGAATATAAGGTTCCATAAAAATACGGATCTATCTCTGTAAAATTCCTTATTTCTTGCTATAAATAATGTCCAAATCCTTTTCCACATCATAATTAGTTTTTTACTCGCGAAGTTTTTTACCGGTCAGTCTAATAAATAAATCCTCAAGGTTCTGTGACCGTATAGTTAAAGTAGAAAGGTCTATTTCTTTTGCAATAAGAGTAGCTACACACTCATTAATATTATCAGTATGAATTTCAATCCTGTCCTGATTTTTGTTCCAGGCCCATGGAATATCAGTTAACTTTTGTTCATCAATTTCGGTACGTAATATTACAAGATGTCCGCTGTTGCTTTTTTTTATCAAGTCAGCCGGAGGGCCTAATGCTATAATCTTTCCCAGATCCATAATGGCGATTTCGTCGCATAACAACTCGGCTTCTTCCATATAATGAGTAGTAAGTATAATTGTCTTTTTGTTTGATTTAATATGATTTACAATGTCCCATAAATGACGTCTTGCCTGCGGGTCCAGTCCGGTGGTAGGCTCATCCAGAAATATCAGTTCAGGATCATTTGCAAGCGCGATAGCAAGGAAAAGCCGCTGTCTCTGCCCGCCGGAAATTTTTTTGTTGTCTCTGTTCAGGATTTCCTGCAACTCGCACATTTCAATCAATTCATCCAAGGGCAGACTGTGCGAATATAAATTGCGAAATGTCTGCAGCACTTCTTTTACTGTTAATGCTTCCGGTAGCTGTGTGTTTTGAAATTGAATGCCTGCTTCATTTCGAAAATTAGATTTTCTATGCCTGCCTTTATATAGAATTTCCCCTGAGGTAGAGCGGAGGATTCCTTCAATTATTTCAATTAACGTGGTTTTTCCAGCGCCATTAGGACCGAGCAGGCCAAAGCAGATACCATCTTTAATGGAAAGACTGACTCCGTCTACAGCACGGACTTTTGGATAATCTTTCACTATGTTTTTAATTTCAAGTATTGGATTCATGTTCATATTTCTGTTTAATTAAATAAAAGCTGGTTTAAAAAAGGGATATCTTAAAAAAATGTCAATAGTAATTATTTTAGCTGATTTCATATAAGCCTTTATTTATAAGTTTGACCATATATGATACAGAATGACATATATGATCAAATACTATATTTTTCTTTATGAGACATAAGATATATTATAGGAAGTATTAGATCAATTACAAATGCTGCATTTTTTTTAGATAAAAATCCAATTTATCTTTAGACATGTTTTTAAAAAATAAAAAAAAAAGCGGTTTTATGGCCGCTCTTTTGGTAAAATTATATTTATTATTATAAATTTTTATTTAAACTTCTTTCCATCAAATTTTTCATCATCTTCATCATAGTCAATATCATAGGCAGCTTTAACTTCTGTATTGATTGGAGCATCTGCAACATTTGCTGATTCAGGTATCTCGTCAGAGTCTTTAACTTCAGCAGCTTCACTTGTGAAATCTTCTTCTGATGATATATCTACCTGCTGCATTGCGATACCTTCGTTGATTGCACTTGACATAGCGTCCAGAAAAACACCGATCGCTCTAATAGCATCATCATTTCCAGGTATCGGATAATCCACTTCATCCGGATTACAGTTTGTGTCAACCACGGCAAAAATCGGAATGCCCAATATCTTTGCTTCTTTAACAGCTATGGATTCTTTTTTGGGATCGATTATAAAAAGTGCGTCCGGTAATTTGTTCATGTCTTTAATACCGGAGAACATTTTTACTTTTTTTGCGAGTTCTCTGTTAAGATCAAGTATTTCTTTTTTTGTTTCAGCATCCCAAACGCCTGTTTTATTCATTTCTTCAAGATCTTTAAATCTTTGAATTGATTTCTTTACAGTATCAAAATTTGTTAACAATCCTCCAGGCCATCTTTCAGAAATGTAATACATGCCGCATTTGTTCGCATATTCAACAATTGCGCTTTTTGCCTGTTTCTTTGTGCCTATAAAGAGAATCCTGCCTCCTTTTGAGGCTAAATCTTTCATTGCAGCGTAGGCAGCCTTTAACAGCTGCATTGTCTTTTGAAGATCAATTATATGTATGCCGCCGCGCGCAACAAAAATGTACTGAGCCATTCTCGGGTTCCATCTTCGTGTCTGATGTCCGAAATGAACTCCTGACTCCAAGAGTGCTTTCATTGATACGATTGCCAATAGAAATGTATCCTCCTTAATTATTAAATTTTAACATAATAAAATATTATTTTAGTATAATATAATATTATATTATTGATAATGTAGCTTTTTATTAACAGGCTGCGGAAATACAATAGCTGTCAGTTAAACTTTTATAAACACAATGATCCCCGCTATGATACCAATAATTGCGGATATACTTAGATTAATATGAAAACTGATTACTTCTAAGTTGAAACCTATTGGACCTGTTAAATTTTTAATAAGTGGAGAAAGACCTGGGAAAATTCCTACTAAAAGTACACCAATTACTGCTCCCAGAATTGCTCCTATTATT
>JAFGSG010000011.1 GCA_016934735.1 Spirochaetota bacterium | reverse complement strand
AAGATATATCCTTTAACATTTTATTTCAATGAAAACATAAATGTGACTATAAACTCAGATAACCCTTCAGTTTCAGACTCTACTTTAACTGAAGAGTATTTGTTTGCATCTAAAATGTCGGGAGGACTGTCTAGGTGGAACATTTTAAAAATTGTAAAGAATGGCTTTAAAAATATATCTACAGATAAATTTGAAAAAGAAAAGTTAATGAGAGAAATAGAAGACGAAATATTTCAATATGTAACAAAATAAAAACAATAATGAAAATATATTTTTTAACGGGTAATAATAATAAATTTAAGGAAATAGAGAGTTATATTGGGGGATTAGAGCAGTTAAATGCGCCTGAATTGCCGGAAATTCAGTCTTTAGATATAAACGAAATTATAAAATATAAATTATTGTCTGCAAGGCAGTATGTAGACGAGGAGGATTTTATATTATTAGTTGAAGATACGGGATTGTATCTTAAAGCAATGAATGGATTTCCCGGACCGCTTATTAAGTTTATGTTGAAATCGATAGGCAACGAAGGGATATTCAATATTTGTGATAAATTATGTGACTACAGAGCAGATGCGATAACTTCATTTGGATTTTATAATTCAATAACTGATGATATATCATTCTATTCGTCAACTATTACAGGAATAATAAGTGCTCCACGAGGAGATTTTGGATTCGGGTGGGATAAAATATTTATACCCGAAGGAGCGGAAAAGACTTTTGCAGAAATGGAGACAATAGAAGAAAAGAACTTATTTTCAATGAGAGCTAAAGCATTGAATAAATTATTAAAAGAGTTAAATAAATATGAAAAAGCCTGAACGAATATTTATAATAAGGCATGGTGAATCAGAAGCAAATATAGATAGAAATATATATTCGAAATTACACAATTATCAGATACCACTTACTGAATTAGGTAAAGAGCAGGCGAGGGAATGCGGCAGAATATTAAAGGAGAAATTAGTATCAGAGAATATTTTTTTCTATCTATCGCCATATTTAAGAACAAAGCAAACATTTGAATGTATTGTTAGTCAATTGGGAAGATGTAAATACAGGTTTAGGGAAGAACCAAGAATCAGGGAACAGGACTTTGGCAATCCGCAGGATCAATTTGTAGATTTATCATTAGATCCGGATTTTAATAAATGCGGTGCTTTTTTCTATAGATTTCCGAACGGAGAATGTGGAGCGGATGTTTATGATAGGGTAACAACATTTTTTTCTACACTACATAGAAATTTTTCCAAAAAGAATTACCCCGAAAATGTGGTAATCATTACACATGGAATGCTGATGCGATTATTCATAATGCGATGGTATCATTTGAGTGTTGAAGAATTTGGAAAATTTAAGAATCCAGATAATTGTTATATTTGTACAATGAAATTAGAAAATGATAAGTATAAATTGGAAGAAGAATTCCCACGATATACATAAGACATTTATAAAAGCCATCCAAGAAATCAAATTATTATAAATAAAACCTAGATACTTTATATTAGCAAAGAGTGAAAAGGGCTTGACATTTCCCTTTATAAAAGGTATCTTTCGTAAGGTAATTTGTATTATTATTTGCATTAAACTATGCCTAAATCATCCAATCTAATACCACAAATCGCTTTACGAAATAATATAATACCCCGTAAAACGCAACTTTCACTCAAAACTTGGCTCGAGTTCTACCTCAAATACGAAGTAACAACACTCCCATCTTCACGACAAGTTCAATACAGAGACCTAAACTTATTCGTAGATTTTTTCCTCGAAGATACAGGTAGCGACAATCTAACTAACTGGACACCACGCCTATCTACCTTTTTCAAATCATTCTTACAAAAGCGAATAGACGAAGATGGCAACCGTCATTGGAACGACAGAACAGTCAATCGCATTCTAACACACTTGAAAACATTTGCTAAATTTATAAACAAACATCTTCCATTTCCGCTTGGCAACCCGATGGAAAAAATAAAACTAATCCCTACCGCTTCTCTTTTATCAGTCGAAAGGGCACTTACACAGCAAGAACGTAGAAGACTTCTCGACTCTGCAGACATTTTAATTCAAACAGGTGGTAAATCACGCGACCGCAACAGATATAAAAACTCCGAACGACCAACACGCAAAGGATATCGTCCTTATCGCAATAGAGCAATAATATATACACTAATCGAAACAGGAATGAGACGCTCCGCCATAGTAAACATTCGTATTAATGATGTAGATTTCAAAAACAATAAAATAAAAACACTCGAAAAAGGAAGTGTTGAACACTCATATCAGATTAGTCAAGACGGTTTAAAAGCCATTCAAGATTATATAAAGCACGAACGCCCTATTGATGCAACTTCAAAGCAGTATACTTTATTCCTACCTGCAAATATATTAAAGAATCCAACTGACAAACTCCACCCAAACACCATTAACGATATTTGGATCAGCGTATGTAAAACAGCAGGTATATCAGGTAAGACACCCCATTCAGCTAGACATGCTATGGGTAGGTACATAATAGAAAAGACTGGTAATATAGCTGCAGTACAAAGGCAATTAGGCCACAAAAACGCTCAATATTCCTTACAATACTCTCGAATCACCTCTACAGAACTAAACCAAATTCTGAACGAGCGGGAATAACACCTGATATTTGCATAATTCTCTTGTAAATAATAATACTTAAGAGTCAAAATAATCCTTATATCCTTATCTATTATAATCATGAGCCAAACGGAAACCGACATCCTGGTATTTCTTATTCGGCTCGCACCAGTCGTCATGGGAAATAAGACAACAGTTATCATCTATAACAAAAGATCCACCACGGAGGTTTATACAGTCTTTATTTTTTTTATTGCTATCACTACACCATTCCCATACATTGCCGCTCATATCGTAAATGCCAAGTTCATTTGGCTTCTTCTTGCCCACAGGGTGCGTTTTATCTTTTGAATTTGCGTCAAACCAAGCGACCAAAGTAGGATTATTGCTTCCACTATATTCATATCCTTTACTTTTATTACCACCTCCTGCTGCATATTCCCATTCTATTTCATTTGGCAACCTATAATTCTTGCCAGTTTTTTCACTCAACTTTTTAATAAACTTTTTTACATCGTACCAACTTACATTCTCTACAGGTAAATCATCTCCTCTGAAATGGCTTGGATTACTCCCCATAATATCAGTCCATTGTTTTTGAGTTACTTGGTATTTGCCTATATAGAAACTTTCAGTCTTTGCAGACTTAAGACGGTAGTAGCCAATACCGAATTTCCCACCTTGGACACATATCATTTCGATATTGTTTTTCAACGATTCGCTCGCTATAAATTATTCATACTATCGAATAATCTATTTTAGATTTATAATCCTAAAGCAATTAATATTTTAGGCTTGACATCTATGCTACCGAACATCATGCAGAGACCTTCTAAGCTTCCCTCATTTTTATATTCACACTCTTTACAAGGCAAATAGTCATGATTTACCTTTGGTATTATTTTAAAGTGGTCTTTTAATACAGTCCAAATTTTATCAAACGCTTCGTCTTCGTTCATTTCAGCCTTATCAATATATTCTGATAACAAATCATCAGGACGACAAATCTGGTGATTCATAAAATATGTCAGGCGATTATAATCTCTAGATTTATTAAGAAATTCGTATTGTAAACAACGCATACAATTATTCTGGATAAGGTCATCACCAAGACCTTGAACGAGACCTTTAATGCCGGATTCGTCATACCATTCATAAATAAGCTCACTGGTGACAGGGGAGCCATCACTGAGTTTTGCTTCTTTTAATATGTGGTTTAGGTTAATCAGGCCATATTTTTTTTCGAGATAATTCAACAAAATGAGACCTTCTCGATATTGAGCATAAGAATAAACCTCGTTATGATAAACCATTTCCCTGAGACCGAAATAATCCATTGCTTTTGCAGAGAAGAAATTAGCTTGTCCTTCGATAAATGCAAGACCTGAAAACCAAATATTATTTATATCATCTATATTGGATTTATTAAAGTACCAGAAAAAATTATTTAAATTGCCTTCAAATTGCCAGTTATGAGTATATTCGTGTGCACATATTTCTGTAAAGATATCTTCATTAAAACCAGGTTGGATGTAAATAGTTTTTTGAGCCGGATGACAAAGACCAGCACTACTAATCCACTTCTTGTCGTCTGCACTGATAAATTTTTCCTGGTAGGGGTTGTTAATAATCATATTTGCTTTATATTGTAATATATCAAAAACTTTATTTCTTATCTGACGAAATTTATCCATATCGCCCCTTAAATCGCCTACCTGTCCGATACCTTCATATTTCCAACGTTTTATATTTGTTAGATTATCCTTTCTTATAAGATCACCTATATAATCAATTAATTCTTTTTTTGAAAAACTTATTTTTGGGGATTTGAAACTTTCCAAGCAGCCGGGACATCCACTTTGACAGGGGCAATCAATAAGAATGTCTAATGCTCGGGAGAGTAAATCATTAATGTTATTATCATTGATAATATAATTTAAGTCATCGCCACCTAAATTATAAAAGTAAGACTTACCGCTTGCAATAAAGTAAAAGGGGACAAGATTATATAGGCTCATTTTTGTATTTAAGCTTATATCGAAAATATTAGCAAAAGCTTCGGGAGATTTAAAGCCGGAAATTTCAACAGAATTAATTTTAATGTCATTTAATGACATATTGTTTTCGCCGGCGGTTCTAAAAGATTCAGGGGCGGTATCAGTACTATTACTATGTAAATAAGAATTGAAAGTTGCGTTTGCAGTTAATTCCTTTATTTTAAAATTAATAGTGTTGTAATTATAGTCTCGCAATGGTTTTTCGCTTTTAATATTAAGTTCTCTTTCGGAAAGGGATAGACTAAATTTGCCCAAAGAAAGTAAGTAGATTTTTTTATTATCTAAGTCAATTTTATTAACCTGATACCTCATATTATTGCTACAAATGACGGCGTTTAAGAAGTATGAATCGGGCAATTCGTGAGGGTTGATTGACCCGACAATATTTTCCTGAGAATCGAGAAGAAGGAAATAGTTTTCGTCGTCAGTAGAAAAAATATCGTAACCTTCGTGTTCAGAAATTTTTCTAAAATAAGCTTCGCAGTCATTCGGTTGCTCATTCTTGGTAGTTTCTTTTCCCCACATTTCAGTAAATTTATCTTTATAATCATCGAATTGAAAATTTCTCATTTCATATTTGGAGAGGAGAAGATGTTTATTAAATAATTTATCACCTTTGCTAAATGCAAAAAGTGAATTACTTTCACCTTTGGCAATTTCTTTTACACTTTTGTTTATGTCAATACTTGGATGATTAATTTCATATTGAAACGATGGAGTTTGTGGCATTGTAATGAATATTTCAGTATTATACATACCCACATGCAAAATATCATCGCGAAGGTCGTTGATGGAACCGTTAAACATAGAGATAATAAGAGTATCGATTTGCTCCCAGTCTAAACCTCTTTTGACTAATTGCGAAGTTAAGTCAGACCAATCGTAACCGATGAAAAAATCATTTTGGGCATCAAGATTGAAATCACCGATTCTTTTATTATAGTCTAGAAAAACATGAGAATTTTTTATGTCATCTTTACTTAGGGGGATGTTATAGTAATATACGACTGTCTTTTTACTTTTTTTCAAACTTTCAATTGCTAAAATATAAGTATCATCTATAAATGAATCCCTGCGAGTTGTACGCACATAAGGGTCGCTTTTTGTTTTTTGTTCAACATCCACTTTGTCGAAAGCCGGTATCCAATAAAATATCTTGGCAGGAATTATATCTTTGGAATCCCTGTGCATTATATCAAAGTTTTCGTTGAATATTCTTTCAACTATTCTTTTGCTTTCATTAAATGGTTTTGATAGAATCAAATATTGGAGAGGTTGCTTATCTTTATTATAAATTGAATAAATAAGTTCAAATCTTTTAAATATAAAATGTATATTGGAAGCCAAACTACCTGAGAATTTTTCAAAATCGTCATAAATGACCAGACCTAGCGATTCAAACAACGAAGAATACTTATTATGATTAGGAAGTAAAAACCAGTGCAGGTCCCTTGCTTCAATAATGTAAATAGAGGGAAAAAGGCCGACATAGGAATTTTTGTTTACCTCTTCTTTGATATCGTGGATGTCAACCAACCAGTCAAGTTTTGATTCTACAAGGATTTTGTTAATTAGTTTTTTTTCTAATTCTTTCTCAAAACTATTAGCAGAGATTATAAGCATAGATTTGTGCTTATTAAATAAAACATCGAGAGCATAAAGAATGCCTAGGGTAGTTTTGCCGGTGTTGAAAGGAGATAAAAATAATATATTTTTACCAGATTGTAATTCATTTGCTAAATCTGCCTGATGCTTATACAAAGTATCGTAAGCAGAATAGGGATTGAAATCACCCAATTCTATGTTATCAACGAAAGAAGTTTCACTTGATATTTGCGGTCTATCATAAGAATAAACTATCTGACCACGGTAAAATTGTGTTTCCTCAATAAATGAGCGGTTAATTGAATTATTCATTTTTATGCTCCTTTTTCTTCTTCTATTTTTAAGTCATAAATGCACAATAAGCCGCAAATAATTTTAAGCGAGTTTTTATATTCTTCATCAACTCCTTTTACTCCTGTAGGTTCGGGAGTAAATAGCAATTTTTTAGGATTGGGATCAATTGGGTTTTGAGAATTAGATAAATAGAACATAAGATGTTGCTTTTTGATTAATAGTTCGGCCGATTCTTTAGGTGAGTAATTGAATGCCTGCATAATTTCAGATAACAAATTATCAAAGTTCTGCTGCCTGATTAAATTGCTTATTTCAAAATCCAGTTCAGAAGGGGGGAGAGGGCGGTGCAATTTACCCAAATCATAATCGATGGGTACATTTTCAATTATATTATAGACAACATCAATGATTTTACGACTATCTTTAATTTTAACATTTTCTATTTGTTTTTTATAAAATGAAATTTTTGATTCATTACATTTTACAGCAATTATATTTAAGATTTTTTCACATGATTCAATGGGATCTTTAATGTTAATAATTCTATCCATATCGCCCTTACAATTTTCGTTTTCCTTAATTTTTTCAATGAGGAAAGACTTCAAATGCACGGCAAAGGAAAAAGAATTATTATCTTTCAAATCGTCGAGAATAGTTTGTTTAATATTATTATAATGTTCGCCACCGACAAAATCTGTTAAATAAACTGATGATAAAAACGCCTGATTTTTTTCTAAGATATTATTAGCAGACACTAATTTTTCGATAAATATTTTAATAATATGGACTTCGAGATATTTGCAGAAAGATTTGAATGATTTGCAATAATAATCCTGAACTCTTTGCAAGAGTTCGTTATAATTATTTATAAATTTTTTTCTTACACTTCTTAAGTTGAATATAGAAAAGATGATATAAATTATTAACAGTCCACCTGAAAAAATATTAGAATAAATAATCATGTCCTGAGGAATTTGAGCAAAATAATCAACTGCATGCGGAAGAAGAGTTAAAAAAGTTAGGATAAAGACCACTAACCAATTGGGATGGTGAGAGGATAGTTTAGACAATGAAAACCTAAAGAGGTCGGGCCAAAAAATTTCGGTTTCTTTTTCCTCGACAAGACCATAAAGGCCACCATTCCTGTCAAGAAGTTTGGATAAAAGTTTTCTCAATAAGGCAATAGATTTAAAGAAAGAAAATATTTCTTTTATTGTATTTGATATTTGGGGTGGTATTTTTTCTTTGACTTCTTCTTCAGTAGCAATACGCTGAGTTTTTGCTTCGGTGTGACATCCTTTGTCATAATTTTCGTAACCAGCTTTAGCCATTCTAAAAGCCTGTTCGAGTTTTTCTTTTCTGCCTTTTTTTGTTGAGAAAAAGGATAGTTTTAATGGAACATCTCTCTTTTTAGGTGTGACCAGTTCTTTTACTTCCAGACTTGAAATGTTTTTAACTTTATTTATTGCAGATTCATAATTATCCTCGTCAGACGACTGCAACAGGTTACGCAGATATTTTTCTTTGAGCAATTCAAAATAAAAATCCCGCAGAGCGAAGATTGGTAAGCCATCGTATGCCATTGCAAAAGACTTGAAGTATTTTTCGGCTGGATTAGGCTTAAAATAAAAAGAACTATTTGTAACAGTCAACTTTTCGGCTGACCATAAATCCGAAGTAAGGAAAAAGAGAAAGAAATATTTTATTCTTTCATAAAAATCTTCATCCTTTAAGCGTGTACCGTGCGAATCGTTGTTGGAGATTTTATATTGTTCTTTTTTATAATTAATTTTATTGCCCGATAAATCAAAAACAATTTCATCATAATTGCCAAGGTTACCATCTTTATAAAAAACATCCTTAAAAGACTGCGAAATGGAATCAACTTTTTCAGCGTCGAAAGTTCTTGCAAGGATAAATAAATCACAAGAGAAGCCGGTGGTCAAATCTCTCGCGGTGTGCATAATATTACTGTTTAGTTCCCTTGCGTTTTGAATTGAAACCTCTAATTGTGAATTCAAATTGTCATCAATATTGGTACAACATATATGTTGATGAAATTCTCTTATCTCGGGCGGCAACAAATCGAAAACTTCCCTGATTATTGTTTCGGTTTGGCTATCCAATGTACAGAATATTGCCTTTTTAATTTCCATATTATCTCCAAAAATTTATTATTCAAACTCCTTATGAATAGTTTCGTAATATTTGAAATTCAATGCATGTTCCATTGTAAGGATATTATCTTCTATGATTTT
>JAFGSG010000093.1 GCA_016934735.1 Spirochaetota bacterium | reverse complement strand
TATTTTATGGATTTTTTCTTTGTCTTTTTCCAGGAGCTTTCTTTTTTCTCTGGCGTCCTTAAAATATTCCCATATTATCCCGAACAATTCCTTTTTTGCTTCACCATATCCCATTCCGCCCTGTTTATATCTGCTGCGCATGTCTTCTGTTTTTTTATTGTCTGCAAAAAGTTTATATAATGCGAAGACATTGCATTTCTCCGGGTCTTTCGGTTCTTCCACCGGCGTAGAATCGGTAACTATTTTCATTATTTTCTTTTTTAATTCTTTTTCCTCTTCAAAGATATATATCGCATTATTATAACTCTTTGACATTTTCTGCCCGTCAACACCCGGGATCAATGCTATTTCGTCCGATATTTTCGGTTCGGGTATAACAAAAGTTTCGCCGAATTTTGCATTAAAACTCTGCGCCACATCTCTTGTTATTTCAAGATGCTGTTTCTGATCTTTTCCCACAGGAACCATGTCGGACTGGTAAAGAAGTATATCTGCTGCCATAAGTACCGGGTATGTAAACAGGCCGGCATTCGGGACAATTCCATGAGCGACTTTATCCTTGTAACTGTGGCTTCTTTCGAGCAATCCGAGAGATGTATGACACGACAATATCCATGTAAGCTGAGTAACTTCCGGGATATCGGATTGAACCCAGAAATGACATTTATCCGGATCAAGCCCGAGCGCAATAAGGTCAATGGCAGCTTCAATAGTATAATCACGCAGCAATTTGCCGTTCTCGGAACTGGTCATAGCATGGTAATTTGCAAGAAAGCAGAACACATCATTTTCCTTCTGGGAGTCTATCATGGATTTCATCATCCCGAAATAATTGCCTATATGAAGTTTCCCGGATGGCTGGATGCCGGATAGTATTCTTGACATTGTTTATTCTCCAATTTTTAGGTGTAAGCGTACGCGTTAAAATAATGCAATTGCATTTACATGGAAATTCGTCAATTAAAAATTTACCGGCAGGCCGGGTAAGGGCAGAATGCCCGTTTGAACCCGATACACAGGCAGAGTTCTGCAGGAAATCAAATATAATATTGATATGTCCGGATACATCTGATCTTTTTAAACAGATGTTTCGGGATGTACTCTTTACTTAATGACTTTTGTTCGCGCTGCAGATACCGAAGTATTTCTTTTGAAAATCATCGCTGGATAGGATGGGAAGGAACTGGTCAAGCTTGGAAATTTTAAAAGTATTTTCAATATTTTTGTTCAGGTCATAACAGATAAAACTGATTTTTTCTTTTGAGGCCATATTCATATATCTGATGAGCGAGCCAATGCCGGATGAATCAATATACGTAAGTTCTGACAAATTCAGTGCGATTACGTGCGGTTTCTTGCTGATCTCATCGGTAAAAAGAGTGCTGAAAAACAGCAGTTCTTCAATATCGTATTTACCGATTAATTTTATATTTACTATGTTCGTGCTTCTGCTGATGTCAATTTTCATGTAATTTTATAGGTAATTTTACAATAGTACTCGGTGTAAATATGCGTTGAAAACAGATTAAACTGAACAAACGCTTTAATCCGGTATTTCTTATACTTATAATACACGATAAAGTTTACATGAATAAAATGTGAAAGTCAATAAAAAAATATTATTTTATAGATTTATAATTTATTTGGTTTTACCTGGAAGTATTACTAAAAGCATCCGCTTGCAAAAAATTCAAGCCTGGTGTGCAATTGCCGGTTTTTATTGAATTGATAAAAATATCTGCAGGAAATAAATATTTCTTTAATTTTTATTTCTGATTTTATTACAACGGCGCAGGAATCATGTTTAATGTAAAATCCCTGTGTCGATGAGTCTCTGAGCGGGGATACCACTGCATAAAAATAATTATTTTCCGTAATACTGGCGGATAAAAAGCTTAAATTTATTTTAACAGGTTTTACAGGCACAAACTGTAATCCCGCAAGATATATTTTAGATAAATCATTGTTATTGATCCAGTGGTATGCGCATGACAGATTTATCTTAAGACTGTTGGTAATGCCCACATCAATTGAAGGATGCAGCTGTTTTGTAATGGTTTTCTCTTCGTCTGTTTTTTCTCTTCTCTTTACGGCAATCTCAACTTCTTCCAGCCTGCCGTAAGAATATTTAAGCGATATAATTTCTTTTTTTATTACAGGAGCGGCATCGTCAGCAGATGAAGCCGCGGTTTTTTTCTGCGATGACAGTTTTGAGTTTAATTTAAAATTCGTGTAAGGTTTTATTTCAGTGTCAAGGAACCACGCGGATTCGGGATGATCCTCTCCGATCGACGAGCTGTATGGCGAGTAAAATTCTTCCCCGACCTCTTTTCCTGCAAACAGGATTTGCAGGAAAGGCGGAGCAAATTTCAGTTTATAAAGAAGCCCGCGGCCGTATTCTGTTTTTCTCCTGCCGTTATCCGATACTGATTCTTTTTGTGTTATTACTCCGTCAATAAGAAAGCTGAAGAATTCATCTTTGTATTGGGAAAAAAATCCGAAACCGTTCAATTCCGATATGCCGCTCGATCCGTTTGAGTCTTCACCGTATTCCCACAGGATTTCACCTTTATATCTGCTTTGAATGTCTGCATTCAGATAATATGCTTCAAGTAATATACAGCTGAAAATTTCGGCAGACAGCATGGCCCCGCCTGTATGTATTTCAACAGGCTCGCTATGATTGTATTCGCGTTTTATTTTACTGTCCAGTGTGTCTGCTGTTCCGGATATTTTATTTGAGTCGTACGAATCTTCGCTAATAAATCTTTCTTTGATTGAGTAAAATGCATTCAGGGCTAATCTTGTTTCCGTTGTCTGCAAAATAAAGGCTGTTCCCATCCCGTGAAATGCGAATACAGGATTCCCGGTGCTGCATGGCGTGAATGAAGATTTGTAATTTTTTGTTGAACTTTCGGTTGTTCTGAAAGAATAAATGTCGGGATCATAAGTTCTTTTCCGTCCAATAAGCAGGCCGCTCCCGAAGTGAGTGAAATAGTTGCCTGCGATTAAATAAAAGTTTGGGGAAATATCGTTTAAAACAATATTCCATGTGTATTTATAATTTTTTTCCTGTTCAAGGTAAATGCAGGATAAATTCAAAGCGCTTTCCATGCTGAATAGAATTGAAAGCTTTTCCCTGTAATAATATTTTGTTGTATTGCTGTAATCCACGGTGTCTTTTTTGTATTCGCTCCGGATAAAAAAATCCACAGGCAATTCGGCACATAGGTTCATGTATGCCCAAAAGAGAATTATTATTGTTATAGGGATTCGGCGCATATCTTAATTATTATTTTTTTCTTTTCTTCGTCAATGCCGGGCATTTCTTTGACCTTGCGGATAAGCTGCTCTTTGCTGTCTGTCTTTGCGTGCTCGGAAATCTTAAGGGATGTTCCGGCACTGAGGCCGTTTTCCAGAAGTTTCTGAAAGAGCAGTTTTCTTGTATCCAGATCATAGCCTGTTCCTGTTTTTATTTTATATGATCCGGTGCCGGCCTTTGCTGCTCTTCTCCCGGCATCTTGTGCGGTTTCTGGTGCTAATCCGGACAGGTATTCCCTTATGCTCTCAAATTCATTTTTCGGTATTCCTATCTGTATAAGGCCTTTGCTGTTTATAGGGCCGATTATTTCCCTGTACTTAATCACTCTTTCTGCGATTTCTTCAGTAAAGAGGTTTGACTCAGTCAGCTCTTCGAGAGAGCACTCGTTTATATTTATTTTCTTTTTCTTCTCCGGCAGAGTCCGTCTGTATAAGCTTTTATTGTAGTTTATTTCTTCCAGGGCCAGGTCGCCGGCAGCAATGCTTAAACCGAGCTTATGGGTCGCCCCCAGATAAGCGTGATGCGACAGCCCGTAGGAGACCATAAATTTAGCGTATGTGAAATTGGCTGAAAAGGAATAGGAAGATGTTTCGCGCGAATAACCGCCTTTGAGGCTCAGGCAGGAAAGCATGTTCGCAGTTACGGAAAAGCTGTTGATATAGCCGTAGTATATTCTGTTGATGTTCCATGAGAACGTAATGCCCCGCGCCGGCTTAAGCGCTATTCCCAGACTCTGGTTCGGATATATAAAATCTTCCGTATTGCTATCACTGTCTTTATTTTTTAAACTCCGGTTATAAAAGGAATAAATGTTTTCCTGAATATAACCAATATTGATCCAGTCATACGGAAGGAGAAGCGCTGAAAATCTGAAATCAGCTGCTCCCTCTCTGCATTTGATTTCATCGGTATTAATATTGATGTGATAGTAAGATGCGCCTATTCCTGCTGACAGGAATTTCCACGGCCTGTATCCGAAACTGCCTTCAAGAACATCTTCACTGTATCCCCTGATGCCGAACCTGTTCCACGCTGCCTGAACGCCTAATTTATCCGTGCTGCAACCGGCACGAAGGTTTCCGGAGTTCAGTTCTTCCATGAGGTACGGTTTGGCATAGGATGTATTTACATAATATATTTCTCTTAGCGGCAGATAAGAAGGATTTGAAAGGTTTCCCAGCGGGTTGGTGTCGGAGACTGCGTAATTATACGGGAAAAGTGAACATGGATTTGTTTCCCTGTACTCAAAAGATGCAGTCAGGGAATTAGCAAGAAGCAGAATTAAGGCGATTTTCATTTTTTATATTTGCCCACTATAACATAGATCTTCTCCTGCTGAGATTTTTTAATTTTTTTATTTGTTGCTTCAATTTGTCCTATATACAGACCAGGGCATGCTCTTCTGCCGGATCCACGGATATCCCATCGAATCGGATAATCGCCCGGATTTACATCGCGGTACAGAGGCGATTCGAAAATAAGCATCCCTGCGGATGAAAAAATTCTTAAGCGTATATTGCAGTTTTCAAATACAAACAGATCAATATTCCTGAATCCGTTTGCAAAACTTTGCCGGCCGATGCTTATTGTGCTTTTTTTGGGTTTAAAAAGATTTTTTCCTGCTGAAATATCTTCGCTTAGGATATTTTCCCTGCCAGGGGTCATGTATTTTGTTACTGAAAAGTCCTCGGGGGAATTAGTGTCAATATGACTTCTTCTTGATATTGACATATAAGGCTTCAGATCAGTGCCGATATCGGTCATGCATTCCTGATCGGTTTTTCCGGGGCATGCCGTCCAGTGGCCGAAGCTCTGCGCCGCAGTCATATAGGAAACGATAGTAGAGTTCGGCGTTCCATCCCTGTCGGAGTAGGCCATGAAGTCAATTATGCCGTTATTAGACGGATCGTCGTCATCATCAATTGCCGCAACACAGTCCGTCTCCCATAAACTGTTTGAATAATTATTGCAGTAAACATCCAAACGCCCGTTTTTATTAGTGTCTCCTGTAATATCGGTTTCGTCAATACTTCCCGGAGCTGTCAGGTGCACAACGACAAATCTGTCATCCCATGATGTCTCGCTCCTGTCGTATGAGTATATTGTGACAGGATCGCCGGACAGGCGTTCATTTGTTCCATAATACATTGTGGTGTAAAGGCCTGAAATTTCCAGCGATCCTTTTGCTGCACTGTAATAAAAAAGCTCTATCCAGTCGTTGCCGGAAGTGGAGCAGGCCAGCTCGTTAATCAGCAGCTGGCTTCGGGCTTCACTATAGAAAAATAATATAAATGCGATTATTATACTATACTTTTTTATACACATAGTGTGCCATTAATAAATATGTGTTTTATATTTTCCAGTATATTTTTACTTTTGCGAAAAAATTTTATTGACAGGATTTTAATTGCAGTAGAATAATTTGGACGTTTTTAATATATTGCATTATAATGAATATTTTTAAATGCAGATGGAATATATTAATCAATATCTGCATTTCCCCGGGGATCAGCGCAGCCGGTATTACTCATTGTTCGCCTTTTCTGCAGTTAATTTATAACATCTGTCAGCTTAGTGAAATCACCGTCCGCTTCCATTTTAGTTGATACATTATAATACAGCTGTTTAAACGGCTTAAAAACAACTGAGTTTTTCCATTAAATAAATTGTAACATTGGTTGGATGCCCGCTGCATTGATCAGATGAACAATTACTTTGAATAGAAGAGCATTTACATTGAGCAGATGAACTAATACATCAATCAGACGCCTGCTGCATTGTTTCGATGAATAATAACATTGATTAGATGATTGTTGCATCAATTAGATGGAGGGTTGCATTGATTAGATCAGTTATAACATCGATTCGATGACTTCTGTATCGATTAGATGAGCTGATGCATGATTTCAATATTTGCTAACAAGGATAATTTGACAGGTTGTAAGCATTAAAAGACGGATTACAGCATTAAAACGCATATCATCACAACTTCGATTCAATTTGCTGAAAAATTTCGAATATTTTTTGTGATTAACCTTCTTTTATCCAAAAAATAAATAAACAAGGAGAATATATGAACAAACGTCAGGAAAACAAATTAACAATGTACGAAGGATTGCTTGCGCTTTTGCAGGACAATGGGGACAGGATCCGGTCCATAAACGGATTTGCCGATGCAGTGACAAAACTATCCGGCATTATGGACGAAATTAGAACAAAATCCATTGAGGTTGACGAAGCAGCAGCCGGAAAAACATCGGGCAAATACAGCGCCCAGGATGCTTTGATCGAATGCCTGCTGCCCGTATGCTCAGCATTGTATTTGTTCGGGAGAAAGGAAAGCAACAATAAGATTATGGAGCGCGCATCCACCACTGAATCAAGGTTGCGCAACCTGCGCGATTCAGAGCTCGCGACCTACGGCAGCGCAATGGCGGAAATGGCTGCTGAAAACGCGCAGGGGATCTCGGTTATCGGCATAAGCACAGAGAAGATAGAGGAACTGAAATCAAAAGCGGAAGCTTACACAAGTTCCATCGGCGCGCGCGAAAGCAGTATAGCGGACCGCAAAGGCGCGCGGGAGACCATGAACGGCCTTTTCGGCAAAGCGGATGAACTAATAAACGAAGAGATTGATCACTATATTGAACTGATCCGGCCTTCGGAAACTGAATTCTACAATAAATATTACGCTGCGCGCGTTATAAAGGATATCGGTATACGTCACAGGCATGATGAACCTGTTTCTGCCGCTACAGCTGCAGAATAATCCGGCCCGGGCCGTTGTTCAGCCGGACGCCTTCCACTTTAACCAAAGTGGAAGGCTTTTGTTTTTCCGGTTCTTTCCGGAATGTTGGGGGAATATGAATTAATAAAAGAAGGTGAGGGCATTTCCCCAATATTCAGGAAAGAATAAATAATATTATTAATGATTTTTAAAGTATTGTATATTATTATAAAGAAATATAAATGGTTTTTAAAATCAGCTGATTAATAAAGGACTGCACTATGGCATTTAAAGAAATTCCGGGTTTTAAAGGCAGTGTTTTTGTCCCGGATGAAACCGGGACCGTTAAAAAGCATAACTGTAAAGACTGTTTTGTATGTCAGATGTGCAGCGATGAAAGATGCGAAGAATGCTTAAAAAGCCATTGCAGAATAAATAACAATAGTTCTTTTAAGAAAGATACGGAATGCGGGGAATAAGAATCGCTGTATAGTTTTCTGATTTATTTGAATTTTGATACAGCATCGTTAAAAGATTTTTTTAACTCTTTCCACGCGTTTACAGCGCCTGTTTTAATATCCGCCAGTGCGCCGTCGCTTGAATTTTTAAGTTTATTTAACGAAACTTTAAGTTCGTCCAGCCGGGGATGTAAATTTTTAATAAAGTCCTGGTATTCATTTTTTGCTTCTTCTTTCGCTTTCCCTGTCAGTGTCTCAATCTTTGCGCCTAAATCATTAAGCTGTGTATCAATATTGGTATTAACCTTCCTGAACAGTTCTTCCATTTGTGCCTGCAGTGATTCACGGGTTTCATTATATTTTAACTTTCCCTCTTCTTTGATCTTAGCGTTCAGATCATCTATTTTATTTCCAAGTTCTCTAAGCTGTTTTTCAATTTTTTCCATGTATTGATCTGTAATGTTTTTTTTCATTGCATTTTTCCTTTTTTATAGTAGTATTAGAATAATAGTTATATGTATTTGACAAATTTAAAACTGAAAAGTAATGATATTGATTTAATATACTGCCGGAAATCCGGAATAGTCAAGAATATTTTATTAATTCTGCCGCACGAATAAACCGGGCAATATTTTATTTGTTAAAATTGGAATACATTACTAAATTTTTGAGGACGCCTTTCAGACCTGATGTAATAACGCTCAAAAACATAAAATAATAACCAGGAAGGTCTGATTCCGCAGAAAATTCAGTAAT
>JAFGSG010000092.1 GCA_016934735.1 Spirochaetota bacterium | reverse complement strand
CGACCGAGAAAATCCCGTAAATGGAAATCTCCTTGTGAGTTAATTATTTACGACCTCTGTCGCACTTGATACTTGAATTCAGGTATTACAGCAGGTTACAATGAAATAAATTGATTGACAATCGTAAATTTTTAAATCTATAATAAAATGCTATAAAAATAGCAACTAATTCACGTATATGAAGTTCTATGCCAATATAAATCAAAAGAGAAATTTTTAATTATTTCAGAGAGTATCATTGACTCTTGTCAATTTGAATATTATAATATAATATAAAAACAATAAAATGGAGGTTACCCATTAAATGAAAAAACATATCGTTTCAGTTTTAATTTTAACGCTATTCATTTTTACTACCGGATACAGCCAGCAGAAACCAGCTCCCGCAGATACAGCACCGAAAGTTGAACCAGCAGAGGTAGCTCCTGAAGGAAATGTTTACCGTGAAATCACTGTTCAGGACTTTGAAAATATTGAATTTAAAGAAAGTGATGTGATATTCCAGAAAGCCAGGGATGAAGAATATAAAATTGCCATCAGAGATGAGACTCCGGCGCCGATCGAGTCAAAGAAATATCTCGGAGTAAAGCTGAGAGGGACAAGAAGCAATGCTATACAAATTAAGTTCCCAAAGGATAAAATTCCTACAATTGAACAATACTGCCAGAGTATATCAGTATGGGTATACGGGAAAAATTTTACCGGCGAATTATCTTTATTCTTAATGGACGGGACAGGAAAAACGCACAGATTATCATTCGGCAAACTTAATTTCCATGGATGGCACAAACTGACAAAAATACTTCCACAACAAGTGGCGCAGACGGAAAAATATCTTGAAAAAAAATTAAATTTAAAAATATTAAGTATTCTTTATGTTCCCGGTACATGGTTTAAGCCAGGAACAAACATCCTGGATCCGATATGGCAGACATTCTACATTGATGACATAACTGCCAAAGTCCGTGAAAAATACAAGGACAGCCAAAACGACGAATGGTAAAAATAAATAAAGCGCGCATAGGAATGCTTTCTGTGCGCGCTTCTTATATTCGTCACCCTAATAAAAATCCTGCAAATTAAAAGGCCGTAGTTGTCAATAATCAAATCCCTCCATCAATCATAATCGGAATAAGATTATGTGCCTTATCAATAAAAGTACCGGTTGTCTCCGCCATTTTTTCAGTAAAACATATATTCTCCGGTGACTTTCTAAAGCCCGATAATTTTTTACTGCTGTAAAGACAAAAAGGCACGGGATCAGCAGTGTGGGTTCTGAGCCTGATCGGGGTCGGATGGTCAGGCATAACAAGAACCGTGTAATCAGCATATTCTCTTATTCCTCCGATCACCGGTCCAACAACTTTTTTATCAAAATCTTCGATTGCTTTTATTTTATTTTTTATATTTCCTTCGTGACCTGCTTCATCAGGGGCTTCAACATGAAGAAAAACAAAATTACATTTTTTAATTGCTTCTAAGAGCGCGTCCGCTTTCCCTGAATAATTTGTATCGATATAACCGGTTGCTCCTTCAACAGACAGAGGTGTAAGTCCGGCTGCTCTGCCTATGCCGTTAATAAGGTCAACAGCTGAAATAGTGTATCCATGCAAACCGAATCTCTCCTTTAATGTTTCTACGGCAGGTTTTTTCCCCCCGCCCCACAGCCATATTGAGTTTGGATTTCCTTTGTACCGTTCCCTGCTTTTATTAATTTTATCGGAACCTGCAATAATGCTTTTAGACGCTTCCATTATGGCTCGTAATTTCTCTTCACCCGGGCCCCGGGGTAAAAAATCGTTAATCTCTTTTCCGGTTATATCGTGCGGGGGGGTTGTATTTAGAAAATCCTGGTATGGAAAATTTCTCCAGACTAAAATATTCCTGTATGAAACACCCGGATATAATTCGATTTCATCTGAATCAATCTGTTTTTTTAGTTCTCCGATGACGATATTAGTAAATTCAGTATCGATATGATCGGCGCTAAAATCATTCATGCGGCCGTCTTCAATGTTCACCAGGTTACACCTGAAAGCAGCGTCATTTTTTCCAAGTTCAATATTCATATTCAACGCCTCAAGCGGAGCCCTGCCTGTAAAATAACGGGCAGGATCATAACTGAATATCGAAAGGTTTGCGGTATCACTTCCGGGAGACATACCGTCAGGAACCGTCTTCGTAAGTCCGAATAGGCCGTTACGGGCGAGATAATCCATATTTGGAATATCCGCAGCCTCGAGGGGAGTCCTGCCATCAAGCTCATCAATAGGATAATCTGCCATACCATCGCCGATAAGAATGATTATCTTTTTATCTTTATTCAAATCTTAACTCCTGTCATACACCCTGCTGGTGCCGTCGAAGTAAAATTCGGTTTTCCAGATAGGCACTGTCTTTTTTATTGTATCAATAATGTATTTTACTGAACTAAACGCCTCTTCTCTGTGATGTGATGAGACTGCAATTATAATACTGGCTTCCCGAAGCTCGACCCTGCCGAACCTATGAATTACAATACAGTCAGTAATAGGCCATTTTTGGAATGCATCATTAATAATTTTTTCAATCTCTTTAACGGCCATAGAATGGAAAGCTTCATATTCAATATATTTAACTTCGCAAATGCTGGAATCTTTCCTCGGTCTTCCGATAAAAAAAACAACAGCTCCGTCCTCTTCAGTGCCGACTTCATTTATCGCTTTTTCTATATCTATTTGTTCTTTTTGAAGTAAAATTTTTTTCATAAAGCCGTATTGCTTTTATTTGAATAAAGAATATCAGGTTAACCGCCGCTGACAGGAGGGAATATCGAGAGTTGATCACCGTCTTGAAGAATTTTACTCTCATCGCAATATTCTTCATTTACGGCAAAAAGCAATTTATTTTTCAATTTTATCAGAGTATTATATTCCTTAAAAAGAGCATTCAGCACATCTCCTACAGAAGATTTTCCGTTCAGATTGAATTCTTTTTCGCTAAAACCGCATAGAGTCTTTACAGAAGAGAATGTGTTAACAACAATTTTCATATCAAAATTTAATTTTTTATATATTTTTTATTTAAACTTCTATTAACCATGAATAAATAGTGCTTTATATAAGGCTGAATACTTTCCGAAAAATCATTTGTGCTGATTTCTTCAGGCTTTTTCAGGATATTCATAAGACTGGTCTTCGATATATCCTCGCTTACAGAACTGGTAATCGTTGTTTTAAATCTTTTAATTATTTCTTTATCATTTGCGTCATCCGCATAGTTATTCATTACAGAGCATAACTTCAACAGATTTATCTTCTTCTTCGCCTTCTTTGCGGCAGTGGAATTTTTATCTGAAGCATTCTTTTTAATGTTCTTCTTGGATGTATTTTTTTTGCCGGATTTAACTGCTTTTGATTTATCCTTACTGCTCTTGGTATTATTGGTTCTACTCATCGGAAATGGTATTCCTCCAGAAATCAGATTTCCGGCAATCTTAAATTTTGCTATTTCTATTGTAAACAAAATTTTTAAAAAAGATTTTTAAGAATTTCTGAATTCAAGTATCAAGTGCAACAATATCATTTAAAAATAATTGCTCAGAGGATATCCATCCAAAGGATTTTCTCGGCTTAGT
>JAFGSG010000091.1 GCA_016934735.1 Spirochaetota bacterium | reverse complement strand
CTTTTATAGAATAAATAAATAATCAATAATTATTAGACTTGTTGTGAAGCTATTATTTTCAGTTCCGCAACAAGTCTATTGCATAATACCGAAAAGATAATACCTGGAGATAAACCTTTAAGTGGCCGCTTTTTAATGGGATTTAAAATGAAAGCGACATTTTAAGAAGTAATTGATCGTAATTTGACGGGCTTTCTTCATTTTTCAGCATCCTCAGTTTGTTATATGCCATGATCTTTATATTTTTAATAAATTGATATCCCAGGCCAAATTCAAATATATATGCTTTATAATATTCATCTTTATTGTTGCCGCTGGCATATCTTCCCGCAATTAAAACAGGATACCCGATTATCTTCTGCATGTTGATGTTAACCCAGCAGTCATATACCGTATACTGAGTTGCCTCGCTTCCCGGTTTAACCGAGAGGTAAAAATAATTAAGGCCGGCTTTCAGCGTGTCATTTGACCATGCTATGCCTGCACCGCGGTACCATGTATCCTCATCTACATATACATCTTCTTTCCTGTAATATCCGTTCAGATACAGATGGGGAATAGGCGTAATTGACATTAGTCCATAGACTGCCTTGCCGTCATAATATTCTTCATTATTATTCGTGTATCCTTCGCCATTCGTATAAGCACCTGTTATTGCAAAATATTTAGTTACCTGGAGCGACATGCTGATGCCGTAATCGCTTTCATGGTCAATAACAAAACCGTTGATGAGTTCATCTGCCATAAGTAAATAATTGTCAGATATCCATCGATAATCGCTCATTTCGTCTATAATGGTATTATTCGGGGTATCAATTAAACCGGCTTTTGTTTTGATGCCGATAAACGAAAAATTTATAAGCGATTGCAGGTATGCTTCATTTATTAAAAATGATTCTTCTTTTTTTTCATCAATTACCGCTGTAATTCTGGCGCTGAAAATATCCGAGAATGCCGGTGAATATGAAACATTCGCTTTTCTGATTTTAAATGTCTTCCTTTTCCCTGATCCCGAACTGGTTCTTGATGAATCGTCTTCCGTGAAATCTTTTGTAAATTCAAAAAATATATTACCTGAAAAATCATCATTCACATTTATTTCAGGCAACTTAATTTCAGTGGCTGTTGATAAACCGGATATTTCTTTATCAGCTTCCTCTGCAGATAATTTTATGTAAACTAATGCTACTAATAATACTGAAAAAATTATTGTTGTTTTTTTCATGTCAGATCCCTTTTGCAGTATTTTGTTTGCTCCGGATGATATTTACATTAAATTGAAAAAGCCGCACATGACGTTAAAATTTAACTTACGGCAGTATTATAATTATTAGGAATCGCTGTCCATGTCTTTCACATATTCAGGGTACAGCTTCTTCATGCAGTCGGGACAGATCGAATGACTGAAATCTGCTTCCGAATGTCTCTGAATAAATCCTTCTATCTGCTCCCATGATCCGTCTTTATTCTGTATCTTTTTACATGAAGCGCAGATCGGCAGAATACCTTCTAAAATATTCACTTCTTTTTCCAGTTCTTTTCTTTGATGTGCTATCAGGATTATTAAATATACATATATCAGCAGTGTTGCCATAAAAATAAGGGTATTGGTAAATACAACTGAAAGTATTTGTATTTCATTCCAGAGAAAATGGAACGCGATCCTCGTAGAAGGCAGTAATATTGCCAGGGTATACGCCGCAGATTTTTTTAAATGCCATGCTGCAATCCCTACAGGCAGAATATATACTATGGGAAACTGTATGAACCAGCCCGTGATGTAATCAACCCATAATACGATTGCTGCCAACGATAAGCATATGATAATAGTTTTTCGTTTAACAAGAATTACCAGGCAATTAACAATATTTCTGATTATCATATACTTTTCTTTGCATTGTTCAAGCGATATAATTATTTCTGCTGTTCATTCCAGATGGGGGAGTCAGCATGCTGATTATATTAGGATTAGTAATATTAATCAATAATAAATAACTAGAAGTCATCTTAAAATTATTATTTTTGCTGTTAAATCTATAATTTTATCCAGATAGGTTAAGATGAATTGAGATACGATGTAAAATTTTAAATTTTTTCATGAAAGAGAGGAGCTGAGAACTCCTCTCTTTCATGTATCAATATCGGTCACCTCCTTATTTTAAAATAACCTCGCGGGAATAATGAGGAATTGCTGACGAATAATATCATTTATTTTGCATTAAACTCTTCTTCTGTCAGGTATCCATCGTTATCTTTGTCCTTTGCTTTGAAAACTGCATTGGCGTTTTTGAGTTTCCTGTTATAGGCGGTAAATTCTTTAAGGCTGATTTTACTGTCCTTATCCTTGTCTTCCAAGGCAAATCTTGTCATTGGTTTGCGAGTTGATGCTGACGGTGATTTCGGGCTTTTTACCCCTGCAAAGCCTGCGGTCATTATCGCCAGAATGCCGAATAACCCCAATAGAACGCTTATTTTTTTCATATTATTATCTCCTTGATCTAATATTTAAGAAAAATTAGTAAAAATTATTCTTATCAAACTTGATTAACACTGATACGTACACGAATCATGATATTTAAGAAAGCGGCGGAAGTCTTGCCTTCATATGATCCTATCCTTATATGAATTATAAAATCCGATATTAAAAAATTATTTATTGACTATATAACGCCGGGCATGGATTAAAAGGGACATTCCGAAATAAAAAAAATGATCAGCAACAAAGAAATTTCCGAACTCTATGATGCTTCAGCCGGGGAAGTGTATGTTTATATTTTTTCGTTCGTAAAATCAAAGGAGATATCGGAGGATATTCTGCACGACGCTTTTATCAGGCTCTTAAGACATGCCGGCAGCGAAAAGCTGGTTAATAGGAATCTCAGGGCATTGCTTTATACCACGGCAAGGAACCTGTGCATCGATTATCTTCGAAAGGAAAAGCGCTCCCGCGAGACAATCCTGGATGAGAACGTAAAAAACAACAAGGAACAGCCAGGCGAAGACATGGAAACAAGAGAACTGCAGGAGAGAATATATTCAATACTTGACAGCATCGAACCGGTCGCGAGATCAATATTTGTCATGAAAAAAGAACTGGGACTTACATATGCTGAAATAGCGTCCAGGCTGGGCATTTCAGAAAGAACGATAAAAAGAAAAATGCAGAAAATAACAGAAAAGCTGGTCGCTGAATTAAAAAAGGATAACTATTTATTTTAATTAAAAATTACATGACACTTTTTATTTTTTAAATCGTTAAATAAACAGTAAAGGTAAATACAGGTTATCTCAATAATCCTGTAATGTATTTCAGTCTGTTTGTATCACTTAATTTTGAGATGACTTGTACTTATTTAGTGATTTAATAGCGAATAAAACTCGGTATTGTCATTGTGACTGATAAGGAGATTGGTTATTCAATGAAGCATGTTTCACAAAAGCAGCTTATTTCATATCTTCTGGATACGGCAGGGATGGATGCCGGGTCCGGCATAAAGGAGCATATTGAAAGCTGCGATGATTGCAGGCAAAAATATAATTCCCTGGTCCCGGTTATTGAATCTTATCTGAAGACTCGTGCTGTGCTGTCTGATTCGGTAAGGGAACGTATAATGAGATCAGCATCCGAATGCCGTTCTGCGGAAGAGCATAAAGCCGGCCTGCTGCAATCTATTTACGGGTATAAAAGAAAATTCGTCCTGTCCGCGGCGGCATCAGTTGTTTTTATGTTTTTAATTGCGGGACTATGGATATTAATGCTGCCGGATTCGGAAAATGTTTATTTAAGGATAGCGCGAATCTACGGCAGGGCTGATATTGATTATATCCCGGCGAGAACTCATTATCCTGCCGGTTCCGGCACCGTTATTTCGACAGGGCATAATTCTGCCATTCTGCTTAAACATCAGCACAATTACAGGTTATTGCTCCTGGGTAAATCATCCCTTGAAATTGAAAAGGCAAAATTGACCAAAAATAATATCGAATTAAAATACAGGCTCAACAGGGGATCTGTCGTAAACGCGTACAGCCGCCAGGATGCAGGAGCCGTTCATACGTTTAATACTCCGCACACTGTTGTCAACACGGAAAACGCGGATTTTTTTCTGCAGGCAACTGATGAAAAGAGCAGGGTATTGCTGTTAAGCGGTACGCTCGTCCTGGGAAATAAAAATACAGCGGAAGAAATCATCATAGATTCACCCGGTGAATATACTGTAAGCATGGATGAAATTAATTCTGAAGAATCCGACCTGATCCCGGTTGCAAAGCAGAAGCTGGACGATGCTTTTTATATCAATGATAAAATAGACGATGAAATGACTGCATCCGATAATTTTTATGTTTATCCTGATGCGGAAATAACAGATAATTCTCCTGAAGAAATAAAATCAATTACCGATATCAGTGACTTGCTTTATTGATTTTTCAGGGATATGCCTCAATAATTAAATTCAATATAATCTGGCTCGGAAAAAGCAACATATATCTGATATTCTGTACTTTTTTTATTTGCCTTTTATTGTTTCTTTAAATGTTTCTGCAATGAAGCTCAGATCCTTCTTAATGCCTAATCCGAACGGCACTTTAGGGAACTCGCCTGTAATAGTGTTCCAGCGAACAGGTTCCGCATGTTCGTTGCATGTGGGGCATTTTATGTCCGTTCCCTGTTCATCTTTGAATTTATGCCCGTTTTTGCATTTGTAGGTTGTCTGCATGGATGGCACCTCCTGTAGTTTATTATGATAAAAATATTCAACCGGGGCGATTATTTTGTAAAATAAATCTATTTCAGTATGCTCCATCGTCCCGGAGGCGGTATTTTTATAAACAGCTGTTATGGGCCCTGTTGAAAACTGACCGTCATAATCAGCGTATTGAACACGGCTTTAAATTTAATTAAATTTGTCTGATTTGTTTTTAAAAAAGCGCAGGGGTTAACGGATTTACTAAAGAAATTAAGTATTATATTTTGCGCCTTTTATTAACTTTCTCCCCACTGTTAAATTGTTACGATAAGCAGGTTAAAGTACTGTTATATAAGCTATAACTTTTGCGGTTTATAATCATCTTAATAAATTATTAATTATAAATAAATAATATCATGTTCCGGCTTATTTGTCAACCATAAATAAAAGATTGATATTATTATTTAGAAGCCATCTCAAAATTATATTTTTCTTGCTGATGAATCGGGATATATTATAAAATTTTTGAGGACGCTTTTCAGACCTGATGAAAAGGCGGCCGAAAATATGAAAAACCTGCCAGGAAGTCCGACAGGCACGGATGTCTTAGTGCCGGGTGCGGGCAGGAAGCCCGTTTGTACCCGGCTGATTCCGCAGAAAATTTTGTAATATATCCCGGTTCATCGTTAATCATTTATTTGAATCTATAATTATGAGATGGCTTCTATTTTATTTATCATTGCAAATACCAGAATAATTTGATAAAAATGGTCATTTGAGTGATTGCTGACGATAACTGAATTCTAATTATCTAAGGAGAATAGCTATGGCAGCACCGGATTTAAAAACAATTTCTAATGAAATAAAAAAATGGTCTGATGAAAAACTGTTTAAGGAAGTCGATAGAATCGCTGACTATGTTCCGGAAGTACAGGACCTTATTAACCGGGAAGTGAACAACAGAAAAATCGCATGCAAGCCCGGGAATGAAAATTCAAAGAAATGATGTTTCAATAATTGGAAGCAATATCATTGACTTCTGCTTAGGCCGCTGTAATATCCTCACAAAAATCCGGAACTTCATAAATATCATTCCGGAGAAAGGAGAAGAGAATCATGAAAAAATTATTTTTTGTGCAAATACCGGCATTAATGATAATTTTTTTAGCAGGCTGCATGTCGAGATACACGATCATGAACGAAGCCCCCTCCGGCTTCTCGGCCGCCAAATACAGTAATATTCATGTCGGCTGGCTCGACCTGGACGAATCCAAGTGGAAGGATTACCGCTACGAATCGGTTGACAAATGGAAAGTCACAATCCGCGAAATGAATGTCCTGGGTCTGCAGAAATTTTTAAAGGATCTTCTGCCGGGCAGAACAATTACAGGCGATGCTGAAAAGACCGGCAATTTCCCTGCAAACGGCGATCTGTATATTAAAAGCACCCTTATGGAAATAGAGGAGCACAGGAATTTCGGCATTAACCTTATCCCCCGCACAATAACCGTTAAGGTGCAGTTCTATGATGTGCAGACAAAGCAGGAGCTATATAGTTCAACAGTCAATGCTACCAGGGTGGGCGCGCAATGGACCACGGTAGAGGCGCGCCTTGATGCAATAGTCTTTAATTATGCAAAATATCTGGCAGGCAAACTGGCAGAGTAGAGAGTAAAGGTCATCCCGATACGCAGCCTTCGGCAGCTGCCCGTAAACCGGGCGGGCGCCGGCCGCTCGCCGAGCGGAGCCGAGGCGGGCTGGCAGCTGTTAAGCGCCCTCACCCGGCCTGCCGGATGAAAACGGACATACTTATCCTCATCCGGCACTAAGGCGTCCTTCCTGCCGCATTGCTGACAATCATACATCCTGTACGTCATCTGCCGCCTTTTCCCATATAAAGAATGTGCGTCCCGCAGGTAGGAAAGAGTCCTGGTTGATTAAAAAAACAGAATATGATTTCGGGAACAAATTGAAATACATTACAAACTGTTCTGTGTAATCACGCCTCCCCGGTAAGCTTTTTATGTTTTTAGCTGCTGTTGCATCAGGCCTGAAAGTGATTATCAAAAATTTTGCAGTATATTTCAATTTTTTAAGAAAAAAACATATTTTTGTGATAAATTTTATTATATTATTAAAATTTTTTGTGTCGAAATGCCTTAAAAGCGAACTTACATTATAGATGAATAAAATACTCAGGCTGGCTGGCTTTTATGCTGAGTTTACTGTCTGTAATTTACTTCCTGATATAAAAATTCAGTCAGATGAGTAAAATACTGCATCAGGAGGAAAAAATGAATACAGGAAGAAAATGTTATAACACGGCTGTGCCTGTCATTATAATGATTATGCTTGCTTTCGGGGGCTACGGCTGTTCGGACAGCGGCGGCAGCGGCGGCGGCAGCCCGGCCGCGAAACCGAGAATAATGTATTGTGCTGATCAGGATACGGATGGTATTGACGAGCTTTACTCGGTATACCTCGACGGCACAGGGCTGGTTAAACTGAACGGGACGCTGGTTCCGGGAGGACACCTTTCCAACGACGGTTCATGGTCTCCGGACGGCACCGTAATTTCCTACATTGCAGACCAGGATACGGATGATGTTTACGAACTATACACGGTAAATGCGGACGGCACAGGCCGGATAAAACTGAATCCACCAATGGTTTCCGGAGAGAACCTCTATTATACGGAATGGTCGCCGGACAGCAGCAAAATCGTATTTTACGGGGATCTGGACATTGACGACGCTTATGAAATTTATATTATCAATAAGGACGGCACCGGTATGCTGAAACTGAACGAAGCGCTTGCTTCCGGCAGTGCAGTAACCTATTTTGCATGGTCGCCGGACGGCAGCAGGCTTGTATACAATGCGGACCAGGATACGGCAGGAACCTTTGAAGTTTATTCCGTTAAGCCGGACGGAACAGGCCGCGTAAAACTGAACGGGACACTGCCCGTGGGAGGAAATGTCAATGGTCTTTCCGAATGGTCGCCGGACAGCAGCCGGATTGTATATCGCGCGGATGAGTCCACGGATACTAAATTTGAACTTTATACCGTGAAGCCCGACGGCACGGGCCGGGTGAAAATAAATGACACCATGATTGCAGACGGAGATGTCACTATGTATAAATGGTCGCCTGTCAGCACCAGGGTTGCATACATTGCGGACCAGGATACTGATGAAGTTAATGAGCTTTATGTGGCGGTTGCTGAGGGCATGTGGGGAACAAAACTGAACGGCATGCTGATAGCAGAAGGAGACGTCCAGGATTTCAAATGGTCGCCCGACGGTTCAAGAGTGGCATACGTAGCGGATCAGGAAACCGATGGTAAAATTGAGCTGTATTCGGTAACATCAAACGGCGGCAGCCGCGTAAAACTGAACAGCGCTTCTTCTCATGACGCAGATGTGACTGCTTATGTATGGTCTCCGGACGGCAGCAGAATTGCATATCGCGCGGATCAGGATACTGACGGGAGGTACGAGCTTTATTCTGTAAAACCGGACGGTACGGACCGCGTTAAACTGAACTTTACACTGCTTCCCGGAAGAAATGTGGAGTATTATGCATGGTCATTCGATAGTACCAAAATTGCGTATATTGCAGACGATGACATTGATGATGTGATGAATATTTATACGGTAAATCCCGACGGCACAGGCCTCGCAAAAGTTACAGATATGCCCGGGTGGGGGGAAGTGAAGAATTTTCAGTGGCTGAAGGATGACTCGGGATTTGTATATAAAGCTGATAAAGATACAGACGGAGTTTATGAACTTTATTCGATAAAGTCTGACGGCACCGGGAATGTAAAGCTTAACGGTACCATTACTTCGGGCGGCGAAATATATTCATATTACCTTCAGTAATGCATTATTGTGAAAAATTAATATATTTATAAAATATTGAGGATTTTAGCAGATGCCGGGAAAACGGCATCTGCGCTTTCCATTGCCTTAAGGAAAAAACAGCTCCCGTTTTTACGTGTTTTTACAAAGGTCCGGTATTCTGTTATCCTTTTTAAGGATTTGTGGGTGCAATGGGGAGACTGGCAACCTGACAGAATTTATTTTTTTATTCTAATTATGTTAGTTTGATTTTGTGTAAATCCTGTTAATATATAAATAAAAAGTTTGAGCGGCAAATTAATTTGCGGATTTTTTAAAAAAAAATTAAATGCCCTCACCCGGCCGCGCTAAAGCGCGTCCACCCTCTCCCATGGGGAGAGGGGAAAAACCTGCCGTCGGAGATACAATACTGAGATATATCAATAAGAACATGATTCCGGGAATAAGGGCTTAGAGTGCGTCCCGAAACCTCTCTTAAAGGTATATTTATCCTATGGTATAAAATTATCAGTAAAGGATATATCCGAAGATCGTTTAATATTTTTCAGAGCTTTTGGGACACACTCTTAATCATATTAAAGGTAAATAAAAAAGGCCTTGAAAATTTACGTGTTGATTCGTATCAAGAGAAAATATCAGCAGAAAACACCGGAACTTATCCCGGGCGGCCGGAAAAGCGAGCGGCATAAATGCAGGTTATCATAAAATTATAGATTCAAATAAGGAAACCTCTAAAAATCGGTCAGTATGACTATATAAATCAACAGGAGGCAGTACTATGGAAAAGTTTATCAGCCCACAATGCGCTATGTGCGCGGTTAAAGAGAGATTATGCGAGAACGAGAATGGCAAAGGCCCTGCTTTCTGCCCAACGGCAAATTATAAGGCAGTTATTGAAAAGGCGATGCATGAATATGAAAGGCCGGAAATTAGAGAGTTTGCGCGCAATGCTTCAATACAGGAAGGGGAATGCTACTCGAACCGCGGCGTTCAGCCGTATGTAATGCATCCTGTTAAGCCAAGGATTCAGGAAGTGTGCGAATTTGCGCATAAGATGAATTATAAAAAGCTCGGGATCGCATTCTGCGGCGGCCTTCATTCTGAAGGGAGGACTGTATCGGAAATCCTTAAAGCCCAGGGATTTACCGTGGTTTCCGTTATGTGCAAATGCGGCCGCGTTCCTAAAGAGACAATCGGCCTCAGTGATTCAGAGAAGATAAGGATAGGGCAGTTTGAGCCCATGTGCAACCCTATTATCCAGGCAGAGATCCTGAACGAAGAAAAGACGGATTTCAATGTTCTTGTGGGTCTTTGCGTTGGGCACGATTCGCTCTTTTTTAAATACAGCAAGGCTTTTGCAACTGTGCTCATTGCAAAGGACCGTGTCCTTGCGCACAATCCTGCTGCAGCGCTGTATGCTTCCGGCACTTACTATTCAAGGGTATTCAGAAAAGGGTTTTGATGAAGTGAAATTTTTTTGTAACTCCATGGAATTTTTTTGCTATTGCTGCGGAACAGGCCATGTATGCGCAGGCCTTTTCCGCGCGTTCGGAATGTAAAGATTTGCGGGTTATGCTGATTGTGGATATGCATATAGTAATAGACTTGCTGTAGAATTAAGAAATTATGAGAAACGCAATTAGTCCGGCTACAGGTTCGGATATTCGACATTAACAAGGAGGAACTATCTGTGCTCAGTTAGCGGTTTGGCCCTCACCCGTCCGCGCTAAAGCGCGTCCACCCTCTCCCTGAGGGAGAGGGTAAAAACCTGTCGTCTCTTATATACAGAAAATGGACTAAGGAAGGAAGAGCTTTAGCAATTGAACAAAAATAGGAGCGAAATTTGTATCAAGGCTACTTTTGACACAGCTCTTAAATACCAGGAGATGTTATGAGGAAGAAATTACCGGATTACAGAAGAAAAACTACAGCAGAAGCTCAGCAAAACCCATATCAGGCTGTTTTATCTGCATCCGGCCTCCGGTACGGCTTTGATTAGGAGCTGAAACGGAGGGGAAGCGGAGCAGATGCGAAGAAAGTACGGCTTGTACCGGGCTATATGTATTCGAAGAATTCATTTTTAGCGCTGAAATGCGCTCATTCATAAAGCCTGAAATATAAAGGTTGTACCCGCTCATATTCATACAGCGTGCTTTTCTGTTGAACCTGTATTTCTCCTCCTGCGGCATTGCCTGCCATGACCTGACAGCGTCCCTGAAAGAACGCCGTACAGTTTTCTGCGCTTCCGTATCCGGATTGCGCGGAACTACATAGCTGCGGACGCAATCCGTTCCAAGCCTGCGGTAGTGCACCACATTGCCTATCCTGCCGGACATTGACTCAATTATTGAGCTGTATTTTACTACTGCCATTGATTTTCTCTTTTAAATTCAGATATATTATACCGCATAGATGAGTAACTGAACCGCAATCCCCTGCCCTCTTAAGGCTGCCTTCTTATCAGGCCCGGAGATGTATGTGCCGCCGAGGCTTCATAAAGCAGCTGATATTTTGTTATTTTTTCTATGTGCAGTTGAAGGGATTATATTAAAATACTAATAACGCGGCGGATCGGCAAATAAAAATGTGAATTATACAAATTTTTTTGTGATTTTTTTTCTTTGGGCGGGGCTTGCGGATATTTTATCCAAATTATTCAGGTTATAAGCCTAAAGCCTAAAGCTGTGATGCAATAAATTGAATAGTATAATTGCGCTTTTTCCCTTGACGGGAAAACATATCGGGGCAATAGGTGGAATTACCCCTATGGATTTATAAAAAAGACAGATGGAGCCTGCGCTGCAGGTATAAATATATAATTTATCTTTTTTTATAAGCTTCACCTTTCTTTACTTAATTTTCACATATCATCGGTTTTACGGATTTTTTTAGTTTAATAATATTTTGCGGAATGATTAGCGGTAATGGATAACGGCTGGTATTGTTAGCTGTTGCCCGGATAATTTGACAATTATGATATTATCTTCTTAGGGGATGGTGCTAAAACGGGATAGATTTTGCTGAAAGTTAGGAAACAATGCGATTAGACGGGAAACTATATAATTACAGGTCAGGCTGAGATAGTAAACCATGAAGACATAAAAAAAGAAGGTGATATCTATGCCAAATAAATATGGAAAAGGCTCGAAAGGCCAGGGTCTGCGAGATGGACACGGCGGGGGAAAAAGCCCAAAGAGCCAAAGGCCGTGATATGGGTACGGTGGAGGAAAAGGAACAAGTAAACCTGCTGCTGCGAAAAAGGGCGGATGTTAATCGCTGAATCAATCGTTGCATGCAACATAGCTATCTGCGAAAATTTTTCGTAGTCCCAACCTGAATTCAGGCGTGCACCGCGTCTGAATCCATATGTTATTTCTAAAACAGCGTTCTCCTGACACATGACGTTACGCGCGAAAAAAATTACTAAGAAGAGGAACCATAAATGAACAAAGATATACTCAGAAATGCGATTCCTCCGGTTATGGTTTTGGACATTTGGCATTAACAAGGGGAACAGCCTATGCGTGGAAAATACAAGGCGCTCGGTGAGCGCTTTAGCCCTCATCCGGCACTAAGGCATCCTGCCTGTCGCCGTCTCGCATTACAAAAAAGAAAAGGAGAGGGAGAAACATGATACCGAGTATTTTATGATGAGAATAATTTATCGTAATCGCTGAAAATGACATTTTTCCAGAATAAGTCCAGGATAGAGCATGAGGAACCCTTTTGTGTTATAAGGCCCGCGAATCGCTCTACATGTTCATGGCCGCATATGAAGAGAATATTTTTATCAAGGCTGTCGGATATTTTGTTGAACCAAAATTCTTCACGTAATCCCCAGAATGTTTTTGAGAAGTCGGATGTTTCCTTTTCTATTTTTTTCCCAAGAACATGATCCGGAATTATTTTATCTGTGATATTATATTTTTTCTTTATGCTGTCTCTTATATCCGCGTAATATGGGATGCCGAGTTTTTTCCTATCGCCATCCTCCACATCACAGAATCTGTGCTCTATGCCCAACTCTCCGGCGGCTTTCTTTACGGTAGCTGTTGTCGCGCAATATACGTCGTAGAGAGCTTCTTCGCTGAATTCTTCGGCTATCAGATTAATATTCAGCATCCGGGATTTTTCTTTAAGAAATTCCGCGAATTCACGAAAGATCTCTTCCGGGACAATTCCGTTGTTGTACTGTATAAGGTGGTCAACACCGATTATGTATGTCATATTGGCTCCCTAAAGGGGAACTTAAAAGATTATTTTGGATGAAGGAAAAAATCTTATCTGTGTAACATAGGCTATGGAAGGGATTAATGCAAATATAATATCTAAACCGCAGATTACACAGATTGAAATGATTGAAAAGATTAAAAACCGGATAATACTACTATAAAAAACCCTTGAAATTTAGTATGGGGATTTGTATAGAAGTATTAAATACAAATAAAAAAGAAAAATACGATTTATTCAATGACTGATGTTCATAATAAAAATACCCGCAGTTATAATATGAGCAGAATCAGGCATAAGGATACAAAGCCTGAAATAATAGTTAGAAAATTTCTTCATTCCAAAGGACTCCGATACCGTTTACATGATAAAAAATTGCCTGGAAAACCGGATTTAGTTTTAAAAAAATATAATACTGTGGTTCAGATTCATGGCTGTTTCTGGCACAGACACAAAGGCTGTAAATATTTTGTAATTCCTAAAACAAGAACTGAATGGTGGCTGAATAAGATAAATGATAATATAAACAGAGACAAAGAAAATAAAAAAAAACTCAAAAAATTAGGCTGGAAAACATTTGTTATATGGGAATGTAAATTAAGAGGGAATAAAAGAGCTGATACTCTTAATAAACTCTATAAAAAAATAATATCTCAGATTTATAATGATACCAATAATTGATATATTTGCCGGGCCCGGGGGTTTAGGGGAAGGGTTCAGTTCGTTTTTAAATCCTGAAACCAATGAAAAGGAATATAAAATTGCACTTTCTATTGAAAAAGATTCTCATGCTCATCAGACTTTAACTCTCAGGAGTTTTTATCGTCAGTTTAATACCGAGGAAATTCCATCTGAGTATTATGAATTTCTCAGAGGAGATATCACCAAAGATGATCTTTTTAATAAATATCCACTACAAACACAGGCAGCAAAAAATGAAGCTTGGCTTGCAGAATTAGGTGATAACGATAAGGCTATATCAAATATCTTAGTTGATAAGAAAATCAATGAAGCACTGAAAGGCAGAAAAGATTGGTTACTAATTGGTGGTCCGCCCTGCCAAGCTTATTCCATAATGGGTAGAGCAAGAAGACAGGAAGAATATTTAGATGAAAAGAAAGACGAAAAAGTAGGACTTTATAAACAATATCTGAGAATACTTGCAGTGCACAATCCTTCTGTTTTCATAATGGAAAATGTTAAAGGGTTGTTATCTGCAAAAACTAAAGATAATCAGATTTTTACAAAAATTTTAAATGATCTTTCCGATCCGGTAGAGGCATATTTATCTGAATTTAAAGAAAACATTAACGATCTGAATTGTCCCGGATATAGAATATATTCTCTGGTTACCAAATCAACAAATCTTGATGATAGTGGTAATCCTGTATTCCGGCAACAGGATTTCGTTATTAAATCTGAGAAATATGGAATTCCCCAGACCAGGCACAGAATAATTTTACTTGGAATCAGAAAAAATATAAAATATCAGTCAGATATACTAAAGTCACAGGATGAAATCCCTGTTTCATCAATCCTTAGAGGATTGCCAAAAATAAGAAGTACGCTTTCCAGAATTGATAGCAATGGAATATTTTGGAAAAAAACAATCAGTAAAATAAAAGAAAACGGTGCATTAACTAGTATTGATAAAGAAATAAAACAAGAAATAATAAAACAGATAAATAAAATAACCCTACCAAAGAATAAATCAGGTAGCGAATTTTTATCACATTTTAATAACAATATCGGGTATCGAGCGGACTGGTATCTGGATGAAAAAATTGAAGGTGTATGTAATCATGTTTCAAGAGGTCATATGGAAAGTGACTTAAGAAGGTATTTCTTTGCGTCCTGTTTTGCAATAGTTAAAAAACGGTCACCGAATCTTGATGATTTCCCATCTGAATTACTTCCTGCTCATAAAAGTGTATCAACTAATACTAAAGAAAAAAAATTTACAGACAGGTTCAGCGTCCAACTTTGGAACAAACCAAGTAAAACAATTACTAGTCATATTTCCAAGGATGGACATTATTACATACATCCCGATCCTACACAATGCAGAAGTTTTACTGTCAGGGAGGCAGCAAGAATACAAACTTTCCCTGATAATTATTATTTTTGCGGACCAAGGACAGCTCAGTTTATTCAGGTTGGAAATGCAGTACCACCTTTGCTAGCTAATCAAATTGCCGGGATTGTATTTTCTGTTTTTAACACGATACAAATGAAAAATTAAAAAAATATTTTATAAACCTTTAATTAATGAATTATGAAAAGCAATCTTAGCAAAAAAGATAATATTCTAAAACCTGAAAAACAGGAAGCTTCTCATAAAATAAAAATGCCCATTGATATTAACACTGCTTACTCAATGAGTAAACATGAAATATTAAATTTTATTAATAAGAATAAAATTATAACAATTCAAATACCACTTTTCTCCATTAATAGTACTAACTCATATATAGATATTATATGTGATTATATAGAGGCCTCTTATGTGGCCGAAACTGTTTCAAATCATTCTAAGCGTAAAGATATTCAAATTAATTTTGATTTATTTCATTATCCAGTTGTTCACTTATCACTCAAGCCTACTAATGCAAATAAATTTGCAGAAGCGTTACTTGATTTAAGTAAAGGATTCTCCGGAGAAGATGATGAATCAAGGTTGGATTTCGTGAGTAATCTGGATCAGTATGAAAGTGAAATTGATAATAAAATTTTTATTTATCCGGAACTAATAGATGATTATTATGCGAATTTAATAAATGGAGCTTATTATGAACTAGCACATGAAAGTTACGAAGGGAATCTAAATGATGAACCTGAAAAAATAGAATCTGCTTATTTTGACAAAATTTATACAAAATTCCCTGAAAGAAAATATGGATACTGGAAAAGTGCATATAGTAAAAATATAAACCAAGATTTTTTTTGTTCTACAGAGGGGTGGATAATTCCAAATTCATCGGACTTTACCACAATTGTTAAGAAATATTCCCACATTGATAAGTTAGAATTTACAAAAGCAAATTTTTTTATAATTGGGAACATCAGCTATCTTATGTCAAATGGAAATATTATTCACTTCCCCTTTGATTCATTCCTTAGAGCTAAGCTATGTTCATCAGTTATTAGCAAATCCGAATATTCTTCCTACAATTCTAAGGATATTTGGATGAACAGATTTTTGACTTTTAACAGACTAATTTCAAATTTTGATTCATCGAAAGAAAATTACAGAGGTTATCCTGAAGATAGAGCAGAAGAAATAATTTCACAAAATAATAAAGATAACGATATATTACTTCCACCTCCAGTAGTTAGTTTCTATTTAAATGAATATGATGAATTACTTATTATCAAGGATTCAAATTTCTCTTATCTCTTTTTTGAACTAGATAAATTAAAGTATAAAGAATTAATTTCTCTTGAGAATAGATTATCAGAATTATTTTATACAACTTCTGAAATTGCCGGGATTCATACAAAAATAGATTGTCATTGGGAAAGGCTAAATGATGAAAAGTTCGAGGAATTATGTTATGACATAATTTATCATAATCCAAAATTCGATAATACAACCATTCGAAAAATGGGAAAATCCAGATCACGAGATGGGGGACGTGATATAGTTGTCTATACACAGTCCAGACCTGGTTACCAAAAGGAAAAGTATATTTTTCAATGCAAATATCTTTGTTCGGGTAGTTCACTTACAGCAAGGAAAGTTACTGATATATCAGATACTATTGATCAATATAATGCAGAAGGCTATGGCATTATGACATCAGTTGTAATAGATGCCACCCTATATGATAAACTTGATGCTATTGCTGTAAAAAAGAAGATTCGAGTGGAACAATATTCAGTTTATGAACTTGAAAGAATACTTGCAAGGCATCCTATCCTAAAAAAAAGGCATTTCGATGATTAACTATAACAATATTGATACTACTATAGCAGAACCTGTAGCTACTTCAATGATAGAAACCTTCCGGGCTATTGGTTATTCTGTTGAAACAGCTATAGCAGATATCATTGATAATTCTATTACTGCGCATGCAGAAAATGTATGGATTGATTATATATGGGACGGGCCTGAAACAATGATATCGATTACAGATGATGGCCATGGAATGGATAATAAAGAATTGATTCAGGCTATGAGACCCGGAAGCCGGTACCCTCTGGATGACAGAGAACCAGATGATCTTGGAAGATTTGGACTTGGGCTAAAGACAGCTTCCTTTTCTCAATGCCGTAAGTTTTGTGTGATCTCCAGAAAAAGAGATTGTGAACCTGTTTACTGGACCTGGGATCTGGATTATGTTTGTGATCACAGTAAATCCTGGAGCCTGATCAGATATAAACCTGATAATCAGAATTTATATAAGAAATTCAATGAGAATGAAACGGGTACAATGGTTATCTGGTGGGATATTGACAGACTTACAAAAGAAACCTCAACAGATAATGAAAAATCAAAAAAGAAGTTCCTTGAAGTCATGGATTCAGTAAAAAAACATCTTGGGATGGTTTTTCACAGATACATCGATGAAGGATTAAATATTATTTTCCGGGACAGGAAAGTTTCATCGTGGGATCCTTTTATGACAGGTATACCCGGAGTACAAATCAGACCTGAAACACGTCTTGCTAACGATAATGTAATCGTCCAGGGGTTTATTTTACCTCACCATTCAAGACTAACACCTAAAGAGTACAACTATGGAAAAGGGCCAAAAGACAGCTGGACAAACCATCAGGGTTTCTATGTTTACCGGAATAAAAGACTCCTGGTTGCCGGCGACTGGCTGGGAATGTTTAAAAGAGAACACCACTATGATTTATGCAGAATGAAAATTGAATTAAGCAACAACCTTGATAATGAATGGCGTATAGATATTAAAAAATCACAGGCAAAGCCACCGGCACCTTATAGGGACGTTATATTTTCTATTGCAAAGGAAGCCAGAGCATTAGCGATAGAAATTCATAAGCACAGAGGGAAAATAATAAAACGTACACTTTCAAAAGATGAATTTTTCCCATTCTGGGATGAATATAACAGACATGGAAAACGGTTTTATAGAATAAACAGAAATCATCCAATTATTAAAACATTACTCGATAATGCAGGTGATTTAAAAAATAAAGTACAAAATGCTCTAAAATTTGCTGAAGAAACAGTCCCAATTCCTCTGATTATGATTCGTGAAAATGAAGAAGAAAATGTGCATGGAAAACCTTTTGAAGGGATCAGCCCCGATCCGGTTGTTAAAGTCATGAAAGAGTTATTTATTAATTTAATAAAAGAAGGTTACAGTCCTGAAGCAGCTAAAGCAAGAATTATTAGCATTGAACCTTTTGATTCATATCCTCAATATCTTCATTATCTGGAGAAATAATTATGATTGATGAAGCAATAAGAATAATCAGAATAATGCTTGGGAATAAAACATCTGTAACGAGAGATGAAATTGAAGAAAAAGTTAATCACGTTTTAATAATACCAGAATTTGAAAATTGCGATAAGGAGCAAATAGTCAGGGAAATTGAGAGTATTTATAAAGTAAGAATAGAAAGTTACAGGATTATTGAAAAAGAAGAAAGAAGACTTCCCTGGTTAAAGGAAAAAAAAGCTACTATTAAATGGAATTTTTGGAATCGTTATATGAAATATTTACAGGAGGAGAAAAATTACGCACCTTCTACATTAACTGAACTTGATAGAATAACTGATCGAATACTCGATGGATTATTTGATCCTTCAGGAGCTATCCAGATAGATAAGAAAGGACTAGTTGTAGGGCAAGTTCAATCAGGAAAAACTTCTAATTACACAGGGCTGATATGTAAGGCAGTTGATTCAGGTTTTAAATTAATTCTTATACTAGCCGGGACATATAATAATCTCAGAAGCCAGACACAATTACGCCTTGATGAAGGTTTTCTTGGATTTGATACACAACACACAAGAACATATGACTATAATAGCAGAAGAATTGGTGTTGGGAAAGTTGACTATAATAGCATAGCCCATTCACTTACTTCTAATTTAGGTAATGGTGATTTTACTCAAGGGGCAGCGAATTCTTCCGGTTTTAATTTTGATACAAATGAACCAATAATTGCTGTAATAAAAAAAAATCCACATGTTTTAAGGAGATTATTTCAATGGCTATCAGCACAGGCATCATTGGATAATGACGGTACCAGAGTAATAAATACTAAAGCTCTTTTAATAATTGATGACGAGTCTGATCATGCTTCAATAAATACCAACAGACCTGAATGGGAAGCAACACGTATAAACAGACAGATACGTGATATTATTAGTTTGTTCAGAAAATCAGGTTATGTTGGGTATACAGCAACGCCATTTGCAAATGTTTTTATTCCACTTGAAGAAGATGATCTGTTCCCCCGCGATTTTATATTAAATATTTCCACTCCTTCAAATTATATCGGTCCTGAGTTAGTGTTTGGTTTTAGTTTTTATGAAGAAGATGAATTACAGGATTCCGTTTTACCAATTGTTAACAGAATTGATGATTATGTAACTTTTGTTCCTGATGGACATAAGCAGCATGACCAGCTTCCCGTATTTATCCCTGATTCTTTAAAAACAGCTATTCGATGTTTTATTCTTACCTGTGCTATTCGCAGAGCACGCGGTCAGGTGAAAGTACATAACTCAATGCTTATACATGTTACCAGATTCCAACGATGGCAGACACACATAACTGATTTAGTTAATAATCAATTTGACTATTACAGAATGGGTATTGATCAGAATGATCCTGAGGTACTAGATCTTTTCAGAAAAACATTTGAAGAAGATCAGCAAGGTTATAAGTCGTTTGTAACGATTACTCAGAATATCCTTAATTCTCAATTATCTACAATTGATCCGGAGATTAGAATCCATTTATGGGAGACCATTGTTAAACATTTAAATGATGCAGTATCTAGGATTGAAGTAAGAGCAATACACGGTGGATCCCGTGAGGCTTTAGATTATTATGATCATAAAGATGGTCTATCGGTCATTGCAATAGGAGGAAATAAATTATCAAGAGGGTTAACTCTTGAAGGTTTATCAGTCAGCTATTATCTTCGGTCATCCCGCATGTATGATACACTAATGCAAATGGGGCGTTGGTTCGGTTACAGACATGGTTATGTTGATTTATGTAGATTATTTACCAGTCGTGAGTTAAATGAATGGTTCTGTCACATAACACATGCTTCAGAAGAATTACGCGAAGAATTTAATATTATGTCAGACGATGCAGGTGCAGCACCGGAATATTATGCATTAAAAGTCAGAACTCATCCAGGAGTTTTACAAATTTCAGCTACAAATAAATTACGGACTGCAGTGAATGTACAAATAAGCTGGTCCGGAAGACTAACTGAGTCATATGAATTTAAAAAAGATAATAATATAATTACTAATAATTTTTATAATACAATATCATTCATTTCAAGCTTTGATAATAATTACGAAAAAATTAATAATAATTTTCTTTGGAAAAACAGATCAGCTGAAGAAGTTATTAATTTCTTAAATGGGATTCGTACTCCTGAAAATCTTAAAGCGTATGAACCTCAAAACATAATAAGGTTTATAAATGCACAATTACCGGAAGAATTGACTAACTGGAGTATTGCACTGATGTCAAAGAAGAATGCATCATATACCACTACATTTCAAATCATTGATACACCAATTGAGATAGGTTGCTATATCAGAAGTCAAGATAATAATAAATCAGATGATTACATCTATTATTTAATAAAATCTCACATAATAAGTCCACCTGATGAATTCATTGATCTTTCAGAATCCAACTATAAATTAGCAATGGAGTTAACTAAAGAATATCGTAAAAAGAAAAATAAAGAAGGAGAACCTTCGTATCCGAATGGTGAAATTGTACGGAATCAGATAAGAAATCCTCAAAATGCCTTATTATTAATTTATTTACTTGATCCTACCGGGGCCGGATTACCTCTTAATTCGGATCCTTTTGTAGGGTATGCTATTAGTTTTCCAGGAAGCAGGAAAAATGCTTTAGTATCTTATGCTGTAAATGAACAATTATTAAGTTATTTAAATATTGATGATAATTTTAATGATTTTGAAGATGAAGATGAAAATTGATAAAATCTGGGAAGAATTAGAGGCTGATAATTCATTAACTTCAGGTTTACTTTATAAACGTATGTCCGGACAAATAAAGCCAGATATTTATATTTCAATTAAAGTGCCTGAAAAATTACGGTGTATATCTGTTCATTTAAATAAGGATTTTAGTGTTGATTTAACAAGTCTTAATAAAATTCGAGATATTAAAATTGATACACTTGTAGATGAGAAACAAACAGAAAAACAATTCCTGCTAATTCTTCTTGTTGATAACCAGTATAAGGATCTCTTTTCTGTTTTGTCTGAGGATTTAATTAAACAGGTTGCAGAAATAACTGATGAAAAATTACTTTTAAACGAATTACAATCCAGACTGACTAAATGGCAAATGTTATTTGAAAAACTTGGCAAACAAGGTCTGTCGGAAGAAGCACAAGTCGGATTGTTTGGTGAGTTATACTTTTTAAGACAATTTTTGTCTTATTCTAATGACTATGAATCTTGTATTAATTTATGGAAGGGGCCGGAAAAAGCTATTCAGGATTTTCAACATCTGGATTGGGCACTTGAAGTTAAAACTACTCATGGTAAAAATCATCAGAAAATACATATAGCAAATGAACGTCAGTTGGATACAGACATTATTCCTATAATTTATTTATTTCATATATCAGTAGACGTAAGAGACGGTACTACTGAAACATTAAATAGCTTAGTTGATGAGGTGCTGGAAACATTAAAGGATAATTATTCGGCATTAAGTTCTTTTAAACTGAAACTACTGGATTACGGATATTTTGATGTTCACCGGAATTTGTATTCAGATACTGATTATAATATAAGGAATAATAGAATTTTCCTAGTAACAAATGATTTCCCCAGAATAACTGAACGGCAGGTGCCTGGTGGAGTTGGTGACGTGAGGTATTCAATTGTAGTTCCGGATGAAGTTCCATGGAGAATTACTCCGGATGAATTATTTCATAAAATAAGGCAAAGTCATGCTTGAGCTTCAGGAAATTGAAAAATTTTATACTGAATTACAGGAAGATATAAATACACAATTAATATCAGAAGAAGATGGATCAACACCTGAACAGATATTTACACATTATGCGTTAACATTGCTGGAAGAAGCCGGGGAAACTGAAAATTTTCGTATTTGTTATGATGAGAAAACTAGTAAGCGTGGTATTGAGCATAAAATTAATGGATATGCTTTATATGAGAATTATGAAACACTGGATTTATTCGTAACAATTTATACTTCAGATAAAATTATTACACAGATACAAAAAAACGAATTAGAGAAAGCTCTGAACAGAGCAATTAATTTTTTTGACAATGCAATTAAGAAAAATTATTCAAGTCAGATTGAAGAAACTTCAGAAATATTTGATCTAGCCAATACATTATCCAAAGCCCCTGAAGTTAAAGAATTTTTATCAAGAATAAATGTATTTATTCTTACAAATGGAGAGACTAAATTAAGTGTAAAACCAATTACAAAATATTCGGATTATAAAATATTATTCAGAATTATAGATATCCACTATTTATTTAATCTGTCAAATAAATCGAGAATTCCAATTGAAATTAATTTTAATGAAACTGGTCTTCCTTTACCCTGTATTAGTACTAATGTTGAACTTAAAGGTTATCAATCATATTTAGCAATCATACCTGGAGTTATATTAGCAAGCATCTATGAACAATATGGTCTCAGACTGCTTGAACAGAATATAAGATCATTTTTACAATTTTCAGGTAAAATAAATCGTGGTATCAGAGATACAATTCTTAATGAGCCACACATGTTTTTAGCATTTAATAATGGTATTTCCGCAACTGCAGATGAGGTTACATTTGATACATTACCAAATACTGCAGGTTATGTAATAACCCATGTTAAGAATTTTCAGATAGTTAATGGTGGGCAGACAATCGCTGCTATCTATCATACATGGAAAAAATACAAAGCTGATATTTCAGATGTTTATGTACAGCTAAAATTAACAACAATCAGAGATAAAGAAAACCTTGATGCAACGGTTGGCAGAATAGCAGAATATGCAAATACACAGAACAGAATTTCAGCTTCTGATTTGAGTTCCAATAAGCCTGGATTAATTAAACTTGAAATGATTTCCAGATCGGCGTGGGGACCGCCACTGGACGGAGACTCACATCAAACCAGATGGTTCTTTGAAAGGGCAAGAGGTCAATTCAGAAACGAAAGATTAAGGCAGGGTTTCACACCTTCAAAGAGAAAAGCTTTTGATTTAAAGAATCCCAGAAAGCAATTACTTACTAAAGAATTATTCGCTAAATATGTGAACAGTTATCAGGAAATATTTAAAGGCAATAAAATTATTATTGGTCCTCATTTCGTTGTTAGGGGTGGACAAAAAAATTATGCTCAGTTTTTAAGATATAATTTTAAAGATGATCCGGATGAAGAGTATTTTCAGGATTCAGTGGCTAAGACAATTATTTTCAAAACAGCTGAAAAAGTCTATGGTACTAAACCTAATTCAATCGGGGATATGAGATATTTAACTGTACCTTATTCTGTTGCATGGATTAACTATAAATTAAAATATAAAATAGACCTTTATAAAATCTGGAGAGAGCAAAAACTTGATTCAGCATTTGAAGATCTGCTTCATCAATTAATGGTAATAGTTGAAGAATATATAAAAAATAATGCACCCGGAGCGCTCTATGGCGAATGGGCGAAAAAAGAAGAATGCTGGGTTTCATTTAAAAATCAGAACTTCGATGTGGAATTAAATAAAATAAAACACTATTTGATAAATGAAAAAACAATCAAAAGAAAATCAATCAGTAGAGATGAAACAGATAATAAACTGAAAGAAGAAATTCTTGAAAATATAAAATCATTAGGCGCTGATAATTGGAAAAAAATTTATTTATATTGTAAAAATTCCGGTCAAATTTCACAGTTTTATACAGACATGGCACATAATATAGGGAAAAAATTAAGGGACGCAAGGAGTTTATCTCAAAAAGAAATATACTCTGCTCATTTTTTATTAGAGGAAATAGCTAAAAAGAGTAATGTGCTTCAGTCGATCTATAAGGATAATTATGATAAGTGAAATTTATAAAGCAGAGAGCCAATTGCAGAATGGATATTCGTCCTATAAGAAAAAATAAAAATACAGAGCTTTAACCTTCTATTTTGCAATAGTCAAAAGGTTTTCTTTCTACACTTCTCTCCCTCATCTCCTCAATCCCGCAACCTCCAGCCTCCGGCTGCCGGTTCAGCCGCTCTGTTTTACACCAGCTCCGGCACAACAATCCAAACAGCGGACCAGTTCCCTTTGTCCGTGTGTTCAAGATACGCAACGCCGCCCGGGCGGAACACAAGCACATTCCCGGATTCCGTGCCTGCAATGAGAAGCGAGGCAAGCCTGGAAAGGAAGGGAAGGTGCCCTACTATCATAAGGTGTTCGTGCTTTGTGTTGATAATATCATCCATAATGTTCCCCACGGGGTCATTGGGTGCAAGCCCCTGCTTTTCCAGCAATCCATGTGCCGGAGAAAAAGCTCCGGCATACAGGGAAGCAGTCTCGCGGGCGCGGAGCTTGGTGCTGTGCCATATAATATCAACCGTTACTTTCCCTTTTAAAAAAGCGGCAGTTTTTAAAACATCTGCCTTGCCCCTGGGGGTAAGGGGACGGTTGGGATCAACTTCCTCTGCTGCTGCCTCGCCGTGCCGAACAAGGTATAATCCCATAATGCCTCCGTATTGATTAATATATTCCGGATAATTTCCCGATTGCAGTCAAAGATAAAGGCATGATAAATGAATATATAATATTTTCAACAAAAAGTTGCGGGTTGGATAAAAAAATCTATAGAAATTGAAAATTATATTTACCGGAAATAAACCTGTAGGGGCAGGGCTTGCCCCTGCCCGATGTTATAAAAATAACCCTGCCCTGTGTGATTAAAATAATTGGGCAACCATGTTATAAAAACAATCGGGCGACAGGCACGGATGCCTTAGTGTCAGGCATGAACACGGATGTTGACAGAGCGCAAACAGGCCTCCTGCCTGCGCTCTGCACTAACTCTTCCGTGACTGTCGCGTTTATGCCTGACCGACCACGAGGGTCGCCTCTACGGTTGGCAATATTATTGGTGCATTCAAATCTGTTGCGGCGGACGAATGTTTGAAATTATTCAAAAAGATTGACAAACGCATGGGAAGAGATTTACATGTTGAGCAGCAGGGATGTTCGGTATAATCTCGCAGAGAAAGAAGGACTTTCGCATAAGTGAGACATCCGGGAGCACGAAGAAGCAAAGACAATCTGAATAGTAAAAGCGTCAGGTTCTAATTTTTGTTATAAATAAATATAATATCTGAATCTAATTCCTTGCCGCCCTTTTTACCGTCAGCGCCATTGCTCATTAATATAAAGCGGCAATTCTCTTTCCCGACATATCTGTATATATAATCATTCCCCCACGGATCTATACAGTTAATCTCTTCTATGTAGCCATATACCGAATATCCCGCAGAAATCATATTTATGGCCGGCTTTTTATATAATGCTTTTATTCCCTGTTCTGTTGTTGGAAAAAATCCGTTATCCTGTAAAAAATTTTCAAGAGCACAGGATATCAGCTGCAGTTGTGATATTACCATTTTAACTTTCGGGTCATCCGACTTCTCCGGAAAAATAGTATGTGCTAAAACGGTTGAGGAAATTATGCATAAAATTATTGCACTAATTATTATTCGCATATTGATCTCTCTTTTTTTAGTATGAAATTCAGGAAAATATGATATGACAATAACTTAAATCTATTTATTTCTGCCGAAATATGACAGTACGGAATACTGCAGGAAGATTTTTCGGTGGTTAATTTTTTACTGCTTAACCTATCCCTTCTCGAACCTTCACAGTATATGCTTTGTGCTATTTTATTTATTCTTTCAAATAATTGAGCTTACCATACTAAAATAATAAAATATCGCCAAAGTATGAAATATTTTTTTAAAAAAAAGAGATTTTATTGAATAATTTAAAAATATTAAGATAATATTTCGTCACCCGTAGGGACAGGGCTCGCCCCTGCCCCATGCGCTGTAAACAGCAATGACGACAGTCTGGTTAATACCGATCGGGCGATCGATAATACAGATAGGGCGACCGTTAACAACGATCGGGCGGCCGCAAGGGTCGCCCCTACGGTTGGCAATATGTGAACATTTCCCTAATGTCGAATTAGACGAATATGTTATTATGCCGAATCATGTTCATGGAATTATTATTTTTAAACAAACAATGCCTGTAGGGACAGGGCGTATAGAACAGGGGCCTGCTGCCCCTTGTCCTGCGGATATTACGAAACCGGACAAATATACGCAGGCTGAATTCTCACAATCCGGGAAATAAAAGGTACACCCGTTCTCAATTAATCAGGATATCCCCCGGAAAATTTCACTCATTAATTCGTTACAAAGAAAATTAGTTGATATTTCTATCCTCTGTGCTTTATAAAGTATGCATATAGGAGAAATTATAATGAATAAAAATCTTTTTGAAAAAGCATTGGAAATGCCGCCAAACGAACGGGTAGTATTTGCGGAATGAATTCTTGCCAGCATAGATCATGAAGATGAGGAAATACGGAAAACATGGCTGACTGAAGTCGAGTCAGGGATAAAAGCAGTAAACGAAGGGAAAGCCAGCCTGCTCGACTTTGAAAAACTCTATTAAGGATATAATATGTGCAGGCAGAAGTAAAAATGAAAAATACGTTGTTATTGAATACGTATAGTCTGCGGTCTGATCTCTATGCCGGTTTTTTTTATTTCCGTTGCAAATGGATTGCCTGAATCAAATTCATTGTCCGATAACGGGTGCGGTTCAATCCTTGAATCGAACTCGGAAGCAAGAAGCATCAGCTTTACCTGTAAGTCAAATCTTTCATCATCGCGGAGGTTATTAATAACAAAAGCAATGTCAATATCGCTTTCATCTGTTTCTCTATCCTTTGCAAATGAACCGAAAAGATATGCCGTGACAAGTCTCGAATCAAGTTCTGCTGCTTTAATTATAAAATTATTTATTGCCTGATTAATGCTTTTATCCATGATCTTATCTCGTTTATATTATTAATCCACAGTCCGGTAAAATCGACCGTGCATTTCTTTTCAAAGCTCATATTATAATCATCATATCGTACATTTATATTAAATGCTGTAATAGTTATCAGATTCTTTTTCTGCTTCTCAGTCAGACTTAGATTGCTATGCTCAGCTAATCTTAATAAATTATGGTTACCTCTAATAATTAAATTCGGATGTAACCATTGGGAACAAATTGCTGTAAAAATCAGGTTTTTTATTTGATAAAACAATAAAAAATCTGATTTTTAGAGGTTCCCT
>JAFGSG010000090.1 GCA_016934735.1 Spirochaetota bacterium | reverse complement strand
ATTACTAAATTTTTGAGGACGCCTTTCAGACCTGATGTAATAACATTCAAAAACATAAAAAAATAACCAGGAAGGTCTGATTCCGCAAAAAATTCAGTAATGTATTCCAATTTATAGTAAATCATTTACATGAATCTATAATTTTGAGATGACTTGTAGTTTCTGTAATCGTACTCTCCAATAAACCCACAGTAAGTGAAATAAAATAAATACAATGAATATTATCCAGAGCATTAGTGGACGGTTGTGTACATTTTGAATTAGTGCAATGATTATACCTATAGTTGCCATTAAAGACCAGATAATTTTAAGATTTAATAGTTGTTTATATGCTTCAATACCTGAGTTATGGCCGAGATATGATTCAATACCAATGCCAAACAAAGCAGCAGCTACTCCTCTCGTAGCAATTGGATCAATACTTTGCCACCCGGCTAGTTGCAAAAAATATTCTGGAAATAAAAATATAGGAATGGCAACAATAATATCAGCATAAAAGTGAATGATAAACCAGAATCGTAACCATCGATATGGCATATTTACCTCCGGAATATTACTGATTTTCATTAAAGAATTTATAAATTAACTTTTTCTTTACCCTTATAGCGAAAATATCTTCTCAGACGGGCTTTTTGAACATTGGATATAGTACGATCAAAAAACGATCGTCTCTATCCTTTTTTGTCAGGTTTATTTTTTAAGGAAACCAAGATAAAAATTTATTTATATACGGTTTCTCCTACTATAAACTTCTTAACATCTTTCTTATGTGCAGCTTTGCATTTAGCAATCGTCTGCATCGGGAATGTAACTTCCATATTAATCTTGTCGCCGTCAATTACACAATATAATGTGTCGCCCAAATTTACGAGGCGACCGATTACAACAGAACTGACAATTATTTCATTGCTTTTGACATCAACAGATTTAATCAGCCCGACCAGTTTCCCTTTATTCATTTTTATGATTGTTACCGGAGCTGGTTCTTTATCTTTAGTGTCTGTAATGTCGCCAGTGTCTGCAATATTTTTATTAACCGACTTTCTTAAAAGTCGCAATGTATCTTTTTCAAATCCTCCGATTTCATCCGCTATTTTTAAATGTTCATTGTATACCCGGGCGCCTTTTTTAAGCAAAAAAAGAATTAAAGCGTTATTATTATTATTTTTGTAATCATGCCACTCAATTGCTACACACAAAGCCGTATAATATTTCTCTACATAATATGCATTAACATTTGCACCATTTTTGATAAGTAATTTAAGAATATCAATGTTGCCTTTTTCGCATGCCCACATTAATGATGAGTAAGTTTTATTATTATTGTTTTCATTTACATCAGCACCCCGCTCTATTAAAAGTTTAGTCATTTCATAATTATTATTGGCAAGAGCCCACATTAGAGGCGTATTTTTACTTGTATTCCTGTTCTCATTTACATCAGCACCCTGATTAATGAGTTCATTTACTTTTTTAATATCATTATTATATACAGCTCTTATAAGAGGGCTGTACCTTAGAATGGAGCAACTAATAATGAGAAAAATAGAAATGAATAAAAAAACGGAAAATTTTATTTTTTTCATTTGTGCACCTCTCAACTTAAAGATAATATTTACTTATTTTAAAATTTTAACTAAAAAATAAGCGGTGCAGCGGGTAGTAAGACCGAGTTCCAAAAATGCAAACTCTTTCGGATTCCGCACAACTTTCGCCGCGCAAAATGAGCTAGCTGCATCTGACTACATTTAAGGAATTTAAGTTCCATGATACTATTTCATCTCTATCCTTCTTGCTCAATTTTATGAAATCTTTTACGAAATATTCATCACACATTATACATTCCGGGCCTGTCTCTTTCAATTGCATTTTTTGCTTCTTTTAGGATGTCCACCCTAACCAGTCTGGCTACCCCTGTTTTTTTTAATTCTTCTCCCATCATACCATTGCCGGCCCCAAAATCCAGAACTTTCATTTCAGAGAAAAATTCTTTATTTTGGTCAATGGTGTATTTTAAAGCTTCAGTTACTTTTCTGGGAGATATGCATTTTAACCTGTCATAAAAAAGCTGTTCATAAAGCCCTTGATAATTATATATTTTATTGTAATCATGAAATGGTATTTTTTTTCCATTGTCTGTTAAATAGAAAAACGCCTGGTCCTGGTCCAGATGCTTTACGTCTATCGGTGAAAATTGTACATGATATCTTAATTTTTGCAAAAAACCTCGTTTATTTTAAAATTAGTTTGGATTTTTTTAAAAATGCCGTTGCAACTAATTTTGCCTGCTGCCCTTCCTGATCAACGGTATAATTCATTTCGCTCATTTCCTTGTCGGATATTTGCCCGCTTAATTGCTTTAGTAATGATTCAATTTCAGGATATTTTTCAATTATTTCATTACGTATCAGCGGAGCAGCATAATAAGGGGGAAAGAAATTCTTATCGTCATTTAATACTAATAAATTATATGCACGAATTCTCCCGTCGGTGGCAAAACCGCAGATGACATCTATCTCCTTTTCCTTTACTGCTTTATACATCAATCCTGGATCAAGCTCTTTAGGTCTGATTTTAAAAGATAATTTATATTTAGCTTTTAATCCGTTATATCCGTCAGATCTTTCAATAAATTCGGTGGTAAATCCGCACTTTAAAAAATTCTGATGTATTTTTAAATCAGATATTCGTGTTATATTATATTTTTCTGCCTGGCCGGCGCGCATCGTTATTGTGTATGTATTATTAAAACCAAAAGGTTCAAGCCATATCAGATTGAATTGATCTTTAAATTCTTTTTTTACAATATCATTGGCTTTGTTTTTATCTGTTATAACATCTTTTTTCAGTATCGCAGTAAGGCCGGTCCCTGTATATTCGGGATATAGATCAATTTCACCCTGCTTTAATGCGTTGAAACATATGAAAGTCCCGCCCAGATTGAATTTTCTTTTTACTTTTAAATCAGTATTGCCCTCAATCAACTGTGCTATAATTTCACCGACTATTATCTGCTCAGTAAAATTTTTTGAGCCGATAACAATAGTTTTATTTTTATCCGAACAGTCAACTAACAGTAATATTGTAATAATTAAACCGATAAATAAACTAATCCGGCCGGTAAATTTTTTTATCAAAGCAACCTCCTTATTGAAGAATTTTAAGTCCGTTCCGGCGTTAATTTTTTTTCAATAATGTGCAAAATAAAATCAATCACTATAGCCATCAAGGCGGCAGGCAAAGCACCGAGTAAAATCATATAATTATTTACCATAGATATACCGCGAAAAATAAATTGTCCAAGACCGCCTGCTCCAATAGCAGCACAAAGGGTTGCAATACCAATACAGGTTACCGTGGCAATTCTTATGCCTGAGAAAATGACAGCTGCCGCGAGAGGCAATTCTATTTTAATCAATATTTGAGAATTAGTCATTCCCATCCCTGTACCTGCTTCTATTATTGCTTTATCGACCTGGTTGATACCGGTCATTGTATTCTTAATAATTGCCAGTAAGGAGTATAGAAATAACGCAAGAATAGCCGGTTCGGCGCCAATACCCATTACAGGTATTAAAAATCCGAGCAATGCAAGGCTTGGTATAGTCTGAATAATATTAACGATATTAATTACAGGTGTTGCAAGCTGTTTAATTCTTGTTAACAGGATGCCAACCGGCAGTCCAAAACATACAGCCAGGAAGACTGATATGCCGGAAAGCCATATATGCTCGCCACTGCGAAACAGAATTTCAGTTTTTCTCTCTAAAAAAAAGTTAATAAATTCCATAATGATATTTCTAAGTTTTTATTTCCGAAAGCAAAGATTCTTTATATTTGCCGATGAACCTGTCTACAAAATCATTTTCAGGCTTTTTTAATATCTCATAAGGAGTCCCGGTTTGTACTATTATGCCATTGTCCATAATCGCAATTTTATTTGCAAGTGTAAATGCCTCAAAAATATCATGCGTAACAAATACAATTGTTTTTTGAATAACGTTTTGAAGATTTAAAAATTCTTCCTGCAATTCTTCTCTCGTAATTGGGTCTAATGCTCCAAAAGGCTCATCCATAAGTATGATCTTTGGATTTGCAATTATCGCCCTTGCTACGCCAATACGCTGTTTTTGACCTCCACTCAGTTCATGCGGATATCGTTTTAAAATTGAATCCGGTAATCTGATGATGTTGAGCACTTTTAAAAGTTCTTTTCTGATCTTTTCAGTATCCCAATTTAATAACCCGGGAACCACACTGATATTTTTTTCAATCGTCATATGAGGGAAGAGTCCAATACTTTGTATGACATAGCCAATGCTTCGTCTCAAAATTATTGGATCAAGATCATTAATTTCTTTATTTTTAATATAAATTTTTCCGCTGTCATATTCAATTAACCTATTTATCATTTTCAAGGTTGTTGTTTTACCGCAGCCGCTTTTACCTAATAAAACAACAATCTCGCCTTCATTGATATTTAAACTGATATTTTTTACAGCAGTATTGTTTTCATTATATCGTTTAGTAACATTTTTGATCTTTATCATTATTGATTTTCTTTAATAAAATATTATGTTTATTCATTCTTTCAATCAATCCGGAATTTAAAATAGCTTATTATGACATACTTATTCTTGTGCTGGTATAGTAAAGGGTTTTTTTAAAATATTTGTCCCGAAGAATCTCAGGTGCCTTGAGTCCGGGAAGGGAATTTATCCGGCTGCAGTAAAATATCTAAATATCCCTGTAAATTCATGTAAAATTTTTTAAAATTCGGGGAAATTGGATTGACCTTTGGGAAATCCCCGTCTTCCTTACTTCGATTACTTAATATTTCGGTCGTCAGAAACAGGCTCGGATAAGAGAGATGCAGTCTCATGGACCGGTTTTACATGATGGAAATTCCCATATATCAAACTAGAAAAGAGAATATCATAATTAATTGTTAAAAGAGTTATGGACCAGATAATAACATATGTATTGTTTACTCATGCGATGGCACTTATGATTTGCGCAGTGCTTCAATTGACACTGAAAATAAGGTCAAGGGTAAACAACCTCATGGCATTGTTCTTTTTTATTCTGGGTTGCCTTTTTTTCTATTTCTGGTCTTACAGGACAAATGTAATTTTCAGACTCCCTTTCCTGATGAATAGCGATCTCGCAATAACATTTATAATAGGTCCGGTTGGATATGCTTATGTTAAAAACATAATTGGAGAGGAGATGAGGTTTTCAATAAAAAACTCTCTCCAGTATCTTCCGGCAATGTTTGTATTCTTTTTTTTTATTATATATCATGCAACAGGAAATACTACTGCAGAAAACGGGGGAAACCTCTATCCTGACTATCATTCAGATACCCCGGTATATATTATCAGTATATTAGCGGACACTTGGTTTTTGATATATACATTTCTTGTAGTTATAAAAATTTACAGACTCACACAATCGGAAAAATTCCGATTAATAAAAGAAATCCGTGTCATTTTTTATATTTTTACAGCTGTTGCCCTCAGTTGCATGTTCCTCTTTCTTGCCCATCTTTTAAAAAATGATTTTCTTATTGGTCTTGTTTTAATTGCCAATGGAGGCTTTGCTGTTATATATTTCCTATATAGCTATCGTCATCCTGAATATACCCAGATGATAATTAAAGAACCTAAAGGTAGTCGGAAACCGATAACTCTCCCAGTAACTGTCAACCTTCCGCGGGTTATGGAATATCTTATAACCAGTATGGAAACAGAAAATTTATATCGTAACCCGGCAATAAGCATTCAATCTCTCAGCAATTTGTTGGGGATAAACAGAGACCATCTCTCCCTGATCCTCAATGAAAAGCTGGGTGTAAATTTCAGAACGTTCATAAACCGCTACCGGCTGGAAGAGGCCCAAAAGCTCCTGGTGGAAGACAATGAAAAAAGTGTTCTTGAAATTGCATTTTTTGTGGGATTCAACTCCAAGAGCGCCTTTAACACTATCTTTGCCAAAACAACAGGACTTACCCCCACAAAATACCGCAGGAAATATTTTTAAAAACGTTTTTATTTCTTTTTCTTCTTAATTAAAAGCAGAAACAAAATCTCTTTTTAAAAAATACGTTCAGATTCCTTAAATCGGGACGACATGCCTATATCGTATAATATATTATAAAAACAAATAAAGTATCAAGAGGTCATATAATGAATAAAAAAATATTAACTACATTAGTACTAATCCTGACTATTTACATAAGTTTTATATTTACCGGATGTAATAAGCCCGATGATGAAGACACAGCTGTACTAAAAATATATATTAAAAATGAATCTACTTCAACTCTAAAACATATATATTGGATGTCAGATGTTTTCTCAGGAGTATTGGATATTGAAGTACCTAAAAGTACGGAACAATACATAGATGTTGATTCGTGGCCGGGAAAGATTTTTCAATTAATGATTACAACGAGTGATACTGATCAGTATATTAAATGGAAAGATGTTCAATCAGATTCCGATCCTGACGCCTTATATGTAGGCATGCTGAATTTTGATGTTAAACTCTTTGAATCATGTGAGTTAGAAGCCTATTTTGTTGGTCTTGATGGTGTTTCTACGTCTTATCCATATTCTGTTGAAAATACGTTGCCGTCAATGCCGTAAATATAACGGGTTTTTCTTTACAGGAAACTTCGATTAACTCCAGAGAGGTTATCTCAACTCCCTGGAGTTAACTGATCATAATGCCGCTTATTTGTAGAATAGAATTTAACTGACTAATGGCTCAAAGGCTGGAACAAATGTTGGAAAATTTACATAATGACATATATTCGAATGTAATTTATTTTGTCCAAGTAGTCTTCAACTTGCGTTGATGAAGCGCACAATCACGAAGATAAAGATTGATAAGGCTTTGATACGGAATATTTGTTTCTTCTGACAATGATTTAAAATAATCTATTATCTCACGATCAAGCCGCATTGTTATAGGTTGTTTCATATATTTGATGTAAGGATTTTTCCGACCTTTCGTTTTAGAAAAATCATAATTGCTTCTCATGTTTTACCTCCAATATTCTTGTTCTTCATTTTTGCCTGCTTTTCTTGCTGAAATGATTCTAACAACAGTATCAGTTTCTCTGAAACAGTGGCAAACAACAATGACTCGAAGTTTAAAACTCATTCCCAACATAATGAAACGATCTTCATCATTTGAATGATCTGGATCTAAAAATTGAATTTTCATCGAAAAAAACTGTTCGTGCCTCTTCAAAGGAAAGATTATATTTTTTAATATTTGTTTTCTCTTTCCTTTTGTCCCATTCAAATTTTAAATCTTTCATATATACAATGTATGTAAAGATATAATTTAACTCAAGTTATATTGATTGAAATCGTTTTAATTACTTTTACTTAAGAGTATTTCCAACTAACGGCTGAGCTATAAGTGTGGGTACTGGCAATACACAGTCAAAATCTAATTGACTTTCTGTTAAAGAATTATTCCATTGCAGCACCGACGCTAGCACTCATCTCCGGGTAGGTCAGGGTCGTTGCCGACCCTTTCTCCCCTAAGAACCGGACAAACCTGTTTCCAAATATCCGGATCAAGCCCCGAGTAAGGCATTGTTAAACACCCGGTAATCTTTCTAAATCGTATAATAAACTATGCGATAAAAGGAATGCCTTTATCAATAACAATTTATACGGCTAGAACAGCAAGAGGGGGGCGGGAACGGTCTTTGACCTGTTAAAGCTCTTGTTAATCCTCGTAGGTCTATACACTTTACGACGCTTAACGGTATTCAATTAACTTCACCATATCATCCTTCCCTAGACCTTAACGGGAGTAGGATTTCCCGGTGGATTTCCTGTTGCCATTTAAATCCAATTCGGTACATTGTCCGCGAGGTTTCACACCCCGTCATCAGCGCGACGGTAGCATGCTCGCGTAGGGACAGGTGGGAATACGCTTGATACTCAAAATGGTATATTAAATCACGCGACTTCGTGTCGCACGCTAGCTAAGGGTTAAGAGGTGTTGCGGGTAAAAGCACTGATTTTCAGTAATAGATCAGCATTAAATTTGCACTGTAATTCGTCGCAAAAAACGCACGAGCAACACCCTACTTGACCTCATGCTGGGCTTTCCTATGCCTGAGATAGTATGTAATAGGTTTTATGATATAATTTCATCAATCGGTAATATTTGCTTTCCATGACGGATAGTAAGAACAGATATCTGTTTTTTATAAAACCGATAAATTATTCGATAATTACCATAAATCAGTTCTCTAAATTGGTTATTTCCTATCTCTGGCACAACCCTACCCATTTCAGGAGATGATGCAAGTAATTCAACTTTTGAAAAGACAGTATCTATCCAATTTATTGCTGCAGATGGTTTATCTTGTGCAATATAATCAACTATTTCAGAAGCTCTTTCGATGGCAAGTGGAGACCATATAATCTTCATTTCTGAACTCGTTTTAAAAGCATGGCTTTTGCTTTTTTATGTTCTATCCCGTTGCCGTTTTCGATTTGGGACAAAGATATTTGCACATCAGATAACATTTCAAGTTTTTCTTGGATTAGTTCATATTCTTGAACGTCTAATAGGACAGCTACACCTTTCCCGTGTTGAGTAATAATCAACGGTCTTCTTGTATCATGAACTTGCTTGATGCAGTTCGCAATTTCTGTTCTGACTTCTGAAAGAGGTCGGATATCTTGGTCAAATTTTAGTCTTTGCATATTGTACCTTATTTATTACTGAATTTTGTACAATATATTATGGCTTATTTCACAAATCAAGCATTTTTCAGCCTAACATTTGCTTAACCTGCCCCGCCCGTTCCGCGAATTGGACTTAACCACGAGCACATGATTCTCTACCTGAATTTTATTTTCAAGGAATTTTTACACTTATTAAACAGCTCTTATTATGTCCGGTTTCCGAAGTGCATTATAATGCT
>JAFGSG010000089.1 GCA_016934735.1 Spirochaetota bacterium | reverse complement strand
TAAGCGCCAGTAGCTCAGCTGGATAGAGCAACAGCCTTCTAAGTTGTGGGTCACAGGTTCGAGTCCTGTCTGGCGCGCAGGGAATTTAGTGCAATTACAGGGTCAATATTATTCTTTTGATTTTACTATTTTTTTACAAATATCAACACCTGTAATAGCATCGGTTACCCAGTAATCAGCACCTGTATATTTTGATACTGCTTCATTCAATGGGCTTCCGCCGATGATTATCGGCTGTTTACAGTTTTCGTCTCTTAGCAATTTGATTGTTTCCCGCATTGAATCATACGCAATAACAATTAAGCCTGATAACCCGATGATATCTGGTTCAATCTCCTTCACCTGGTTCAGAAATTCAGCCGGCTTTACGTCAACACCAAGATCGAATACACTGAAATTGTTGTATTCCAGAATCATTTTTACCAGATTTTTTCCAAGGTCATGAATATCCCCCGCAACAGTTCCTATCAGTACCTTTGTCTTGGCATCATTGAATTTTCGATTTTTAATATAGGGCTTAATCAATTCCATTGTTTCCCTGAAAATTTCTCCCCCCATAACCAGTCCGGACAAATAATATTGCTGTTTTTCATAACGTTCGCCAACTATGCGTAATCCTTCCTGGAATTCAGCAAGAAGATTTACAGGATCAATATCCAGGGAAAGCTTTTCATTCACAATTTGAAGAGTCAATTCTTCCTTTAAATTTGCTATTGCAGAAACCAATCTGCTCCTTTTATTTGTTTTCATTTTTTAATTCCCCATTACCCATGCTGATGACGTTTGAAAAATGCATTCTGTCGCCTGGACAAACGAACCATCCCCAGCTTACCGGCTTATCGTTATAATCAAAAAAGAGGTGTTCAATACAGAACGCCGCAGTGTTGGCTGGTGCATTCAGTAGTAACGCTTCTTCATCTTTCAGGTTGACAGCACGTATGGATAAAACGTTTTTTTTAAAGTGCTGATTACCTTTCCATTCAAATAAGTCCTTTAATGAGATGGCTTCCATTGCCGACTCAATAATCGGGCTTTTCGGGTCATATAGGAGATATTCAAAGTGAGAAAGAAAGGCCTTGCCTTCTGCTAAGATTAAACGATGCATAAATAGAACATTTTCATTAGTTTTTATTTTGAGCTTGCTGCATACAATTGAATCTGCCCGGGTAATTTGTAATGTCACTAATTTTACCTCAGTATCAGCTTTTTCAGATAAAAGATATTGAAGCTTTCCCAGTTTAAACGAAGCATCCCAGAATTGCATAGGTTTGACAAAAATACCTTTTCCGCGTTTTGTTACAATAGTGCCGCTTTTAATCAAAAGAGAAATTGCTTTATGGACGGTCATGGGGCTTAGATTGTGAAAAGCGCATAACTGGCTTTCTGTAGGCAGACGGTCTCCCGGACGTAATTTGCCCGATGATATTTGTTCCTGAATAATATCAACCAGTTGTAAATAACTTGGTTGATAGGAATCCTGGTCAACTTTTCTTTGCATTATATACAGACCTTTATTATTTTTAAAAATTTTTTCATAATTATTCCTTTTGTCATTTAAATTCTATAAGTCATAATCTGTCAATCTTATGAAAATTTATAGTCATAGCTAATACATATTTCCTCGCTTGCGCAGCAATATTAAATATCTCAGATTAAAAAAGTAATTTACCGATGAAATATAAATAATTTTTACTTGACAAGTTATTATATAATTATATAATAACTTGTCATTATTGAAAAATCAAGCAAAAAAATGCATGTTATCATGATAATTAGATAATTAAATGTAGCCATATGCTTTCATGCATTAAAAATAATTATTAAAAGGGGGAACATATGAACAAATACGTTAGTAAGTTGCTTCTTCTTGTTATTGTTTTTCTTGCGGCCGGCAGTATTGTTAATGGGGCAGAAGTTATAAAATTAAAGGCTGCGAATTATCTTCCCGTTACTCATCCTATGTCAAAGCTTTCCGAATGGTTCTGCGAAGAAGTAAAAAACCGCACCAAAGGGGAAGTCGAGATCACCTATTTCGCGGGAGGCACCATGCTTAATCCTGTCAAGATGTACGACGGGGTTGTTACTGGAATCGTAGATATGGGATTATCCCATATCCAATATACGCGCGGCCGCTTTCCGGTTACGGAAGTGTTTGACCTTCCTCTGGGATTTCCAAGCGGCTGGGTTGCCACTCAGGTTAGTTATGATTTTTATAATAAATTTAAACCGAAAGAGTGGAATGATGTTGAGGTTCTTTATTTGAGTACTTCTGGGCCATTAATCATCCAAACAATAAGCAAACCAATAAGGACTCTTGAAGATATTAAAGGCGTCAAGATCAGGGCTACAGGCCAGTTAAGCGATGTTATTGCTGCACTTGGCGGACTTCCTATACCTATGCAAATGCCTGATGTATATGACGCTTTAAGAAGAGGAGTTATTGAAGGAACTACTGTAGATCTTTCTACCCTAAAGTTCTGGAAATTTGCTGAAGTAGTAAAATATGTTACATCAATGTGGCGCCTTGGAACAGGAATAACCTTTTACTGGGTTGTAAGCAAGAATAAATGGGACAAATTACCTGCCGATATTCAGAAAATAATTAGAAAAGTTGGTGATGAAGCAAAAGAAAAGCAGGCAGTGCTCTGGAATGATATGGATATTCAGGGTAAAGATTTTTTTACAAGCAAGGGAGGAAAGATGATAGACCTTTCCATAAAAGAGGTCAACAGGTGGAAAAAAGCCACTCAACCCGTTATAACTGCTTATAAAAAAACAATGGTTTCCAAAGGATATAAGGAATCAGAAATCAATGAATGGCTAAAATATATTGATGACCGTACGAAATACTGGACAAGACAACAGAAAACAAGAAAAGTTGCGAGCCCGTATTAATAGTAATTAGCGTTATTAATATCATTGCTTTCCCTATGACGGATAAAAGACATCGATAACAGGAGGAATTAATGACACGTCCTGAAAATATATTGCTCTTTATAAGTAAAGTATTGAATTACATTGCCGGGATTTCTCTAAGTATTATGATGTTATTGACTGTTACTGATATAATTCTGAGAGCAGGCGGTTATCCGATCATAGGGACTTACGAAATAGTAAGCCTATTACTGGCACTGGTAATAGGCTTCGCTATTCCGCAGGTTTCGCTGAATAAGGGACATGTGTACATGGAATTCCTTCTCGATAAAATGTCCGGGAAATGGAAGAACATAATGAACACTTTTACGCGTGTTTTATGCATTCTTCTCTTTGCTGTAATTGGATATAAAATGTTCAGTGTAGGCGCTGTATTTCATGCATCTGGAGAGGTCACTGCAACAGTAAAATTACCTTTCTATCATATCGCTTATGGTGTTGCCGTTTGCTGTTTACTTGAATGTTTGGTGTTTGTACTTGATATCGTAAAAATATGGAGCCCCCAGCATGAGTGAAGTAGTTATTGGCATTATAGGACTGATTGTACTTCTTCTTCTTTTTTCAACAGGTATAGAACTTGCTTTTGCAATGGCACTGGTTGGTGTCGTGGGCTTTGCCTACCTTAACGGCGTTGAGCCTGCGATGAACCTTATCGCAAGAGATGTATTTGATGTTATAACAAATTATGGCTACACGGTTTTTCCGTTATTTATCCTTATGGGACAGATCGGATTCAATGCAGGTATTGCTGTTCGGCTTTATAATTCAGCCCATAAATTTATAGGCCATGTACCCGGCGGCCTCGCGATGGCCACTGTCGCAGGAGCTACTGCTTTCAAAGCTATATGCGGTTCGTCTGCAGCTACCTCTGCAACATTTGCCAGCGTTGCCATTCCTGAAATGAACCGTTTCGGCTACAGCGAAAAATTATCTTCGGGAGTTGTTGCGACAGTCGGAACACTCGGAGTAATTATTCCTCCGAGCGTCACCCTTATTATCATAGGAATTATTACCGAACAATCCATAGGGCAGCTGTTCGTTGCAGGAATGATCCCCGGTTTGATAATTGCGTTATTATTTATATTTGTCATTTACGGATGGGCAAAAATTAATCCCTCGATTGCTCCAAGATCGGAAAAATTTACATGGAAGGAAAGAATTCAGACACTTCCCGAACTGCTCTGGGTTATATTAATATTTATAATAGTTGTCGGCGGAATCATGATGGGCTATTTTACCCCCACAGAAGCTGCGGCGGTCGGTACATTTGCTGTTTTGCTTCTGGCTGTTCTAAAACGGGATCTTTCGTTTAAGAAATATATTATATCCGTAATTGAATCTTTGCGGACTGCCGGCATGCTGCTTATGCTTATAATTGGCTCAACAGTACTCGGCCATTTTATAACTGCAACTCAAATCCCGCAGATAACAGCTGACTGGATAGTATCACTCCCCCTTAACCGCTATGTGATTATGATTTTAATCTGCATTTTTTTTGAAATAGGCGGATCATTCATCGATGACCTGGCATTCCTGATTCTTGCTACACCTATTTTCTATCCGGCAGCGTTAAAGCTCGGATTCGATCCGATATGGTTTGGAATTGTACTCGGTGTCGTTGCCATGATCGGCGTGGTTATTCCTCCGGTAGCCATCTGCGTTTTTGTTGTGAAAAATATAACCAAGATTCCTATAATGACAATATACAAAGGAGTGGCTCCGTTCCTGATTTCGCTTATCTTTGTCTGGGGATTGCTTTTTATTTTTCCGCAGCTTGTTTTATGGCTTCCGTCATTGCTGTATAAATAACGCCAATTATTAAGTATTATGTTAATAATAGATTTGTTTCTTAACTGAGAGCCAGCATGAATATTTCCTCCCTGCCTGCGGCGGGGGAGTAAATATTCAGCTGCCGCACACAACAAAAATGAGTTATGAAACAACTCTAATATTTAATATTCACAATTATAAATTTATAAAGCTATTATCGGTGGGGGTTTCAATATGTCAGAGGACATAAGAAAGCTTTTTGATGAAAGACTAGGGCGATACCAGGCAGCTATTGCGTTTGAGCCTGTTGACCGTATACCAATCGCAGCAGGAACCAACAATTTTGCAGAAACTTATGCTGTAGCAAACAATCAGGAAGTGATTTATGATCCCCAAAAATGGCTGGAAGGGGAGATCGCATTCTGCCGGGCTTTTCCCGAAGCAGATGTGTTGCGGAATAACAGATTCTGGGCTCCTCTTTACGACGCTGTCGGTCTGAAAATCTACAAATTCCCGGGCCGCGATCTTGCGCCTCATGTACCCACCCAGTTTGTCGAAAGGGAGAATATGAAGGCTGATGAGTACGATGTACTGATCAGCAATCCCGCGGAATTTATGCTTGAGAGATTCCTTCCCCGCGTATTCGGCGAATTTGATAAAGGACACACACGCACGCATTTTGCTTTTCTTAAGGCAGGGCTTGCCCAGGGAATGATGTCTGAGATTATGCGTAACCGTTCTATACAGCTTCAAAATCAATGCGGTATGCCTCAGCCTATGACCGGAGCTTTTCTGGCTCCTTTTGATGCGCTGGGAGACGCATTGCGCGGATTAGAGGGTATACTCAAAGATACGTTTCGTCAGCCCGATAAAGTCATTCAGGCATGTGACCTTCTTGCACCCATTATGGCACGGTTTGCAATTGGCATTGCAGATCCATTGCGCAGGTATCCCATTTTCGTTCCCACTCATAAGGCTACATTTTTATCACCCAAACAATTCGACCGGTTCTATTGGCCATCTTTAAAAAAGACTTTGATGATTGTCATTAACGCAGGCTATAAAATAAGGATTTATCTTGAGGGAGACTGGTCCAGGCATTGGCATCATTTTCTGGAACTGCCCAAAGGGACGCTGGTTTGCGATATTGACGATCCGGCTGATAATATTTTTAAAGCGAAAGAAGAGATCGGCCACCATCAGTGTATTGCCGGAGGAATTCCCAGCACTCTGTTTATACTGGGCAGTCCGCAGGAAATGGATGACAGGGTAAAAATATTGTGTGAAAAGGCAGGAAAAGGCGGAGGGTATATAATAAGCGGCGGTTGTTATATTCCGTCAAATACCAGGCCTGAAAACTACCGGGCGATGTTAGACGCTGTGATGAAATATGGATGGTATGACAGGAACATTACGCCGAAACCACTGGCTCCCCTGCCCGTTAAAGGTGAAACACCGGTGTTAGGCGAAAAAGGAGTGCTTACCCCGTGGACAGTCAAGAAAGCAGAACTGGGCGATATTCCAGGTGAGGAAGACCTGATTCGAAAGCCATGGGAGACTATCGAGGCTTTGGCTTTTAACTGGCTTTGGAACTGGGCGCTATAAACGAATAATTTATCAAACTAAATATCGGAGATTTTTTATATGAGTAAAAAACTTATAGAAGCATTAGTCAATCTGGATGAGGACTCTGTTCTTAAGGAAGTTAAAGAGCTAAAAGAAAAAAAGGTAGAGACACCCGATATTATAGCTTTTCTTCAGGAAGGCATGGCAGGAGTCGGAAAAAAATATGAATCAGAAGAATATTTTTTATCAGAGCTTATCATGTCCGCGGATATATTTAAAATGGCTACAGCCATTTTAGGAGAAAGCGCGAAAGCCGCCGAATATGCCCGGAAAAACGGGACGTTTGTTCTTGGTACAATTTATGATGATATACACGATATAGGAAAAAACATTGTCGCGTCTATAATGAGTGCAAACGGTTTTGATGTTGTGGATATAGGTATAGATGTTCCTACTGCAAAATTCATTGAGGCGATCAAACTGCATAAACCTCAGATAGTCGGCATCTCATGCCTTCTGACCACAGCTTTTGACAATATAAAGGAAGCCATTGCCTCTATTGAGAAGGCCGGGCTGCGTAAAGATATAAAGATATTGATCGGCGGTGGGACGGTAGATGCCAGTACGTGCAAATATGTAAACGCAGATGCGTTCTGCAAGAGCGCGCAGGAAGCGGTTGATGTATCTAAAAATTATTTAAAGATAGCCTGAAAGAGAATATTTCTTTAATAATTATCAAAAAATTATGATTATAAAGGGGCTGTCCTGAAAGCAGGTTATGCTATATCGAATCAGACGAAGCAAGTTTCTGATTCGATATAGCATAGTTTTCCGATATAATATCCCGAAAGGGCATGATCTAATTAACAATTATTCTTAAGACAGTCCCTTGTTATAAAATAATATTATAGCGTTTTCAGCCAGGCCAGTTCCGCTTTTAAATGATGGCTTATATAGCTTAAATACAAGCTGTCACTTTCTTTAATAGATGCCAGTTTATCTTTAACTGACTGTACTCTTTCTTCTATGGATTCAGCATCCAATTCATCAAGTACCATGAGCGTTAAATCAGCATCAAAAAAGACATCTTTATCGCTGAAATATCTTCTGGCTGCCTTTTTCAGGTGTTTTTTGCCTTCAGGTGTTATTTTATATATGTGTTTTTCGGGATTTCCGCCTTCACGTGTAGAGCCGGTCTTCTTAATCCAGCCGTTATCCGTGCTTTTTTTCAATGCGTGATATATGGATCCGAATTTAATGTTGGCATTTTTAACGGTTAGTTTTTTTAACTGCTTCATAATGTCATAACCGCTCTGAATATTTCTGTCGATTAAACCTAAAATTACTAAATCGGTTTTCATGGTAAAATTCTCCTATGAGTAATATTTAAAATTTAGTGGATATTATATAATAAATATACCATAAAATATATTATAAATGATTGTCAAGTAAATTTATAATAATTTTATAATACTGCCTTTAAACCTGTATGGAATTTGTTCTGTATGAAAGGAAAAGCAGCTGCTAAATAGCAATATAATTCATATATATACTAAATTTTATTTTAGCAAGCAAATATACTTGCCATATTACTATACAAAGTATAGTAAATTTTCATAAAAATCAAGAAAAAAATGGAAATAGATTTTTTTGATGACATTTTTTTTGATAATATTATTTTTAACTCAATATTTTCTGAGAAAATGGATTTTATATAAAAGCATTTTATGTTATATTTCGGTTCTGAGATATTCCTCCCCTGCGGGCGGGATTGAATGCATGATTAAGGAGAGTAAATTATGAAACCTGCGTTAGTTGTTCTGGCAGCCGGGATGGGCAGCAGATACGGCGGTCTTAAACAGATCGATCCGGTAGGAAAAAACGGTGAAACAATCATTGATTTTTCGGTTTTTGACGCTTTGAAATACGGTTTTAATAAAATTGTATTCGTTATACGCAAAGATATTGAGAAAGATTTCAGGGAGATTATAGGGAAAAAATATGAAAACAGGATAAATATTGAGTATGTTTTTCAGAAACTCGGGGATATTCCGGATGGTTTTACGGTTCATGGAAGCAGGACAAAGCCCTGGGGCACCGGACATGCGATATTGTGCGCCGCTTCCGCTGTTGATACGCCTTTTGCTGTAATTAATGGGGATGATTTCTATGGCAGCGATTCATTTAAGGTGCTTTCAGGTCATTTATCCGAAGTTGATAAAAATTCGAATGAATATGCCATAGTTGCTTATATATTAAAAAATACTTTATCTGAACATGGATTTGTATCGCGCGGAATCTGTACATTAGAGGGAGAAAATTATTTAAATAAAATTACGGAATACACGAAAATACAAAAATCAGCCGGTAAAATAGTTTCTATCCGTGGGAATGGGGAAGATTTAGAGCTCAGCGGAAGTGAATATGTTTCAATGAATATGTTCGGATTTACCCCGGGTATTTTTGAACATCTGAAAAGAGAATTTGCTGATTTTTTACAAAAGAGCGCCGGCGATCCGAAAGCAGAATTTTTTATACCTACAGTAATTAGCAATCTTATTCAGGCACAACTTGCAAAAGTGAAACTACTGAGATCAAACAGTGCATGGCTGGGAATTACATATCAGGAGGACAGAGAGTATGTGAAGAACAGCATTAAAAGTCTGATAAGCGACGGGGTATATCCGGAAAAATTATGGAACTGATCATGATATCAGCCATTTAACAGATTTAAAGATATAAAATATGCCGATTATTATGACTGCTGCTGAAAATATTAGTTTTACGGTTTTATCCGGCAGATATCTTGAAACGTAAGGCCCTATCTGCCCGCCGATAATTACTCCAATGCCGGAAAATATCCATATTTCCCAGTTGATCAGCCCTGCATGGAGGTTGAGTATGGTAATTACCCAGTCTCCGACTGCTTCCACCATTATTGCAGTTGCGTTTGCTCTCTTTGTTTTAATATCCAGTCCCTTCTCGAGAACCGGCTGGGCAAGTTCGCAGATCCCGGTTCCGGTTGTTGCGGAAAAAAATCCGCCGATGGGCGGAACCCACATATACCTGTAAATATCTTCAATAGGAATATTCTGTTTTTTACCGAATGACTTCCTGAAAGCATTGACCAACTGCATGCTTGCAATGCCGAAAATGATAATGCCGAGGATGAATTTTAAAATATCTTCATTGACCACAAGCATTGCATAATTGCCGATTATAACTCCCGGAATCGTCAGCATGATCATTGTGAACCCGATCGGAAGTTCCACCATTTTGTATATAATGTAGCGGATTGCCCCGCTTGTCATTCCGACTGTTTCCGTGGCTATGCCGGTGGCAACAGCATTCTGGATAGGTATATTCAGAAACAGGTTAAAAATCGGCTGGAACAACACCCCGCCGGAGAACCCGGAAGAATTTGCGAGTATCGCGATACAAATTGCGATTGGCAGTATATACCAGTATTCGAAACTCATGAGGAATATTCCTTTTTCAATTTATAGTTAAGTATTCACATTGATGTATATATTTAAGATTAGTTCTAATTATTTTTTATATTAAAACCGTTAACGGCTTCATCGATTTCTGTCTGCGAAACGTCCGGTTTTATTTTATATGTTTTATACAAATTAAGAAAGGCCTGAAGTTCGGTAAGATCGTCAATTATAGTTGTTAATGATTTGAATACGGTTTCCCCATGTTTTATGATCTCTTTAAATTCCGACATTCGCATCCGTTTTTCTTTAAGCACGGTTTCATAATGTTTATCGGATAATATCTGATTTATGGTATTATGCGCATCAATAAGAGTAAACTTATGCTTATTGAGTTCATTCCTGACCTGATTGATCATATCGGTAAGATTTTTATTCATGTCATTTATGAGTGTCGCTATAAGGCCGATCTCATCTTCGGTTATAACCGGAACAGATACAGTTAAATCCCCTGCGGCCAGTTTTTTGGTGGCGTCGACTATGCTGTCCATAGGCGAAACAATATCCTTTGTGAATAACACAAAGGCCGCAATAATGCTTGCTGAAACAAAAAGAAGAAAAAGGATCATGCGGTTTCTTAATCTGTATATTGGTTCAAATATGCTTTCATGATCTAATTTTTTTTTGATTTCTGATATGCTGTATTTAAATTCATCTTTTTCAATGTGGGTGTAAAAATTTGAAATGATATCATTTTTCAGTTTAGAAGAACTGACTTCCAGAATTATTTCAGCGCTTACTGAAATCGATACAATTGCGATAAGTAAAAAATACAAGAGCAGCTTCTTTTTTAAACGGGATGTTTTATTCGGAGAAATATATTTCATTTTCAATTTTTTCGATAGAATTGCTGCAAAATTATCATTTTAAGTAACGAAGCAAGGCTAGCCTATTGATTGGCTTCGTCCTTCTGCTACGCCTTGAGCCTGCGGAAAATGTCCCCTTTTAATAAATGGTTTTATGGGCATTTTTATCCATTTAGCCGGAATACTTTTTCAGATATACAATGTGAATAATTATTACATATCATAATGAATTTGTCAAGAAAGGCTGAAATGCAAAGAATAAAATGATAAGAAATATATCGAAATTGTAAGGCGCAGGCCATTTTTAAGTGCTCTCTATTCCGCATTTTCCTTGACAACTTCTTTAAAACAAGAATAAAATGGAGCTCTGCGTGTCTATATGGATTAATATAGAAAATTTTTACCGTCTTTTATGACTCTTACATTAATATTCTTCACACCATTCATAATAAATATATTTTTTCTGATTATATATATTATAACAAGAAACAATAAATGCCGCATACTTTTTTTTATTACATTGCTGTTCGCATTTATAGTCTTAGGATGCGTAAGATTCATTCCCGCATTCGGCGCGATGCCGGGTAAAGAAATCAATTTTGATTTTCTTTTATGGCTTGTATCAGGCCATTTGTTTTTAACGGCAATAGTAACCATGATTTTTATATTTTCTAATATATATAGAAGATATCAGGATCCTCAGAATTATCATTTTAATCATTTCGGGAAAAAGGTAGTGCATTCCGGTTTTATGTCAAATAAGGAAATGGCGGAATTTATCCTCACAATACCGGTAATTCTGTTTATAGGTCCGTACTTTGCGGGGAGATTAATTAAATTTATTTTAAACGGCTGCTGGTGAAAGATTTTTTTCAAACTGTACGGATATTTTTCTGGGATATTTCAAATACGGGATCACGTCGTCGTTCTTAAATCCGCCTGTGCCGTCATATTCCAGCGTAACAACAGGAACCCCGGTAATTCTTTCGATTTCAGAAGCCATGGCTTCTGTCACAAGGGAAGGGCAGCACAAAGACGGGCCGGTCTGCACGAAAAGCGATATATCCGGATATTTATCGAGCAGCGTAAATATCTTCAGAAGCGTATCCATAGATTCGCCTGTATGGAAAGGCGTGACATTGAATTTAGCCAGTATCTCCTCCGGCGGCGGGGCATAATCATGCCCGCTTTCTTTCAGGATTTTATTAAAATATTTATAATACTTTTTTTCGAGCAGGGGAATAACGGATTTTAAAATCTTCGTTGTTGCCGCTTCCGCATACAGTCCTTCCCTGAACCACTTTTGTATATAGGGATCGGCAATTATTTTCATGTATTCATTGTAGGGAGTCGAAATCACCTCTCCGCCGTTATCTTCTATTGTTCGAATTAAATTCTGGTTAAAAATCTCATTGTCGCGTGCGTAAATGTCTCCGATAATTGCAACTTTGGGCCTTATCTCCTGAGCGGTTTCAATACTGTCAAAAATAGTAATAACTTTATCAAGCGCTTCCTCTTTTGAATGATCGCGGAGAAAAGTATAGTATAATATCTCCATTGACAAACTGATTGCTTTGTCTGTTGTCCCTTTTATTTTTTCGTATGGACGGATTTTACATCCGGTTTTCCGCAAAAGCCCGCCGAACATATATGCAAAATATGCATTAATTGCGATTGCTATAGACATATCCAGATAAGTAATGCTGCCGACTAAAATATCAACTTGTTCCATACCGTGGCCGTAGGACTCCATTACCTTTTTGATCATATACGGGAACATCCCTATGTTGCATGATATACTTGAATCGAGCATCCAGAGCAGTGTATTTCCCGGATCCAGATTATGTTTTTCGATGTATTCAATTGCTTCTTCAGCGATTACGTTGACAGGCAGGCACTGCCCCGAGTTAAAGATAAGGCTTCTTTTAATTGATTCTTCCTTCTCTTCAAGAAGCCTGGCATCTATTCCTTCTTTTCTTAAAACAGCTTCCACAAGTTTGCAGGAGAGGTTGTCAAAGTTAGGCAGAAGCAGGGTTTTATTATGCGTATGCAGACTTTCAAGGCCTGTCATGAATTGAAGATTGACGGAGTTCAGATCCGGTAATATTTTTTTCTGACTGAGGCTGTAATGATTTCTGAATGCTCTTATGCCTGCCTCTATCCTTGTCTCGTACCCGATGTTCGAAGCATGCTCATCGAGCTGCAGGATAAGGTACGGCTTTTTATACGCATCAAAGATCTCTTTTAAGCACCCGATCACGAATGAATCCGGTGCGCACTTGAACGATGTAACCAGCACAGGATACAATCCTTCGCTGCCTGCAATGAATTCCGCTGCTTCAAGAATTATCGATGCGTAATGCCAGTGGACCTGCTGCATCAGCGGTTCCAGTGAATTTTTCTTATTGGTAACATCAAGCATGTCCTGGAAGAATGTCCTTATACCGAGACCTGCAAAGATCTCCGGTATCCTGCTGTTCATTGCTCCTGAAAGGATAGTGTAGGGCCTGCCGAGAAAAACCACATTAATATCTTTATCGTTTATTTCACGGCTCAGAATTTCTTTTAATTTAGTTTTACACGAATTAGAATATTCCAGCGCTTTGTCGTATGCGGATGAGACTTTGAGAAAGCTGATGCCAAGCCCGGGGATTGGGTTGAGCATTTTATACAATTGCTTCTTTGTGTAAAAGAGCGTTTCGCCTGCGATCCTGAGAACCGGATTCAGAAGCCTGTATGCGGAGCCGGGCCCTTCGATCGAAGCTATGAGAGAGGGCGTATATTGCGTATAATAACAGTATTGTCTTTTAGCATCACCCTGCTTTTTCTCTTCGAGATAAACCGGAAGGAATACGTAATCTGCTTTTCCCATGAGGTATTTAACATGGCCGTGCATTGCAGTTACCGGACTGCAGAATTCCGCGCCACGCAGTCCTTTGCCTGCGTTAACCGCATCCATATAATCCTCGCTGGAAATAGTTCTGACCGATAATACATCGAAAAACTTCTTCCACAGCGGCATGTCGTCTGCCATATGAAGCCCCGCAGGCAGGCCGATCGTAATATCATGCTTATATTCTTTACGCGGTTTAATATTGAAAACCCGGGCGCGCGTTTTCAGGAGATCGAACTCTGATGTGTTTTTATTTATGAACTTTTTTGTATCGTAATCCCTGCCGCATAAAAAGCCGAAAGCAACAGTTGTGTTGTTAACTTCAGCAAGCTTTATCTTGCAATGATTGGTGCAGAGTTCGCACACTTCGGTCTTTACTGGTATCGGATTTCTGTAAATATTGATTCCACGGAAACCCGTATTAACGGCATTCTGATCATGAAGGTGCAGTGCAACGCCGAGCGCGCCCGTCAGATGACAGTACCTGGAGACCATGATTGGTTTGTGCAGCCTCTGCTCAAATGCGGCTACGAGAGCTTTGTTTTTTGCGGTAGCCCCCTGGAAGAATATCCTGCTGCCTATGCTCGCTATTTTTGCTACCTTCGTCAGGTAGTTCTCCCTTACTGAGTGAAGCACGGACGCGAGCACTTCGTTCACCGAGTAGCCGTCGCTCAGGTAAAAGTTAAGATCGCGTTCCATGAACACAGTGCACTTATCGCTCGAAAGCGGAGCCCGCGCGCTTTCCGCGCGTGCGGAGTATTCGGACAGAGGGCATCCGAGCTTCTTTGCCTGCTCTTCTATAAAGCTCCCTGTGCCTGCAGCGCACACGTTGTTCATGATCGAGAAAGTGACCATGCCGTTTCTCATTGTTGTGAACTTGGAGTCCTGGCCGCCTATCTCGATTATCGTGTCAGTCCCGCTGTCGAGCTCATAGGCAGCCCTCGCGTGAGCTGTTATTTCGTCCAGCGCTACATCCGCGCCTGTTATCTCTTTTATAAATTTTCGTCCTGAGCCTGTCGTGCCTGCGGCCAGGATTCTTACGGAAATATTTTTATTGGAGAGAAAATCATCGATTGATTCGAAAATCACCTGTATCGCTTCAACCGGCCTGCCCGATGTTCTTGTATAAAATCCGGCGAGAATATTTTTAGCTTTACCCATAAGAACAGCTTTTGTGCTTGTGGACCCTATGTCCATGCCGAGATACACCGCGTACTCTTTGCCGCTTTTAATTTTTTCATATAGATCGATCTCGACCGGAGGAACCAGCGGATATCTTTCCGATTTAAATTCGTATTCTTCGATGCCTGCAAAATCCGGATATTGAGACAGCTTAATTTCAAGAGGACTATAATAATATATTTTCTCTTTCTTCTCTGACGAAAAAATATCCGATGCATTCTTAAGCGCCACAGGCCCGGGCTCGATCCTGCCTGTATTCCTTTCATCTATAAGATTTATTGCTGCGCCGATTGCTCCGTAAAGATTCGAATTATTATCAACGATTAATTCCATTTTAAGCGTTTCCGAGATATGTTTAACAACAGCTTTATTCCTGGAAACTCCTCCGCAGAAGATCACCGGGCTGTTGGGAAGGCTGTTGTTGAACAGCGTCTCTGTAATGTTCACTGCAAGCCCGTGCGACAGACCGTCGCATATTTCCTCAAGGCTGTAGCCTTCCTGCTGCGCGTGTATGAGGTCGGTCTTTGCGAACACGGCGCAGCGCGAGGCGATCCTGGGCACTGTTCCTTTATTATTGTAGGATATTTCCGCGAAGTCTTCAATGCCGCTAAGGTTAAGCCTCTTTGCCTGCTGGTCAAGAAAGCTTCCCGTGCCAGCGGCGCATGAGCTGTTCGACCTGTAATTAAGATATTCGCCGTTCTCATCGAACAGGATAACGCCGAATTTTTCCGCTCCCACTATCAGTATTGATCCGACGGTTTTATGAAAATGCTTTGCAGAGGATATATATGATATGCGCGTATCATATACGTGCGCATTCTTTATGAGGCTCGTGCCCGGAGATGTGAGGGCAATGCTGTCAATATCCGCAAGCGGGAAGTCTTTGAGGTGTTCCGTTAACGCGTTTTCTATGCTGCCGTTATGGAACGAATACGCTGTCTTTATTATTTCTTTCCCGGGGGACAGAAGTGCAAGTGAAAAGGAGATGGAGCCTATATCTATGCCGAGTGTATTTTTTAGTGCGCCCATAAAAAATTATCAGCCATTTAATTAAATCTTTGAGAAATCCGCTGTATGGAAACCGGCTTTTTTTCTCATTCTTCCTTCTTTGCCGCATCCGGGTCTACCTAAAAAATCCTGAGCGATCTTATTGAAGGCCTCCTTGTCTTTTACTTTACCGTAAAGTCCGGACATGCTTTTCGATGTTTCAAAGGGATGATGGTTGCGGCCCCGGGGCTTAACCTTCTGCCTTAGTTTTAAACTGTTCCATTCTCTTTCCGGTTCAGGATTGAAGTAATGCCTTTCTTCTTTAACCAATTGGAATGATGACAGCAGTTTTTAAAAAAGCAAGATAATTTTTTGTCTTTTCCGGTAATCTTGCGGAATGCCCTCAGTCAGGTGCAAACGAACATCCATGTTCGCACCTGACACCAGGACATACATGTCCTGCCCGGCCTGCGAAAGAGCGCTG
>JAFGSG010000088.1 GCA_016934735.1 Spirochaetota bacterium | reverse complement strand
TATTTTTTTGCCAGATCGAAATATGGAGATTTCGGGTTTATCGGTTCTGGCTGCGATACTAAAATCTTCCTTATTTTCAAAGTGATACGGTTTTGGTTTTACTTCCCGGATAAAAATATCTAACTTAAAACAAGCCTGCAAAGTACTTAATCAAAACCACGACAGGCAGTAATTCCAGGGCACAAAGGTATAAAATCAAATACAATATCGAAATATTCCGGTTTAGAAAAATGTAAAAAAGTTTGATTATACGCATGGTATAAAGACCTGCGCTTATTATGAATCCTGTCAGGAATAATGATTTTACAGGCAGGAATCTGGTATAGGAAATAAGAATTGTAATTATGAATAGAATAAAAGCCAGTAACCTGTTAAACTGGTATATAGTATTTGTATATTCATTAAATGCCGCTCGCTCCCCGCTTATTTTTCCGGTCAGGAAACAGGTTAAATGACGGATTATTAACGCAGCGACAATGGTCAGGAATATTAACAGCCAAAAAATGATTCCCCGTATCCCGGGTAAAGACAGGTTATACCAGGCAAAACAGCAGTATATAAATAATGATGTATTTAAGAGCGAGACCAGATTAAACAGTGTTGATTGCCAGTGGAATATTCCCCCTGTATCACCTGTAGAATTTTCACCGGAAGAGCGAAAGAGAAAGAAACCCCTGATTCCGTTTACAAGCCTTTCCGGGAATGCGCTTATACCTGCGTAAAGGAAGGCGGAGACCACAATAATGATTGTTATCCAGTCTTCATGAAAAAGCGTCGGGGGTATCTCTTTTCCATTTTTCAGATGCCCCATTATCATCTCGGTTGCTTTCTTTTCCATGATCCTGTTCTTTTCAATAAACAGGAAGGGGAACTGGTCTGTATGATCAGATCTGATACGTGTTACTATATTAGTGGTATCATAAAAAGTGACATCACTTATGGAGTTACGTATGGAAACGGCTGTCGTATCGTCATTTACCTCACCCTGGCCTTCCCGGACCTGTTCAAAAATGATCATGTCGCTCGCCGGCAATTTCAGATAAGATATTATTTGCCAGATGGCTGGCACCGATCCGGAAATAACTCTTATTAAGCCAGTCCTGACCAAGACAATAGCTTATTATCCGGTAATATGCAAACGCATCAGCCGTGCTTGCTATTCCTCCGGCAGCCTTGAATCCTACTTTTATTCCGGTTTCCGAGTAGAAATTTGATATGGCTTTACACATAACGAATGCCGCCTCAGGTGTAGCTGAGATGTTTGTTTTACCAGTCGATGTCTTTATAAAATCAGCTCCGGCATCCATTGCTATCATCGAAGCCTTGAAAATCAGCTCATAATCTTCGAACAGACCGGATTCAACTATCACTTTAAGCTGTTTATCTCCCACTGCTTCACGGATTTCCCTTATTTCGGAAGCAACCAGGGTGTAATCATTCCCGAGAAATGCTCCCACAGGTATAACGATATCAATTTCATCGGCACCTGCATCAATAGCCATTTTACATTCGGAAACCTTAATGGCCCTGAAAGTCTGAGATGATGGGAATGCACCGGCAACAGCTGCGATCTTAACATTTTTTGCACTTAGTTTTTCTTTCACAACCGATACAAAATTCGGGTATACGCATATGGCAGCAACATTGGGGATATTGGAAAACCGGCTTTGAAAACTGTTCACGGTTCCGGTGAGATGTATTATTTTGCTTTTGTTGTCAGTCGTATTCAGACTCGTAAGATCTATGACATTGAGGATATTCATCAATAAGTGTTTATCCGGGACCTGGGGAGCGGATGAGGCAGCATTTTTAAGACCCTTCCTTATTTCACCTTCCGAAGGGCATGATTTGATAAGTTTTTCATAGAGTTTTGTCATCGGATTGTCAGCTTTAAATTATATGCCTGTGCTGAGGTTAAAAGACGGGTTCAATATAATGCTTTTTGTTTTCAAAAATATTTTTTTTTGAATATAAGTTATTTATTCCTTCAAATTAGAGGAGATTAATAAATAAGATGTTGTATTTGCTAAGTAATAGAGACAGACAAAGGAATGATATCTACATTTTACTTACTCTAAATTTTTTATTGTCGGTCCGGCACAGCTTCTGAATGAGCCTTCGACCCGACATTATGCCTGTAGGCAGGCCGCCTCCCGGTTCAATCCATTGTCCGCACATATAGAAATTTTCCAGTCCCGGTAATTGCTGAGGCATTCTTTTCATAAAAACGTTTGAGTTAGAGGGTGTTATGAGCCAGCCTTCAAAGCTTCCCTGCCAGTTGCCGGTGTATCTTTCGAATGTAAGAGGGCTTGCGACGTCAACTACCTCTATCTGTTCAGATATACCAGGGAAACGTTGTTCGAGTATTTCCACTATTGCAGAGCCAATCTGCTTTTTTTCTTTCATGTATGCATCTTTATCGTCTGCCATTTCTTTCCAGTAATCATAGACGGAATTCAGCATTACGATCATAACAGATTTACCTTCAGGCGCCATTGAGGGATCGTGATTGTAGATATGGATCCATACTCTTTCACGTACGGCATCACCTATTTTAACCGGTTCTTTGAGGGGATAGCTGAAACCTGATACTGTCAGAGGTTCTTCCCTAAATGTCCGGGCTACTCCTACACTTATAAAGATTAACGGATTAAAGATAGGCCATTTCTCATACGGTTCACGTGTTTTTTCATCAGCAAATCTGCCATCAAGCATCTTAAAGATTGTTGAATATCCATCTGCAGCGGAAATTATCCTCTCAGCACTGTATTCCGCACCGTCGGTAAGCCTTATTCCAACAGCCCTGTTATCCTTAACAATTATTTTTTCAACTTTATTTTTATAATTAATCTCACCACCGAGTTTAAGATAACGATCTTCAAGAATTTTCGACATGGGCATGGAACCACCGAGGGGATAGCCGGCATTTTTTTCATGCAGGTATGCAAGGGTAAAAAGCATGAAAAACATAGAAAATTCAGGGATCCACATTTCTCTGAAAGCTTCACGTAAAAGGGGATCCATGAATCGTTCCGCAAAATCCAGAGCTGAGGTCTTCATCCATTTTTGCATGGTTTTTCCTTTTATCAGAAAAGTAAAGCCCAGCCGTATCTTTTTACTTATCCGCCGGAGTAAAGGAACCTGCTTTGACGCCTGATTAAAAGGGAGACACAACCTTATCCCTGAAATAAACTCATTTATCAGAACCGAATCCTGAGGAGAGAAAGCCAGGAGATGCTGTTTAAGACGGTCAATATCCGAATAGAAAATTACGGTCCTGCCATCTTTGTCCTCAAATCTCATGTATTCATCCATATTGATGATTTCGCTTTTCTGGGCAATACCCACTTCTTCCCAATAACTGTGGAATGCGCTCAGAGGAGATGAGCCAACCAGCCAGTGGATGCATCCGTCGAAAGTATAACCGTTTCTTTCCCAGGATGTACAAAGTCCTCCCGGCTTATCGTGCATTTCGAAGATACGGGTTTTATAACCATTCATACGGCCGTAGATGCCTGCAGCCAGTCCTGCAAATCCTGCTCCTATGATAATAATTGAATTATCGGTTACTTCTTTTTTCATTCTGCGATCGATTTGATTTACTGACAAATTTAAATGTATCAGTAAAAGGATGAACAGCAAAACCTGTATTTAACTGAATTTATCGGTAAATGGTATTTGCCTGCCGGTCATTAGCTTATTTTACTTTCTGTTCCTGGCCAGAGAGGCAAAAATGCCAAGAATACAGAGCGCTGAAAATATCACAAACCCTGTCCTCATCCCTGCTATGAGTCCGGGATAATTGTCCGGTACAATGGCCTCCTGTCCGATATAAAGAGCCAGTAGCATCATGGCAATACCCATGCTGAACATCTGTCCGACCATCCTCATGGTTCCCACAACACCTGAGGCAATCCCAAGATTCTTTTTCTCAACGGAGCTCATAATGGCATTTGAATTTGGTGAAGAAAAGAGACCAAAACCGATTCCCATAATTATCAGCATAATGACGATCAGATACAGAGGACTTGCTTCATTGACAAAGCACAGCATTATAAGACCTGTTGCAGTTAATCCCATGCCG
>JAFGSG010000087.1 GCA_016934735.1 Spirochaetota bacterium | reverse complement strand
TGCCGCGAATTTTAAAATTTCGACTTCAATGCCTTTTTTAATTGCTTCTTCAGCCTGTTTGAGCACCTTTGAGGTTATGTCTTTTGAAAGGTAATATTCACCGCAGTTATCACATACATCTGCAGGTACATTTTTAATAATAATGATTGAACCACTCCTCTCGAGAGTGACTGTAACAGTTCCTTCTTTTGTTTCTCCATGTTTACATAAAGCGCATCTCATCGTCTTTGTCTCCTTGTCTTAAAATCATCATTCCATATATTCAAATCCGGTTTATATACTGTTATAATATATATTATCATTTTTTCTTTATCAATGGCAACTACTACATGAACCGGATTCTCCGTGATCGAACCGAGCAGCAGCATACTGGCAAGCGGCAGGTCATCCGGATAATCTTCTATTGTCACGCTGTGTTCCAATATTTTTATGATATCTGATTCATCAATCCCGCGCTCAAACATCCTTTGAACTGCATGTATGCTGAATTTAATTTCATATGTTTCGGGATTTTCTATGCTCATGATTTTTAAGCTATGACGATTTAAAAGAATATAATCGTTCAATAATTTTAATTATCTATATATTTATATAATTTACATACCTTGTCAATCCTTAAAATCGTTCTTATTAATTATGAGTCGGGTTATGGAGAAAAGGCGGGACGCTGGTCCCGCCTGTTATGTTTTTGGATTGATTTTTATTATCGGCATTATATTTTTATCAGTATAAATATCTGAACCCATTTCAAAATTATGATTTTAAATAAATAGCTTAATTTTGAGCTGATTTGCTGCTATTAAACAGCCGGGAAATATTATGCCGAAGAAAAAGAAAGAAATTAAGATCAATGAATGCATACTCTCCATCGACTCCGGGACTCAATCGGTCAGAGCTATCATATTCGATCTTTCAGGGAACATCGTTGATATTGTCAAAACTCCGGTTGATCCGTACTATTCGGAGCATCCGGGATGGGCAGAGCAGGATCCGGAATATTACTGGACGATCCTGTGCAGCACCTGTAAAAAGCTCTTTAGTAAAACACGGGTTCCAAAGGACGCGGTAAAAGGAGTGACGCTTACCTGCCAGAGAGATACCATGATCAATCTTGACAGGGAGGGAAATGCATTAAGGCCCGCAATTGTATGGATGGATCAGAGAAAGTCGAATAACCTGTCACTATGGCCGCCGTTTTATCTTAAGCCTGTTCTTTATTTTTTAAACCTGATGGATGCGGTAAATTTCACCATAACCGAAGCCGAATCTAACTGGATAAGGCAGAATCAGCCCGATATCTGGGATAAGACCTACAAGTATGTATTTTTATCCGGATTCTTAACCCACAGGCTCACCGGAGAGTTCGTTGATTCCACTGCCAATCAGGTAGGGTTTGTCCCGTTTGATTATAAAAAACAGAAATGGGCGAAAAAGTCGCACAATTACTGGAAAAGAATACCTATTGAAAAGGATAAACTTGTACGGCTCGTGAAGCCTGCTGAGGAGCTAGGACGCATCACGCTATCTGCCTCAGAAGCGACAGGCATTCCGGCGGGTCTGCCAGTCATAGCCGCTGCCACTGATAAGGCATGCGAGGTGCTGGGATCGGGCTGTCTGACCCCGGAAATCGCGTGCCTTTCCTACGGGACCACCGCCACTGTGGAAACAACCAACGAACAGTATGTCGAGATAATCCCGTTCATTCCCCCTTTCCCGAGCGCTATCCCGGGGGCGTATAACACCGAAGTAATGATTTACAGGGGATTCTGGATGGTCAGCTGGTTTAAAAAGGAGTTCGGCCTGAAGGAAAGGCAGATAGCGGAAATGAAGGATATTGAGCCCGAGGTTCTCTTTGATGAGCTTTTAAAGGAAGCCCCTCCGGGCTCCATGGGCCTTATGCTTCAGCCGTACTGGACTCCGGGAGTAAAGATACCCGGTCCCGAGGCAAAGGGAGCAATAATAGGATTCGGCGATGTTCATACGCGTGCCCATGTTTACAGGGCAATTCTTGAGGGGCTGGCATATGCTCTTAAAGAAGGAACAGTAAGAACGGAGAAAAGAAACAAAGTCAGGATAGAGAGGTTAAGGGTATCAGGCGGCGGCTCCCAGAGCAATGAAGCCATGCAGATCACCGCGGATATTTTTGATCTTCCGGCAGAAAGGCCCCATATATACGAAACATCAGCGCTCGGCGCGGCAATAGACGTTGCCGTTGGATTAAAGCTGTACCCTGATTTTAAAGGCGCTGTACAGGCAATGACGCGCATGGGCGAAATATTTTTTCCGGTACCGCACGTACGCGATATTTATAAAGATCTTTATGAGAAGGTTTACCTGAAAATATATAACAGTTTAAAACCGCTTTACAGGGAGATTAAGGATATAACCGGATATCCAAAGAAAGCGTAATATGATTTCACATGAATAGTTGACAATAAATTGAAATACATTATAAAATTTTCTGCGGAATCAGGCCTTCCTGGTTAGTTTTTCTTGTTTTTAAGAGCTTTTACATCAGGCCTGAAAGGCGTTCTCAAAAATTTTATAATGTATTTCAATTTATTGTATGTAAAATGTCCTTTTGAGATGACTTGTAAATATTTTATAAAAGGCCGCATATGATGTCAAAGAATTGAAATTAGAATAAAACAATGAATTCTGATAAGTTAAAAAAAATCAGCGAGTGTCTTTACGAGGCCCCTGCAGAAAGCAGGCCCGGAATGCTTGTGCCTGCGCGCGTGTATGCGACAGACGATCTTATACGCACGATGGACGACGCAGCCCTTACACAGATTACGAACGTGGCAATGCTTCCCGGCATACAAAAGTATGCCATACTTCTCCCGGACGGGCATTCGGGATACGGCTTCCCGATTGGAGGCGTAGCAGCCATCGATCCGGATTCGGGCGTAATCTCGCCTGGAGGCATAGGATTCGACATCAATTGCGGCATACGCTTAGTGGCAACTTCGCTTACGCTTGAAGATATTAAACCGAATATCAGGAAGCTTGTGGATATGCTTTTTACCAGCGTGCCTTCCGGAGTCGGAGCAAAAGGCATGATCAGTCTGTCCGATAAAAAGTTCGACGACGCAATGATAAAAGGCGCAGTGTGGGCGGTTGAGAACGGATACGGGGATCAGTCCGACCTCGAATTCATAGAGGAGAACGGGCGGATGAAGGATGCTGATCCAGCATCGGTTTCGCAGAAAGCCCGCGAGCGTGGACGAAACCAGATAGGAACGCTGGGATCGGGAAATCATTTTCTCGAGATACAGGTCGCAAAAAAAGAAAATTTTTTCGATGAAAGAATTGCAAAGGATTTCGGTATATATCTCGATGACCAGATCGTTATTATGATACACTGCGGGAGCAGGGGATTCGGGCATCAGGTGGCGACGGATTATCTTCAGAGATTTCTGTCTGTAATGAAACCGAAGTATGGACTCTCCATGCCCGACCGCGAGCTTGCTTGTGCTCCGTTCTATTCGGAAGACGGGCAGGCATATTACAGCGCAATGAACTGCGGCATAAATATCGCGTTCCTTAACAGGCAGCTTATTATGCACAGAGTAAGAGAGGTGTTCTCCGATGTATTTAAAAGAAGCCCGGCCGAACTGGGAATCAGGCTCGTATACGATGTATGTCATAACACCGCAAAGCTGGAAAAGCACATTGTGAACGGCAAAGAAAAGAAGCTTCTCGTACACAGGAAAGGCGCCACACGTGCGTTACCGAAAGACACGGCCGGGATACCATCGCGTTATAAAAGTTCAGGACAGCCTGTAATAATCGGAGGGAGCATGGAGTCGGGCTCGTATCTCCTTGCAGGCTGCCCCGGAGCTGAGGAAACGTTCTATTCCACGGTGCATGGAAGCGGAAGGACGCTTTCGAGAAGCCAGGCGAAGAAGCAGTTCCGCGGCGATGTGCTCCGTAAAGATATGGAAGAGCGTGGAATTTACGTGCGTACTGCATCATACTCAGGGCTTGCTGAGGAAGCGGGCGCTGCTTACAAAAACGTGGACGAGGTGGTACGGGCCACAGAGCTTGCGGGGCTGAGCATGCCTGCTGTGTGCTTTGTCCCGATCGGGAACATTAAGGGGTAGAGCAGAATATGCCTTACGAACTCCTCGAGGAAATCACCCGCGCAGACATTGCCTTTAAAATATCAGGCAAAGATATCCCGGAGCTTTTTTTATCGGCCGCGGAAGCTGTGATATCCGTTATGATTGAAAATCCGAAGTCTATATCCCATCGAAAAAAAAGAAAGGCGGAGTTTAAAAACGCAGCGATTGATATGCTTCTCTATGACTTCCTTAACGAGCTTATTTATGTAAAGGATGCAGAGTCTCTTCTGCTTATTCCGAAAACAATTAACTTAACTAAAAATACAAATAATGCATTTATTATTAAATGTGAATTTTTCGGTGAACAAATAGATGACGGAAGACATGTGCTTAAAACGGATGTTAAAGCTGTAACATTGCATAATCTGACTGCTGCTGAATCGGAAACCGGCTGGGCAGCTGTCTTTGTACTTGATGTTTGATCTGCAGTTTGACTTACCTGACTTGGCAGTAAATGACCTTCTGATTGTAAAATTGTTTGACAAAACACGTAATTTTGTATTATTATAAAATAGTAAAATCGTTAAATTAAAAGGCCATACAAAGGCTTAAAAATTTGCCGGAGCTTTCGATGAATCAGCCTGGGAAAAACAAACATTTGAATAAAAAAGAGAATATGCCCGAAAAAGACACTCATAAAAAACATGCCGGATTGCACTCTGAAGATAATAATTTTGAAAATGATCAGGATGAGCAAAGGGTTAGTCCTGAAGCACTGGCAGTGATAGAAGAGATTACCGAACTGTTCGGCAAAGAAGATATTGTTGCTGCTGTCGGGAAATTTAAAGCTGATTCGGAAGAAAAAAAAATAGCCGTTGAATTTACGAATTCTCATATCCAGTTTATAAATCAGGTAGTGGAAAGCGATTACAAAAAAGGGATAGCGAGAACAGATGTTGAAATCCGGGACATGCTTTCGCATGTGAACGCGATGCTCAGACAAAAAGACGAATATCTGTTCACAAATATGATTATGCACTGTCCTTCGCATTATAGAAATATACAAAACAAATATTACGCGAAAATAAAGAAAAACGGGAACGGAGAATAATAATAGATCATTGCTGAATGGATACATCTATATTAAATTTATTCTCTTTTTTGCCGGAAGCGGTAAAATCATAGACGAGCATGAGGGAAGTACCCTGATAATTTTTTTCAAATCCGGAATCGGACTGGGATACGCTGAATATAGGGTAGCGTAGTAATGCTGCTTCAACAGAGCTTGAAATTACAATCTTAAATTTATTGTATTTATCATACATGGAAAAGCTGGCACTTTTTTCTGTAAAGCCGGGCATATCAAGATATGAATCCTCCTTCGGAACTCCGGGGATTTCATAACCCCTCTCTTCATCATGCGCGCTTAAGAGATTGATATTCAGCTCTACTCCGAAATAATTGTTCCCTGTTCCGGACACTGCATATTCTGCCATCAGGCCGGGTTTCTCATCATTAATGATAAAATTTTTTCTTATGTAAATATTTTCATTCCCAAATTTTATCGATCTGAATAAAGAAACGATTGTTTTATTGTTTTCCGGGTGTATTGTGTGTTCGTATCTGAACGAACTGCAGTCGTGATATGTATGATTGCCGAACATCATGTTCTCGGCTGAGGGTATTTCTTTCATGAGGAGATCTTTAAAGGAATACCTTCTTGACCTGTCGTATACGAGATATTTTTTCAGATTTTTTTCTTTAACTTTGATCCTGTCATGAATTGAAGCGATTATTTTATCTGCGGAATTTTCCGTTTCTTCGTTGAATTCCGACAATGTTTTATGATATGCCTCATTTCTTCTTGGCAGCGTATTTAAAATATTAAACGATTTTTCGTATAAACCGATCTCAGAGACAGTGCCGCCCATGTATGGTATGATAATTACAGATTGTTGTTTGCTCCGGATAAGTATTTGTTTTAAGCCTTCGTTCCAGAAATCTTCTTCCAGTATATTCAGGCCTTTTATATTTTTTCTTTTTAGAAAGATATTTTCTGCTTTAAGAATATGCTCATAAAGTGCATGCCTCAGGTGATTGAGATATATCCCGCCAAAAAGGCCGTGCCAGTAAGCACAGTTGCATTCGCTTTTATACAGCTCGGTTATTTCATCCCAGCATTCGGCTCCGGTTTCTTCCTCATAACCGGATATTTCTTTGCTTAACAAAAGTGTCCTTTTGTTGATTGAATTCGATTCAGGATACTTGATTAAAAAGTTATTCCAGACGCCGCCCTTGAGGAAAGGATAAAAATCTTTTTCTCTGTTCATGTGCTTGATTTCATTGTTTATTTTGATAAGTTTTGATGCGGCTTTAGCCGGTAATGCCCATTCCGAAAGTTCAAAGTAGCTTCCCTGTGTCAGGTATACTCTGCCAATCGGATTATTTGAGGCAATATATTCCGAAGGATGAATTGTTTTTATCCAGCTTTCTTTAAGAATTGATTCGATGAAATTTCTAAGCCATCTTTCTTCAAATACCCATTTGTAGGTATCAGGCCACAGGCCGAATTTTTCGCCGTCGTCGCCGTACACAAAGGCCGCAGGGCCTATTCTGTCTGATTTTTCTTTAAAGTAATCAATTGTCTCTGAAGGCTGTTTGAAAGGAATGGCGTATCTTAAAAATCTGTCTATAGGGAAGACATTTAATTTTTTTTCCAGACGCTCTGTGATAAAGTACCCGAATAGTTCTTCTTCATCTATGCCGGCATATCGGAAATGAATATCGTCAAGTATTGTATAATCCAGGTCGAATCCGGAAACGAGATGGGGTATCGCAGGGTCCCATACTCTTTCTGCAGTCCAGAAACCCTTTGGGAAAATACCGAACTCTTTTTTGCAGAAATTCTGCATTAAAGCTATCTGGCCTCTGATGTCATTCTCGCTGATGACCGAAAATATCGGTTCGTAAAAACCACCGCCTATGATTTCAGCCTGGCCTTTTGCAGCCATTTCTTTAAGAGAGAAAATATATTCAGGTGAATTATTTTTTATCCATTCAAGCAGAGGGCCGGAGTGATGAATGGCAAAGCGGAATCCGGGGTATTCTTTTAAGATTTCAATAATTTTATTATAACAGTCATTAAATGCCCATTTCAGTATATGATCGAAATTACCGACAGGCTGATGGTTGTGAAGGCAGAAAATAAAATTACAGCTCATATAGTTTTCCGTTGCTAATAAAGAAGAATTGATTACTCATATAAATTTTGACTGCCTCGCATAACAATGCATATCGTAATACGATCCTACGGGTATTATCAGACTTAAATAAATATTATTACTTTACGCTGCCGGCGATCACTTCTTTGATAGTTGCCTTTAGTTCATCAAGATCACTGGATTTAGTTAAATACGCGTTTGCAGTCCAGGTCATAAAATTGCTTTTATAATTGGAATAAGCAGTATAAATTATCACAGGCAGTTTTTTTTCATGTGATAAAATTTTGCCAAGCGCTTCTATGCCATCCATTTCCGGCATTCTGATGTCGAGAATGACACAGTCATATTTATGTTTATTAACCATTTTAACGGCAACTTCGCCGTTTGGCGCCTGATGCACTTCGTAACCTTCATCCTCAAGCTCCGTAGCATATAATTCTCTCTGGTTATCTTCGTCTTCTACAATTAATATTCTGCTCATAAAATAATTCTCCTTGTTTAATCACATCCCCGCACCAGTGAGGATATATTTATGATTGCATTTTAGTATATATCTCTTTGCACATTTTTCAAGAATAATTTATACATAGAAGTGATTTAAAAATACCTTCAATCGGTAAGCAATATTATAATTCGATATGTTCTAAAATTTATAATAGCTATGCTGTGCTAAATAATGCTATCACTTGAAATGAATGCATGCTTTCCTGAGGCTTTTACAGCGATACAACGGTGACTCCGTCGCCGCCTTCGCCGTATTCACCTGCTCTCGAACGCTTTGCATAATGTGAGAGCCTAAGCTGTGCCCGTACAGCCTGCTTAAGCGCGCCTGTGCCGTGCCCGTGGATAACGACCGCCGTGTTTATTCTGTTTCGCATCATGCGGTCAAGATCGTTTTCCAGCTTGGCCAGCGCTTCATCCACCTTGAGGCCGCGCAGATCAATTGTATTGTACTGTGTCTGCAGCACCCGGGGTATGTCCCCGCTATCATTGCTATTCTCATGTTCCGGTGTGTTGCCTGGAACATTTTCCGTGCGCTTCGGCTTTTTGCTTTTAGCGACGGGAGTCAGGATATCATCGAATTTAAATTTCGACTTAATTGAACTGCCGAGAATGACAGATGCTTTTTTATTCGCAATATCTATGGTATCTATCCTGCCGGTCTTTTCAAGAGAAGCTATAAAGACCGCATCTCCGGGTTTTGCTTTTGCAGGATCAAAGGTTTTGTGCTTATTAAGAAATCTTTTTTTTCTGTCTTTCTTCAGTCTGGCATAAACTTTTTCTCTGGTCTGGCTGAGCTCTTGGTTTATTTTTTCTAATTCTTTTTCACCTTCGTTCTTTATTCCCTTTATTCTTTCGGTTATTTCTTTTCTGTACCTGTTGATCTCATCTATAAAGTCAATGCCGCGTTCATTTTTAATCTCTTCGATTTTCTGATTAAGCCTGGACTGCATTTCCATGTATTTATTCTTCTCATTCGTTAGCTGATTGTTCGTTTCAATTATTTTTCTGCGTTCTTCCTCTGTTTCTTCTTTGTGCTTTTGGATGTTTTCTATAAGTGCTTCTGTTGTTATTTCACGGCTGTTGAGCAGCTCTTTTGCCCTGCTGATAATATCATTCCGCATGCCGTATATCTGCGCAATGTCGAGGGTATAGCTTGTTCCCGGTATGCCTGTTCTGAGCTTGTAAGTGGGCTTAAGCGTTTCAACGTCGAACGAGACAGACGCGTTCTCGAATTTTTCGTTCTTAACTGCAAGTTCTTTCAGTTCGGGATAATGCGTTGCAGCAATGACGATTGCTCCGGTTTCCGCGAGCTTCTCCAGCACTGCTTCTGCGAGAACAGCACCCTGTCTTGGATTTGTGCCAGCAAGTATTTCATCGATCAGGACAAGTGTATTTTTATTTGCATTTTGAATCATGTCATTAATGACCACTATTTGCCCTGAGAATGTTGATAAAGACTGGAATATGCTCTGGTCGTCGCCTATGTCTGCAAGTATGCCGGAGAATATCCCGATCGAAGAATCCGGCCCGGCAGGAATATGAAGCCCGTGCATTGCGAGAAGCGAGCAAAGACCCACAGTCTTCAGGAGTACGGTTTTTCCGCCCGTATTGGCACCGGATATTATCATACAATTGAAATTTTTGCCGATTGATATATCGTTTGCTATTACCGAATCCGTGCTCATTAAGTAGAGTAAGGGATGCCTCGCGCTGTAAAGATTGATGATCATTTCAGAGGATATTTCCGGTTCGCTTGCTTTAAGCGAGATGCTAAATTTAGAAGCTGCTGCTAAAAAGTCCAGCTTTGCAAGCAGTGCCTGGTTGTATATAAGCTCATCCGCATGCTTTGCAGTTTCCTTTGAGAGATCGCGCAGAATTTTAAAAATTTCGTTCTTATAATCCCGTTCAAGCATAATCATTTTATTATTAAGCCCGGTTATTTCATCAGGCTCAATGTATATTGTAGCGCCGGTAGAGGATACGTCGTGAAAATTGCCTTTGACTTTATCCCTCATGTTAGCTTTGACCAGGATTACGTAACGTTCATTGCGTATAGTGTGTATTTTTTCCTGGATCGCGGCTGAAAGAGCCTGCGAGTGCAGAATATCGCCTAGCCTTTTTTCAATTTCCTGTTTAACATTGAACAGGCTGTCTTTAATGCTTTTTAATTCAGGATATTTATTGATATTGATTTCGCCGGTATCTGTAAGTGATGTATTTAAAAGTTCACCTAAGGCGGAAAGTTTATTTAAAGTATTAAATTCTTCGAATACATTTTTAAGCTTAGCTCGGTTTCTTGCCATGAAGCTGATTATTCTGTTAGATGCTCTTATGAAATCCCTTACCCTGCACAGATCGCCGGTATCCAATACGCCTTCTTTAACTGTAAGTTCCGCTAACGGCTTAATGTCGAGAACACCGGTAAAATCCATTGCTTCATATTGAAGCATCATTTCCTTTAACTCGCTGATCAGTTTAAGCTGACTCTTTATTTTTTCATCAGGCAGGGGATTTATTGCGGGGATAATGCTTTTACCTATGGAAGTCTCACATCTTAACTCCAGTTCTTTCAGTATGCTGTCCCATTCAAGTATTTTTAAAACGTGTTCGGATATAGTCATAAAAGCTCTCATTTTAATATTCTCCTGTAAGGCGCAGGAGCGGGGAAAAATAAAATGTTCCTTCACATGCAGGGATGAATATTTTTTCGCCTCATAGCGACATGCACGGATGCTATAGCGCAGGGCGCAAACAGGCTTCCTGCCTTTTGCGCCTTACACTAAAGCATCGGGGCTTGCCCCGGGGAAGTTGTAATTGTTAAAGATGCTAAAGAAAGCGTGCGTATAGCTACAGAATTTATTTTATATACTCTGAACTATCTGATCAGATAGTTGTAATAATCCCTTCTTTTTTGTTATATTCTTCAATAGAACTTTTTAATTCCTCGATTAGTTTAAGCAAATTTTCAGTATCTGCAGTCATATCTTCAGTGCTCTGTGAATTTGTCTGTGAAATTTCGTTTATATAACTGATAGATTTAATAATTTCATTTACCGCCCTTTTCTGCTCGTCTGAAGACGATGAGATTTCCTGCGATTTCTGTTTTAAATCCTTTGCCTGTTTATCAACAAGCTTTCCCAGCCTTACCTGCTTTTCCTTGTTTTGTGACAATATTTTTATTTTTTCATCAATGGAATTAACACCGTCAATGATGCTTAGAATTATACCCACGGTTGATTTTATTCCGGATAAACCGGTCTCGATCTCGTGCTCATTTGTATCTATTAAAGTCTTTATATTCTTGATGCTGCTGGCTGTTACATCTGCTAATTTGGAGATTTCATTAGATACAACTGCAAATCCTCTTCCGGATTCACCCGCTCTTGCAGCTTCAATTGCCGCATTCAGGGAAAGAAGATTTATTTTATCGGAGATATCATCAATAATTGACACTATGCTGATCATTTCCTGAGATCTTTCTTTGATCTTTTCAATATTATGTTCCATGGTTGCAAGTGATTTTCCGCCTGACTGAGCTTTCTCTGAAATCGTTTCAGTCGTTTTAAGAAAATCGTTTATGGAAATCTCCATTGAATCAATATTTTTCTGCAAATCATCAATAACAATGCCCGAGCTGATAACGCTTTGATTCTGATAGCTGGCACTGCTTGCAACATTATCCACCCCGGCGGATATTTCTTCTATTGTTGCCGTAACCTCCTCAATGGACGCAGCCTGGTCCTGGTTGCTTTGTGATACCTGTTTGCTCTTGACTGATATGTCCTGCATCCCATTCACAATCTTTTCAGTTACATTCTTTAATAAATTCTGCATAAAATTAGTGTGCTTTAAATTCTTTTGAGCTTCGTCGCCGGAAATTGAAACACTTTTATGGAATATGCTGGATATCAGAAAAGCGATTATATATAAAAATATAATTGAAAAAAGAGTATCTGATAATGCTATAATTATCTGCCGGTAATTGGGGTAACCGGTCATGTTTTTCAGAATATAGAATAGCATGATGTCGGTAATTACAAAAATCGCCGTAATAACAGATAAAAATCTTTTATTGCTGAACACTACGCACATGCCTATTATAGGATAGATAAAGAAAATGTAACTCGTATATGCCAGGTCAGGATTATAAAACGGCTCTCTTAATAATCCGGCTATAATTACAACAGTGGCGAAGGAGATGGTGATGTTTGCCGAAAGGAAATATTTCCCCTTTCTTAAAAAAATTAAAGCCAGAATCAATCCGAAGACTAAAACAGGTGTGACAACAAGAGTTTTTAAAAAATCTTCCCATGTTGCTAAAAGCATACTGAACTGAATAAGGACAACAAGTAATAGAATTATATGAATAAAAATTAAAAGCAGTTTTGATCTCGCGCGTAATAAATAATCTGAATCGGCATATTCTTTTAAGTAATAAGAGGAAAATTTAAACATAATTCCGGACTCCTTCAAAACATAATAATTAATGATAGAAACAATTATATGATAAGTCAAAATAATTTTCGGTATTAAAGGTAATTGAAAAAAATCAGAGAAAAATTTTCTGATTCAGAATACTCTTTTGCCCGGGGGCGGATGCGCAGAGGCGTGCCGGCATATGAAATATATGAGGTCTAGGTACCTTGTTCAGTGGGACGCGTCTCTTTGAATATGTCCTCGGCCTGTAGCTGAATTTTTAAATCAAGCCGTGTGCCTTTCCCCGGTGTTGACTTTAGTAAAATTTCGTCAACACAGCGTTCAATGTTTTTTAATCCCATGCCGGCGCCAAAGCCCATTTCCCGGATTTCTTCCGGCGCAGTTGAATAGCCTGGTTGCATGGCCTGCTCAATATCAGTTATACCTGGGCCGTCATCAGATGTCCGGATCGATATCATATGAGGCTCGATTTCCACCCGGATAGTGCCGCCATTGGTGGTATGTATTATGAGATTCATTTCGGCTTCATAGACAGCAATTGCGCATCGCCGGACGATCTGCGGATTGGCACCCAGCCTGACCAGCGCGCGTTTAATGTAGGTTGAGGCCGCACCGCCATGAATAAAATCGCGCGGATTAATAGTGTATCTGAGGATCAGGCTGGTGCGGTCCGAGACTATGTCCTCAAATAAGTGGCTTGCCCGGTATCGTCTGACCTCTTCCAGCTGATAGTCGGATTCCAGTGCTCTCAGTATGCCGCTTGTAATGTTGCCCTTGGTGATGATGCCCACCAACTTATCTGTTTCGTCCAGAACCGGCAGCCGGCCGACTGACGTATGAGAAAATACCTTGAGCGCTTCGACAACCGGATCAAAAGATTTGATTGTGATCACCTGTGAACTTGAATATTTTGCCACTGGGGATTCTATGTCCCCTTTCCGCAGAGAACGGATAAGATCTTCTATGCTGATTATTCCCGTGAGCCTGCCGTCTGAAACAACAGGTGCGCCTGAAATGCGTTTTTCGCGAAACATATCCAGTACATCCTGCAGGCGCATGTCAGGGGATACTGTCTGTACATCCCGTTTCATTACCTCTTCGATCTTCAGTTCATAAGCAAGCTCTTCCACACGCGAGATAACACCTGCAGCTCCGTCTGTTATTTTTTTTACTTTTTTCAGAATGTCTTTGGCCATATTTCTTTTACTCTTGATGTTTTAGAATACTCAATATATTATTTTATGTCGTTTTCCAGGCTCGGAAGGCCGGCCTTATAAAGATGCCCGCATAATTCAAACATACCGAAAGGGGATGAAATAAGCGGAATGGATTCCTGATTTGCGAGTTCAATAGTTTCCTTGGGCGGCCTTTTGCCGCGTACAAGGACAATTGCAGCCACGTCGGCTATCTGGGCTGTTCGTACGACCTGCGGGTTGCACAGTCCGGTAAGCAGTACGGCACGCGGCTGGATAGAAGCCAGTACGTCGCTCATCAGATCGGCCCCGCAGCCTCCTTTGACTTCACGGTTCAGGTTAACATCATCTGTAAGAACTACTCCGTTGACAAGTTTTAGGAGTTCCTGAAGTTTCATTTTTTCCGCCTTCCATTGATGAATTGGACTATATTATCCCGCAGTTTTCGATGTTTTTAAAGGCAAAAACATCGAAAAACCGTGATGCCTCCATGTATCGCTTAGCAGTTTCCTGTTTTACAGGAAACTGCTAATAAAAATTATTTCAAGTCAATTAAAATTTGTGAGGTTCTTTTTAAAAGAATTATCGGTATTAGTGTTTATAATCAGATAAATAATCTTGAAAAAGAATATACCTTCAGTAAAAAATCATTCAGGCACAGCAGCCGGTTCGGGCATTCCTTCGGTGCTGATATTTACTTTTCCTTTTTTAAACGTAAGGCTGATTAGAATCCCGATAAAAGCTGCTATAGCAACAGCAAAAAATGTGTCTCCGTAGGCGGATCCTAATGCCTGCCCTGCATCAGGAGAGGCAGCGTAATGCGACATCCTTAAAGCAAAAATCGATGTTGCTCCTGCCACAGCAAAAGAACTCATGATCTGCTGCGCGGCATTTGAAAGCGAGGTCACCCTGTGAATCATTTTCATCGGGGCGCACTGAAGAACATTGGTGTTGATGGACATCATACACATGCCCATTCCGCTTCCAAGCAGCACAAGCGGAAAAAATATAAAACCGATAGTTTTTGCATGGAAGAGTGAAAGCATAAACACTCCGGCAAGAAACATTCCAAGGCCGGAAACAGCCGCGGCACGCACGCCTCTTTTATCAAAGATTCTGCCGCCGATCTGCATGAACACTGTGCATGAGAAAGGGATAGGCAGTGTTATTAGCCCTGCCTGCAGGGCGGAATATCCGCCTGCCTGCTGAAGAAAGACAGGAATTAAAAAGAACATGCTGATCATTGATATCTGGAATAACCATTGCACGCTGATTGCTTTTCTGAAATCCGGAGAAGCGAAAATCCTTAGTTCGAGCAGCGGATGCGTCTTCCTTAGTTCGACAGCGATAAATGCGGCAAGAGCGGCAAGTCCGATTGCAAGGCCGGAAATTGTCCCGGCTGAAGTCCAGCTTGTTCCTCCGCTGCTTATACCAAAAGCCAGTGCGGAGAAGGCAAGAGGAGCGAGTATCATTCCGGGAATATCGAATTCTGGTTTTGATTTGCCCTCAAATTCAGGCAGTATCTTTAACCCGAAAAGGACAGCGAATATTCCTATAGGAATATTAATAAGGAAAACCAATTGCCATGAAAACACATCCGTGAGCCACCCTGCAAGAACCGGTCCGCCTGCAGGAGCCAGCAGCATGGGTATGCCCAGGGCTGCCATTATCCTGCCGATTTTACCGGGCGGGCTTACTCTATAAGTCAGCGCAATCGCAACCGGCGAAACCATCCCTCCGCCGAGCCCCTGTATAATCCTGAAAAATATAAGCTGTTCAGCAGTTTTTGCAAAAGAGCATAACAATGATCCCAGCGTAAAAAGGCCGACGCATATTAAAAAGATTTTTTTTGATCCGTATTTTTCCGCTAATAGCCCTGCCAGGGGGATTACTGCAGAGAGAGCCAGTGTATATGCTGTAACAGACCATTGAATTGTGGACAGTGAACATTCAAATATTTTCATCAGCTTTGGCTGCATAACATTGATAGCAGTGCTGTCCAGAAGGATCATAAACATACCGATTGATACAGATACAATAGGCAGTATAACGCCTCTCATGGATAACGGTTGCATTGGATCAGTTCTATTGTCTTTTATGTGATTCATATTATTATCCGGTTTGATTTGTGTGATTAAATAATATTGATTGATTTATTGACAAGTAAAAAATATATGGTGTATTAGGTATAATATTATACACTGAAAAGAGCTTTTGACCTTTACGAGCATGAGTTTTGGGATGCGCTCTGCATTGATAGGATCAGAAATTAAGGAGAAACAGCACAATGCCGAAGATCGGGTTTGATAATGAGAAGTATCTTGCGGAACAATCCGCTGAAATCTTAAAACGGATTGATCAGTTCGGAGATAAGCTTTTTCTGGAATTCGGCGGAAAGCTTCTCTACGACTATCACGCGGCGCGTGTCCTGCCGGGCTATGATCCGAATGTTAAAATGCGGCTTTTGCAGAAACTTAAAGATAAAGTCGATATCATTCTGTGTATTTATGCGGGAGATATTGAACAGAAGAAAATGCGCGCGGATTTCGGAATCTCTTACGATGCTGACGCCCTTAAGCTGATAGACGATCTGCGGGAATGGGGGATTGATGTATGTGCAGTTGTCATAACGCGCTTTGAAGAGCAGACAGCGGCTATTCAGTTTAAAAACAAGCTGGAACGCCGCGGCGTTAAAGTCTATACGCATAAATATACAAAAGGCTATCCTACCAGTGTCGAAATGATTGTCAGCGAAGAAGGATACGGCGCCAATAGCTATATTGAAACAGCCAGGCCGATCGTCGTAATCACCGGACCGGGACCCGGAAGCGGCAAGCTGGCAACCGCACTGTCCCAGCTTTATCATGAACGCAACCGCGGCGTCCGCGCCGGATATGCAAAATTCGAGACTTTTCCGATATGGAATCTCCCGCTCAAACATCCTGTAAATGTGGCATATGAATCCGCAACTGCCGACCTGCGCGATTTCAATATGATCGATTCGCATCACCTGGAAGCATACAATGAAAAGACTGTCAATTACAATCGCGATGTAGAGGCATTTCCGCTTTTACGCCGGATCATTGAAAAGATCACCGGCAAACCGTGCGCGTACAAGTCGCCTACCGACATGGGTGTCAACCGCGCCAGCTTCGGCATTGTCGATGATAAAGCGGTCAGAGATGCATCGGTTCAGGAGATAATCAGGCGCTATTTCCGTTATTCATGCGAATACGCCATGGGCCTTATTGACAAGGGTACTGTCGAACGTGCGGAGCTGATAATGAAAGAGATCGGAGCAAAGGCTGAAGACCGTCCTGTAGTGCTGCCGGCAAGAAAAGCCGCAGAAGAAGCCCGCAACCGCGGCAAGGGCAATGACGGCATTTTCTGCGGCGCTGCGATCGAACTTCAGGACGGGACAGTAATCACCGGCAAGAACTCCCCGACAATGCATGCTGCCGCAAGCCTGATTATAAATACAGCGAAACATCTTGCTGGCATTCCCCATGCAATAGATCTTTTGCCTAAGAGCATCATAGAGTCGCTGAACCATTTTAAACGCGATGTGCTTAACGGCAAGCGTTTGAGCCTTGACCTCGAGGAGACGCTGATAGCGCTCAGCATCAGCGGCACTTCAAATCCTGCTGCACAGGCTGCAGTGGAAAAGCTAAAAGATATCCGCGGTTGTGACGTTCACATTACCCATATTCCTACATCCGGGGATGAGGCAGGACTAAGAAAGCTGGGGCTGAACCTGACCAGCGATCCGGATTTCTCGACGCGGTCTCTCTTCCTTTGCTGAAGGAGGAAAACAGCATTGAGAAAAGCAATTGCCGGCGGGATATTTTTTCCGTTAATGGTCAGCTTCCATGCAAGGTAACCCTAATATCTGCCGCATTGCCTTTAAAAGCGAAATTTTTTACCTCAGTAATAATGGCGGATACTTTTTTCTTTGCATCCATTTTATACCTGCATATGAACATGTAAAAGATTGTATCTTTTTGTTGAATATTGTTAAATTTTATTAACTTTTAACTTGACAGGTATTACTTGAATTTATATTTTTTAATTAATTGATCAGTTAATTAAAATAATTCAACCTTCTTCTGAGAAACTAAAATTTTAAAAGCCTGTTTTATTGCTTTTTATTATTTCTTCAGGATTTGTTCCCGCCCTGCAGGCGGGGTGGATTGCTAATGAAAGAACAGACAAGGGACCACATAAAAACAAAAATGCAGATATTATCAGCTGCTATTAAAGAATTTGCGGACAACGGATTTGCCGGCGCCCGTATGGGAGCAATAGCTCATCGTGCAAATGTAAACCAGGCATTAATACATTATTATTTTGATAATAAGGAAAAACTTTATAAAGAAGTATTGATAAAGCTGTTTGGTGCAGAGCATACGGAAGGTTTTACAAAAAACATTCAAAAAATTGAAAAGGATTATAACCTGACTCCTTCGCAGAGGCTTTATTTAGGAATATATATTTTTGTTAATATACATCTGGAACTGTATAATCCTGATTTCGGCCGCGTGATATTGCGGGAGATCACTGAAGAAAGGGAACACATTAAACAGATTGTAAAAGATTATCTTATGCCGCGTCATGAATTCCTTGAGTCAATAATTATAGAAGGGATAAAAAAAGGAGAATTCGAGACAAAAAATCCTCTTTATGTTGTTATGGGAATTAATAATTTTGTTATCAGTTATATTAATACAAAGAAATTGATCGAAGGCAGCCAGTGGTACGATAAAGTTTACGGCGGTAAAAGAAAAGAAGACTTGTTTGAATTTCTTGTGGATAATACCTTTAAATCCCTGCGTCCGGAGAACAAGCCGCTTACAATACCTCTATTGCCCGGACCTGTTACCAAAACTGTTGATGAGATGATAAATCAATTAAAAAGTGAGATAAAATCGGAGTTAAATTATGAAGATTTCGAGTAAGCGTTTTCGGGAAAAATATATTATTAAAATAAGTATCATTTCTTTAATCTTATGTTTAATACCGGTAATAAATAACAGCGTATCTGCTGAAAATGAAAAGCTTAGTTTAAAGGAAGCAATAGATATCGCGCTGAAAAATAATAATACTTATGCGATTTCCCTTGAGAAAGTTAATGAAAGCAGAATTAAGGTTGTAGAGACATGGGGCATGCTCTGGCCGAGTCTTTCTACCGGCGTTTCTTATACACGGCAGGATGCTGATGCAGGATATTCGAGCTCTGTAAAAAGCATCTCCAGTGTTACATTTGTAAACGGCGAACTATATGTGAATCCGGGTGTTTTCTATAACAGCCTGCAATCTTCAAGAAAAGGACATGTTATAGCCGAAAACGAAGTCAGAAAAGTAAAGCTGGATACAACGATACAGACTATCAGGTTGTATTATTCATTGCTGTTGGCAGGCGAAAGCATCAAATTACGGGAAGAATCAGCAAAGGCTCTTGAAGAAAATTTGAGAGTAGTCACAATAGGTTATAATAAAGGTACATTCTCAAAACTGGATTTTCTGAGGGCCAAGGTTGCCTTTTCAAATGAAAAAACACTGCTAATTACAGCAAAAAACAACTATCTTTCGGCAAAGGCCTCATTAAATATTCATCTCGGCAGAGACATCAATATGCCAGCAAATCTTGTAGGACTTTCCAATATAGAAATAAGTAAAGATGATCTTGCCTTGCTGGAAATTCAGGAAGAAAAAGAAAATGAAATGCTGAACCGAATGACATCGGAATCCCTGAAAAACCGGCCTGAATTGATACAGCTGAAAAGCACAAAAGAAGTTCAGGAATATGCAGCAAAAGCTCATGAGTCCGTATATCTATGGCCGACTTTATTTGTGAAGGGAAGCTATGGCACGACTAAGAACACATATAAAGAACAGGAGGCAGCAGCAGCGCCGCCGGCAGGTACGCTTGATGCAGGGGATTATTATATTCTAAGCCAGCTTCAGCGAAGTGGCGCATCAAGCTCACCCGAAGGCTGGAATAAAAGCTGGAATATCACAGTAGGCGCGACATATAAATGGGGTGCGCTTGCTCCTGTCGATTCAAGCCATGCTAAAGGCAAACAGGCCAGAAGCCAGGCAAAGCAGACTGATTTACAGCTTGAAGATTTTATAAAAAATGTCAGACTTGATGTACAATACAATTATTTAAAATACAAATCCGCGTCAAATTCAATCCAGTCGCAGCAGGGAAATGTGGAAACAGCGGAAGAATCTTTAAAAGTGAGTATTACCCAGTTCAGGAGCGGTATAATCAATAATACAGAGCTTCTTGACGCAAACGTTCAGCTGACAACAGCAAAGACGCTTTATATACAGGCTTTGCATGATTTCCAGGTTGCAAAGGCCGAACTGAACAGGGCGATCGGCAGGGATTATTTTAAAATTAAATAGCAGCCCGGCAGAGACTGTAAAATAAATCCGGGCAAAAGATTCCCGGAAGTTATATTTTCTCATTAAAACAGCTGAGTTAAGTTGTATTATAATGTGCATATTTACGGAAAGGGCATTCATCCGTATAAATATTTTGGAGGACATTAATGAAAAAAAAGATTATCTGGGGTATAATAATAATAATTGCCGCAGCGGCCCTGTTCAGGATCGGATTATTTGTGAAGCAGAAACTGTTCCCGGAAGTTAAGATAGAAGAGAAGCACGTTGTGCCTGTAAAGGCAGCGGGTGCCAGGATTATAGATATGACAGAGAGCATAAAACTGACCGGAGACATTAAGGGCATTGAAGTAGTGAATGTTTTTTCCCAGGTGCCGGGCAAGGTGCAGGAAATATTGATTAAGCAGGGACAGAAAGTTTTTAAAAATCAGACAATTATAAAGATAAACAGGGATATTGTAGGAATGGAGTATATGCCGGCCATTGTAGAATCTCCTATATCCGGCTATGTAGGGAATATAATGGTAGACAGGGGCATGACAGTACAGCCTTCAACGCCCCTTGCTCAGGTTGTGAACATGAGCAGTGTTGAAGCTGTTGTGCAGATAATAGAAGAGGACATTAACCGTGTACAGACAGGCATGAGCGCTATAATTAAGGTTGAAGCCTTTCCCGGGCGTACATTCACAGGACACGTATACAAGAAAAGCGCTGTGCTCAACTCGGTAAGCAGAACCCAGGAAGCGCATATTTTAATCAGTAATGCCGGCCTGGACCTGAAGCACGGAATGTTCGCGGATGTGGAAATCATCGCAGGGAAAAGAACCAACATTCTTGCCGTACCTGTGGATTCCGTAATGAAAGACGAAAAGGATAATGCTTTCGTTTATACGGTTGAGGACAACATCGCGAAAAAACGGAATGTTGTTACAGGTTTAACTGTTAAGGATTTTACGGAGATAAAAGAGGGGCTTAGCAAAAATTCGGTGGTCGTCACTCTGGGCAAGGAAAACATATCGGACGGCGAATATCTGAAAGTATACAGGGACGATATTCCAGGGCCTGAAAAAGAAAACAATAAAAATGATAAAGGCGGCGCTAAATGAAACTCACGGATTTATCAGTCAACAGGTCTGTAACCGCTATCATGGCTTTTGTAGCTCTGATGGTGCTCGGATTTGTCAGCTATTCCAAGATGGCGCTCGATCTTTTCCCGGAGATTGAGTTCCCGGTTGCTGTCGTGATTACGGAATATGAGAACGTAGGGCCGAAGGAAGTTGAGAGTACCGTAACCCGCCCGTTAGAGGAAGCGCTTGCAGGCATAAACAATGTGGATACGATCACCTCGACATCTAAAGAGGGAATGTCAATGGTCACGGTGCAGTTTACATGGGGCACTGACATGGGCCTTGCGGTATCGGACATGAGGGAACGGATAGACATGATCAAAGGAATGCTGCCGGATGACGTGGATGCGCCTATCGTAATAAAATTTGATACTTCTATGTTCCCGATCATGGTGCTCGCCGTGTCAGGTTCCAGGGATCTGTCCTTTGTGCGGAAATATGCCGAGGACACTATAAAAAGCCTAATTGAGCAGACAGATGGCGTTGCATCTGCTTATGTGGCAGGCGGAGAGGATGAAGAGGTTAAAGTAGAACTTATCAAGAACAGGATGGATGCCTACAATCTGTCTATTGAGAAGATTATTCAAATACTCGCTGTCGAAAACCTGAATGTGGCAGGCGGAGAGATAAAGACTCCCATGAAAAAATATTCACTGCGCACAGA
>JAFGSG010000086.1 GCA_016934735.1 Spirochaetota bacterium | reverse complement strand
CAGGAGCATAGCCAGCAGTCTGGAATAATGGGCAACTCTTGAGACATGATTCCCTGTTTCGGGATCTTTATGCTCAGCGGCATTTCCAAGCACTATTAAAGTCTCAAATTCTCTTTTAATTAAATTCTGGGTTGCCTTTTTAACTTCATCTTCCAGGAGAAGGGCCTTATCTTTTAAGAGGATCTGATATTTTCTCAGATTTGCCAGATTTGTAATGCGGGCAATGAACTCCGAACCATTAAGAGGTTTTGTTAAAAATTCAGTGGCCCCGGCTTCTATAGCATCGAGCTTCAGCAATTCGTCGCCTATAATTGAAGTTATCATAACAATAGGAATATTCGGATGATACACTCTAATGTTTTTTATCAACTCTATGCCGTTCATTTCCGGCATCATATAATCAGCAAATACAATATCAATATGAGTTTTTTTTATATATTCGAGTGCTTTAACGGGATCAGAAAAGCTTTTAATATCCAATTCGACTTTTATTGCCAGTTTTTCAATGATTAAGAGATTTACTTCATCATCGTCAATAGAAATTGCATGTAATTTTGAGAGCATATCTGCTTACTCTCCCAATTGCTGGAAAAATTCTGATTTTAATGAATTAAACTCTTTCCTGATAAGGTTTAATGTTTCATTGTAATCAAATTTGTTTTTATTTTTTGCATTTATTTCCATTTCCGAAAAAAATTCAGCAAGTTTATTAAGTCTTAAATTAGAAGCAGTGCCTTTTAATTTATGGGCTTCGGCATAGATAGAGTCAAATTCAAGATCCCGGACACTTTTTAGTATAGAAGCAAAATAATTTTCAAAATTTGTCATAAACTGGCTTATCAGGTTCGATAAAAATTCAATATTCACTCCAAGTTCATCTGCTGTGCCTTCCAGGTCGTATCCGCCGGTATATTTTTTTTCTGATACAGGCTTTGTATTGTTTGTGCTTTGAAAATTTTCAGTGAATGGAGTCTCACGCAAAGCTACTCTTCTATTCCCGGGAGTAAGGTCTTTTAAGTTTAGAAAATACGGGGAAATGGAACCGTATAATTTGCTTATACTGATCGGTTTTGTGAGATAATCGTCCATCCCTGACTCAAGAATTACTTCTCTGTCTCCCATTACCGATTTGGCAGTAAGTGCGATTATAGGAGTATGTTTCAGGTTTTTTAATTTTTCAATATCTAGAATTTTTACCGTTGCCTCAAGGCCGTCCATCACAGGCATATTTATATCCATAAAAATTATATCATATTTTTTTTCATTAAATTTTTCAATTGCATCCAGACCGTTTGCTGCTATATCAGCATTAATACCGATTTCTTTTAACATTAGAGCAATCAGTTTCTGATTTACCGGATTATCTTCTGCTACCAGTGCGGAAGCATTAAAATTAATCCTTTGCTTTTGTTTATCGCGAATGTAACGGGGTATTTGCTGTTTCTCGTCATAAATTATCTCAATAATAGCACCTAATATTTTAGAGGCATACACAGGCTTATAAATAGCCTTTGTTGTTTTGCTGATTATCTGTTGAATAAATTCATGGTCAAGCCTGTTCGCGATTAGTATTGTCGAAATTTCCGGAATGAGTTCCTGAATTTTTTTTATCTCGTTTTGTACATTAGAATAGTAGTATAAAAATATTATGTTTTTAGTGGTAAAATTTAATTTATATAATTCCTCAATTGATGAAAAAGTTTCCGTGTGTATATTAAAAGCTTTCAGATAACGCTTAATGTTGTTAAGCTGAATCTTTTCGCTATTATTTCTTAGGAACAAAAAGCATTTTAAATTATTAAAATTATAATCCCGCTTAAAAATATCCGCGCTACTGAATTCCCTAAAGACAAGCTCAAAGTAAAATTTACTCCCTTCTCCTTCATTGCTTTCAATTTTCAGTTTGCTTCCCATTGCTTCTACAAGATAAGATGAAATAGCCAGGCCGAGACCCGTTCCCCCGTATTTTCTTGAAATCGAAGAATCGGCCTGGAAAAAAGCGCTGAATATTTTTTGCTGTTTTCCCTTCGAAATGCCAATCCCGTTATCTGTTACAGAAAATAATATTCGGCAATTTTCAGCCAAATTCTCAAGTTTAATTTCAACCTGAATCTTGCCTCCTTCGGGAGTGAACTTGATTGCATTGCTGATAAGATTATTTAATACCTGCTTAATCCTGAGAGGATCACCGAAAACGTATTCAGGTAGTGAAGGATCAATAAAATATAAAAGTTCAATCTTTTTTTCATCAGCCCTCGCCACGAACATATCCACAACCGGTTCGAGTTCGTATTTTAAATAAAATTTAATATTGTCTATCTCAAGTTTTCCGCTTTTAATTTTTGAAAAGTCCAGAATGTCATCTATAATTCCAAGAAGCACCTTTGAGCTGTCTTTAATTGTGTCAAAATAATCCTTCTGCTGGCGGTTAAGTTCGGTGGTAAGAAGAAGTTCAATGAATCCAAGTATGCTGTTTAAAGGAGTTCTGATTTCATGGCTCATATTTGCTAAAAATTCGCTTTTAAAACGGTTTGCAAGTTCTGCTTTTTCTTTTGCGGCTTTTAGCTCTTCCTCGGCTTGCTTCCGCTTTGAGATATTTACAGCGTCCTTTATGTAATGAGTGACAACATCCTGGGAATTTTTAATTGCGTAAATAGAAGCATATTCCCAGTAAGAGTCCCCGTTTTTTTTCCTGTTGTGAAATTCACCGCGCCATTCGCCTTCGGAGTGTAATGTTTTCCAGAAGAGATTTTTTTCTTCTTGTGCAAGTTTCCCAAGAGAAGACGCTTTGTTGCCGACAACTTCACGGAATTCATAACCGGTAATTTCCGTAAATTTTGGGTTCACATATTCTATTATGCCTTCCTTGTTTGTGATCATTACTATGTTTAAGCTTTGTTCAACTGCCTGTGATAATTTTACCAGTTCTTCCTGAGATCTTTTCCGGTCGGTAATATCCATAACATATTCAATTATCTGTGTTACGTTTCCCTGTGAGTTAAAAATCGGATATCCGTAAAGTTCCCGGTAAATACTGGTTCCGTTTTCATCAATTGTGGAATAATCCATGTAAACAGGCTCTTTGGTTCTTATGATTATTTCCATGGGGGATTCCATTGATGAACCGGATGATATCCTGAACTTTGATCCGTAATTAATTTGGCTGTAATGCAGCCCTTCTTTGATATTCTGGGATTTGGCAGCACTGTTTGATACAACTATATAGCCCTTTTCTGCATCAATAACATATACCGGATAAGTAAATGCTTCTATCATATTATTTAACAGCCGGTTTTGTTTAAGGATATCTTCCTCTTCTTTTTTTCTTTCTGAAACATCCCGTATAATACCCGCATATTTTATAATTTCCCCATTGATATTCTTAATCGAAAAAATGGTTGCCTCTTCATTGTATAGGGTGCCGTTCTTTTTTTTATTAACAAGAATCCCTTTCCAGTATCCTCTATTTTTAATTGTTTTTGATATGTCTTTACTAAAAGATGGAAAATGATTTAAATTTTTAATTTGTAACGGATTATTTCCAATTATTTCCGACTTTTTATATCCTGTTATCTTTTCACAACAGTCATTTACGTATTCGATTTTTCCTTCAGGATCGGTAATCATTATCATTTCAGGAGCCTGATCGAGAATTGAGGAAATATTTATATTTGTACTTCCGGACACAGTTTTTTTAGGAAGGACATGTCCGGGCTTCGTTGTTTTTTTTATATTCTTTTCAGATATTTTTTTTTGCTTATTTGTTTTAACGGAGGCTCTTTGTTCCTGTTTTGCTTTCTTTTTTTTCATCTCAAATCACTTTGAAAAAAAATTGCGGAAAAACTGTTTAAAGCTTTTTGCTGTTTTACATTCTTTCACAGTTGCAATTCCTCGAAAGGTATATATTACAACTGTTGATTATATACGATCAGTAATATATTGACCTGCTAAATTATAAATTAAAAAGCAAGTTTAATCAAATAATAAATATAATTAAATGAAATATTTTTTATAATAGTTAAGGAGAAACTTTTATAGTATTTTTATAAAAAATGTATATAAAAATTTAGGCTGGATTTTTTTTAATTGAGAGTTCTCCAAGACATTGATCTGCGAATTTACAATATGCTGCGCAGCCAGAATCCATTTTCGGATTTATTATCCTGTGTCCGCATTTTTTACATTTTCTTGAACTTTCGTCCTTAAAAAATTCCTCAGGGTTTCCGCATGACGGGCATTTAACTTCAAATATGGCATTGCTTGTCCAATACCTTGTGTCTTGTCCCGGGCATTTCATGGCAGCACCTCAGTCATAATAATATTTATCTTAGTCGGGCTGACTAAGCTTACATAATAAATGTATATAATTCCGGCATAAGTGTCTTTGATCTAAGTCAAATTATAATAAGCGGATTTATTTTGTGTTTTTACGCATCCAGTTGAGATAAGATTCGAGGCCGTCTGTTATATCAAGCGATATAATTTCCGGCACATCGTACGGATGAAGACCTGCAATTTCTTTTTTTAATTTATTAAAAAGCGCTTTTCTGCTTTTAATTATCATTAGGCATTCATTCTCACTGCATAGTTCATTTTTCCATTCATAAATTGAAGTTACTCCTTCAATGATATTGACACAGGCGGCCAATTTTTTTTAACTAATCCTTCCGCTATTTTTTTCCCTTTATCTTTTGAAGAAATTGTGCAGAATATTACAATGAATTTGTTAATCATATTTTCTCTCCTATTCAAATATTTTTAATATTGACATTATTGATATTCGATTTTTAACTAAAACCATCTGAGAAATCCAGCATATACATTGATTTTTCTCAATTTGATATTCTTTATAAATTTATCCCGCCCGCAGGGGTGGAGTCAGCGTTGACTGATTTAATCATCAGTTTTAATTTTTTATTAAAGTCAATAGTTTTACGCTTTTCTGTGAAGTTCTAAAGAAGAAATATTTCGTATAATACTTTTTTAATCCTGGATTAATTCATATAACGGATATTAAATGCTGAGAAATATTTTAATTATTATATTGTTATTGAACAATAAGACTGATTTGCCTCATCAAAATGAGGGATCATTTATTATAGGTTCCAACTCAATTCAGAAAATTATATTTTCCACAAGCTCAAACTTCGGAGTAAATCATGATGGAGGCAAAGCATTAGACAGCGATTATAACTCGTCATGGATATCCGGAAGTGACAGCCCGCAATGGATACAGATTGATTTCGGTACCAAAAGGATAATGAATAAAATTGTAGTATATCCCGGAGAAAAAGATAATCGCAAGACGTTGCAGCGAATCATTCTTCAATTTGCTTATTCCGGAAGCTGGTTTGATTTTTCGGATATTACATTACAACCGGTTAAATCCGGTTGCATTAATTTTTTCGGCAAACAGGATGTTCAGAATAAGATTGAAATCAATCTGGGAGGAATAGATGCCAGCAAGTTCAGAATATATATTCCTGCGGACGGAACATATGACGGATACGCCGCGATTTCGGAAATAGAAGCATATATCGGTAGCAATAAATTAAAATATTTTGATGAAAGACTTAAGGGAATGTGCATGCCTGTACATAATGGACTTCTGCCGGACAAGGACACTAGTTACCCCGGTGCTCCCCGAAAATACAGAGGCGGAGAGCATGTTGGGCTGGATATATGGCATTATCATGACAGCGAAACTTACAAGCCGATTGAATTGTCAAGGGATACACCGGTCATAGCTGCAAAGGACGGAATTATAATCAGAGCTGACTGGAATTATACGCCGATGAGTGTAAAAGAATGGATCAATCAGTCTGAGTATTTTAAAAAAAATCCCAATACATTTGTGAAGAGATCATTCGGAGGCATCCAGGTCTGGATCGATCACGAAGACGGAATAGTCACAACATACAATCATTTATCAAAAATCGACCAAAAAATTCAGCCCGGCGTCAGAGTTAAGAAAGGCGAACGTATCGGCTGGGCCGGCAATTCAGGCTTGATGGGCGAGTCTGAGGGCAAGGATTACGGCATACATCTTCACTTCGAAATCTGGATTGACGGTTATTATTTAGGGAAAGGCATGAATATTAAAGATATAAAACAGTATTTCAGCTGGGTATTTTCTATTCGTTAAATTTATAATGTATTTTAATTTCGGCGAATTGTGCCTCTCCGGTGTCCTCACCCTGGCAAACCTGACATAGTGGTCAAGCAACAGCAACGACCGGATGAGCTCACTGGAGAAAAAACATTCTATTTGTAAAAATCTATTTTTATTTAACGTACTAAATGTACTGAAGATTTTAATTTTTTTTTGGAGAAACAAAATGCGCGCGGCAATGTATTACAGCAACAATGATGTGAGGCTTCAGGAAATGCCTGTGCCGGAAATCGGAAACGGTGAAATCCTTATGCGTGTCATCGCGAGCGGCATATGCGGCAGCGATGTCATGGAATGGTACAGAAAAGATAAGGTTCCGCTTGTTTTGGGACATGAAGTCGCAGGTGAAGTAGTTTCAACCGGCAAAGGTGTTAATAGGTTTAAACAGGGAGACAGGATTACAGCAACACATCACGTGCCGTGTAATACATGTCATTATTGTCTAAACGATCACCACACTGCGTGTGCAACTCTTCAGAGAGGAACGCATTTTGATCCGGGTGGTTTTGCAGAATATATAAGAATTCCGGAAATCAATGTTGACAGAGGTACTTTTTTTATTCCGGACGGAGTTACTTATGAGGACGCTTCATTTATGGAACCGCTTGCTTGCGTAATTAGAGGACAGAAGGGCGCCAGACTCAAACCCGGGCAGAGTGTGCTGGTTATCGGAAGCGGAATAGCCGGCTTGCTTCATGTAGCGCTTGCGAGAGCCATGGGCGCGGCCATGATTATGGCTGCTGATACAATACCCGCGCGTCTGGAAATGGCCCGTAAGATGGGTGCCGATATTGCAATCGAAGCAAATGAAAAAATGGCTGAACAAGTCCGCGGTGTGAACGGAGGATTACTCGCTGATCTGGTCATTATCTGTCACGGGGAGTTCATACCTGTTGCAATGAATACGGTTGAAAAAGGAGGAACAATACTTTTCTTTGCTTCTGCTCCGGAGGATGCTTTAATCCCATCCAGAGTAAATGATATTTTCTGGAGGACGGAAGTTACTCTAACAAGTACCTATGCCGGAAGTCCGGCTGACTGCGTACTTGCCCTGAAAATGATCAAAGCAGGTATAGTCAATGTAAACCGGCTTATCACTCACCGTATAAAACTTGAGGAAGCCCAGAAAGGCTTTGAGGCAGTTGCATCTCCCATTCTGCATAACTCAGTAAAAGTAATAGTAGAGCCGCAAAAGTAAATTTTTTATTTGATTAAAAAATATTGACATATTGATATTACCGGGTTAAAAAATTATATCGCAGCCAGGACTGTTATATACTTTTTTTCGGAGGATTTTAAATGCCGCTTACAGATTTAATGCAAAAATCAAATAAATACGAAATCCAGTCGTATAAGAAACGAACTGATTTGAAGGAATTAAAAAAGACATACGTGCCTTTTACAGGCTCTCCTCAAAAGCATCCATATAACCATGAAATAGTGATATTGCTGATAGAACCCTACAATAGAAACACTTCATATTATGAATTTAAAACCAAGGATATTTTTCATGTTGAAGAGCTTCCAAATGTTACAAATTTGGAGGGGGAGACGGTGACCATGGTAAGGATATGGGTGAAGAAAAAGAGCGTTGCTTTAAGATGTGCTCCGTTTTTCGTTGAAGATTTAAAGATATAATATTTATGATTCAGATAACAGAATTTATATCAATCGATGAAAAGGAGATTAAGGAGGAATTTATCCGTTCATCAGGGCCAGGCGGCCAGAATGTCAACAAGGTTGCCACTGCTGTTCAGCTCCGTTTTAACGCTGCCGGATCTTCTTCTCTGCCCGGGGAAGTCAGGGAGAGACTTATCCATCTTGCAGGTAAACGGGTTACCATAGACGGCATGCTGATAATTACTGCCCGCAGGTTTCGTACTCAGGAAAAAAACCGGGAGGATGCTTTTCAAAGACTAACTTCCCTGATACGTGAAGCATGTAAAAGTCCTGTAAAAAGAAAAAAAACAAATCCGACAGGCGCATCTATCAAACTACGTCTTAAAAAGAAACGCAAAAAAAGTGAAAAAAAGAAACACAGACAGGCCGGAATAATATTTGATGAATAATAATATTCAGCTTGTTTTAAATAATTAAATATAAAAAATTCTTGCAATGTCTTAACGGGTATTTATAATTGCCGTTAAATCTTACATAAAATAAAATGGCACATTTTTTTATTGTGTGGCAGTTGTAAGATGATTTTATTTTATATTTTAAGAGGTTTTTTATGGCAGATCGCGAAACAGGTACTGTAAAATGGTTTAACAGTTCCAAAGGCTATGGTTTTATCCAGCGTCAGCATGGTGACGATATTTTCGTTCACTATAATGCAATTACCGGCGAAGGTTTTAGAACTCTCGAAGAAGGGCAAAAGGTTGAATTTGCCGTTACTGAGACTGCGAAAGGTCTTCAAGCTGCAGATGTCAGTAAATTAGACTAATTATCATATTCTTTTATTCAAGTATGATTTAATAAGTATCAATTAATATTATATTCATTTAAACTGCATGTCTACTCACCGCACTCATTCAAAACGGTTACTCTCACTTTCTGAAAATTCAGGATGTCAGATCATTAGAATAGTTATGCACAGTTCATTTGGTATTGCTATACTTTGTTATCGTACTTTTATAAAATTTGTTAATTATTCTTAATCCGCAGAACCTGCAATTGTAAAACAACATTTCCAAGTCCTCCGGTAAAAACTGATTATTCCAGCATTATCGGAGGATCCCGGAAATGTCATATTTTTCCTGCCGGATTAATATTTAATTATATACTCTGTAAAGTATATAATTAAATATTCTTTAGATGTGTTATGAAATTTTAATTTATTTATAGAAATTTCTCGCTTTGTTTGAAATTATACCCCGATTATTATTTTCAAATTATATAAATTTGAGTTAAAATGAGATCATTTATGATGTAAGGGGGAAATAATAACATTCTGACCGAAGCGGGCATTATTCCAATAGAAAGATTTCCCGCTCCGGTCGAAATGACAGATTTTCAGAAAGTCAATTATGCTTTTGCCATTTCTTTGTAAATAGCAAGCCGTTCTTTTGCTTCTTCTTCCGCCAGCTTAAAGAGTTTTTCAGCTTCCTGCGGGAATGATCTTTTAAGGCTAGAGTAGCGGACTTCACCGTTTATGTATTCCTGATAATCGCCTTTAATGTCCTGGAAATCCAGTATGAAAGGATTTTTGCCTTCTGCTGCCAGCAGGGGATTATACCTGAATAACGGCCAGTAACCGGCTTCAACTGCTTTCTTTTCTTCTTCCTGGCTTTTGCCCATGTCAATGCCGTGATTAATACATGGCGCATAAGCTATGATGAGCGACGGGCCCGGGTAGCTTTCAGCTTCGGTAATAGCTTTTATGAACTGGTTTTTATTTGCTCCCATTGCGACAGACGCCACATAAACGTATCCGTAAACCATTGCAATGCGCCCGAGATCTTTTTTACGTAATACTTTTCCTTTTGCCGCGAATTTAGCAACTGCTCCGGTAGGTGTTGATTTGGAAGCCTGGCCGCCTGTGTTTGAATATACTTCAGTATCAAGCACAAGTATGTTCAGGTCATGTCTTTGAGCAATTACATGATCCAGTCCGCCGTAGCCAATGTCGTAAGCCCAGCCGTCACCACCGAAGGCCCATATTGATTTTTTAACAATCTGGTCTTTCAGTTTTAATATATTGTTAAGAATGTCAGCTTTTGGCCCGCTTGATCCTGAAAGCTCTTTCTTTATCAGCTCCTCAATACTGAATCTGAGTTCTTTTGTTTTTTCACCGTCGTTTATATTAGCTATCCATGTTTCCATAGCATTGCTGAGATCTTTTGAGCAGTTTTGTCCAAGTGCTTCTTTCATTAGATTTGCAAGTTTTTCACGCTGCTGATATACGCCCATTTCTATACCGAATGCGAATTCTGCATTATCTTCGAATAATGAGTTCGCCCATGTGGGCCCATGTCCGTTCTTGTTGACTGTATAAGGGCATACAGGGGCAGTTCCTCCGTATATTGAGGAACAACCGGTTGCATTGCCTATTATCATACGGTCGCCGAATAGCTGAGTGATTACTTTTATGTAGGGCGTTTCACCACAACCCGCGCAGGCTCCGGAAAATTCGAACAGTGGCTGGCAGAACTGGCTGCCTTTGACAGTTGACTTGCTGACAAGGCTGTCTCTTATAGGCAGGCTCAAGGAGAATTTGTGATTAGGCACCTGCTTATCGGTCTGTGTTGTAAGGTGTTTCATAACAAGCGCCTTTTCTTTTGAAGGGCAAATATCGGCGCAGTTGCCGCAGCCCATACAGTCAAGGGGACTGACCTGTATCCTGTAATTCAATCCTGCAAATTCTTTTCCTTTTGCCTCAATAGTTACAAAATCCTTTGGAGCTTTCGCCAACTCTTCCTTCGTTACGAGCGAAGGCCTGATTGCTGCGTGAGGACAGACAAAAGAGCACTGGTTGCACTGTATGCAGTTTTCCGGTATCCATTCCGGTATGTTTATTGCAACACCGCGTTTTTCATACTGCGTAGTAGCAGTCGGAAAAATACCATCCGGCGGAAGAGCGCTTACAGGCAGTTTGTCGCCTAATTGTGCGTTCATGGGCCGCATTACATTTTTAACGTAATCAGGTGCGTCCACATCCGTATATTCTTCACGGCCTGCGTTTGCCCATGAAGCCGGCACTTTAATTTCGTTCAGGGCGCCAATGGCCTGATCAACAGCAGCGTTGTTCATGTTTACTATTTTATCGCCTTTTTTGCCGTATGCTTTTTTAATCGCGTCTTTCAGATAATTGATTGCCTGGTCAGGCGGTATTACTTCAGCTATCTTAAAGAAAACAGCCTGCATTATCATATTGATCCTTCCGCCAAGACCGACCTTTTCAGCGATTTTGACAGCATCAATATTATAAAATTTCAGTTTTTTTTGCGCAATTTCTCTTTTTAAATTGTTGGGTAGTTCCTTTTCCATTTCTTCCGTTGTCCACGGTGAATTTAATAGAAAGTTGCCTCCCTCTTTGAGTCCATTCAGCAGGTCGTATTGATGTACATACGCAGGATTATGACACGCGATAAAGTCAGCTTTTGTGAGCAGATAATGCGACAAAATTTTATGCGGAGAAAAACGCAGATGTGACATGGTTATACCGCCGGATTTCTTTGCGTCATAGGCAAAATACGCCTGAGCGTACATATCAGTGTTTTCACCTATAATCTTGATTGCTTCTTTGTTCGCGCCGACTGTTCCGTCTGCACCCAATCCCCAGAATTTGCATCTTGTTGTACCCTGCAGAGCAGTGTCTATGTCTTCGCTAATTTCTAGGGAAGATTTGCTTACATCGTCATGAATACCTACTGTGAATGCTTTTTTCGGCTCAGGTTTCGCGAGATTGTCATAAACCGCCTTTACCATGTTCGGGGTAAAGTCCTTGCTTCCGAGTCCGTACCGACCGCCAATGATCATTGCGCTTTTCCCAGCCTGCTGAAATGCTGTACAGACATCCTGATAAAGGGGCTCGCCGAGTGAACCCGGAACTTTTGTTCTGTCAAGCACAGCTATTTTTTTCGCGTTTTTCGGCAGAGCTTTGAAGAAATGTTCATTGGAAAACGGAACATAAAGACGGACTTTTACAAGTCCGAGTTTGCTCCCTTTTGAGTTGAGATAGTTAATGGTTTCTTCAATAACGTCGCAGCTCGAAGCCATGGACACTACGACGTTTTCTGCATCCGGATGCCCGGCATAATCGAATAAATTATAAGTTCGTCCGGTGAGAGTGCTGACCTTTTTCATTTCTTCTTCAACTATCGCCGGCAGTTTCGCATAGAATGGGGAGCATGCTTCCCTGTTTTGAAAGAAAACATCCGGATTTTGATTTGTACCGCGGAGCTGCGGATGTTCCGGATTCATTGACCTGGCTTTAAACCTGTCAATAGCGTCCCAGTCGACAAGTTTTGCCATGTCATTGTAATCTATCAGTTCTATTTTCTGTATTTCGTTTGACGTTCTGAAGCCGTCAAAAAAATGAACGAACGGAAGGCTTGCTTTTATACTTGCGAGATGAGCTACAAGCGCGAGGTCCATTACTTCCTGAGGGGAAGCTGATGCAAGAAAAGCAAAGCCTGTCTGCCGTACCGCATTAATGTCAGAATGATCTCCGAATATAGACAATGCATGAGCTGCAACCGCTCTTGCAGAGACATGAAAGACAGCTGGCATAATTTCGCCTGATATTTTGAACATGTTGGGGATCATGAGAAGCAGCCCCTGCGATGCTGTGAATGTTGTTGACAGCGCTCCTGCCGCAAGTGCGCCGTGAACAGCTCCGGCTGCGCCTGCTTCGGACTGCATTTCAGCTATGTTTACAACCTGTCCGAAAATATTTTTTTTACCCCGTGCTGACCATTCATCACAGTACTCTCCCATTGTGGTTGACGGGGTAATGGGATAAATTGCCGCGACTTCGCTCATCGCGTATGCGACATGCGCCGCTCCTTCATTTCCTTCTATTGTTTTTTTATATCCAGCCATTTTTTTCTCCTTTGATTTTAAAATAAAAATATATATTATTAAAATTATCCTCTTGTAAAAGAGTAAAGTAAAGCCGTGCACGACAATAATGCCCGCACTATATCTTCTGCATGTTGACGGTTCGATTAATGATAAAAAAGAAGTACTTTATTATTAGTGAACATCAAAACAGCTAAAATTGAATACAAGCTGGGCTCATTATTAGCAGTAATAGAAAAATGATAGTTCTCTTTACAACCAGAATAAAAGAATATGTCTTAAAAGTCAAATTTTTTTCTTTTCCCTGATTTTTCTTTTTATTTTTTAAACAGGATTGTGGGGCGCACCCTTAATCATTATTTCATTAAAAATCAGGATGATTTAACGGATATGCATGCATTTTAGTTTTTTTAAAACGGCAACTTCTATCCTTCGGCACAAAGATAGGCACTCGCCTCTTTTATTAAGTATGGGCACTCAGATGAGTGCTGAAAATACAAAAGCGCATATTATAAGCGATTATTTTTTTCCGTATCCGTTTCTGGCGTTGTGTGATGAGAAATATTCATAGAGTGCCCGCATATAGTGGAAGAGAAACAAGGACAAGGAACGTTTCGCGGGGAAAAGAAATCTGTCTGAATTACAGCATAACAGAATATGATGATGAATGGGTAACACGGTAATTTATCCGCTGTATTTAAACATAGCTTCAACGCACACGAGAGCCATTTTCTGTATGTCTTCGCTGATTTTTATTTTATCTTTTTCAGAGGGATTTTGTAAAACCCGGAGTACATTTTCCAGGGTATTTGATTTCATATATTTACACATATTGCATAAATCGATTATCTTCTTTTGGGGCATTTCAACCTGGATGCGCGATACTATTCCGCATTCGGTAAGCACAAGAAAATTATTGCTGTCAGAAGCTGTCTTCATATAATTAAGAAGCTGTGAAGTACTGCCCGCAAAGTCGCTCATGTGCAGAACATCGGGGGAGCATTCAGGATGAGCAAGCACCTTCAGATTTTTATATTGTAATTTAAAAGAGTTAATTGCTTCCGGTTTGAATGCTTCATGCACATAACAAGTGCCTGTCCAGAGTTTAATATCTTTATTAACTCTGCGTCTTTTCATTTCTTCTATAATGTTTAATCCCATTAATCTGTCCGGCAGAAAATAAATTTTATCGGAAGGATAATTTTCGATTATGTTATAAACGTTCGAAGAAGTAACGCATACATCGCATTCTGCCTTAACTTCAGCTGTTGTATTGATATAACAGACAAAAGCATGATCCGGATATTGTTTTTTCAGTGAAACAATGTCCTGAGCGGTGACGGAGTCTGCTAACGAACAGCCGTTTAATTCGTTCGGGATCAGAACTTCTTTTTCAGGATTAAGTATTTTCGCAGTTTCGCCCATGAATTTAACAGCAACAAAAATAATCAGGTCTGCATTCGAATTTTTTATGTCTTTGCTAAGACCATATGAATCGCCCACATAATCCGCGATCCCGTAAATAATTTCAGGGCTGACATAAGAATGAACCAGTATAACAGCATTTTTTTCTTTTTTAAGGTCATTGATTTTATTGATCAAAGGCACGAATTCTTCGCATCTGGACATGGAATAATCGCACCCAGGGCATGCGGTTTTAATGTTCTTTAGTTTGTTGTATAGAGTTTCCGCTGTTAGCATGATTTAATTCGCCGTTTTTTTGTAGTTGAATATCCATGGATAGTTCAATGAACTTAAGTAGTAAAAAACGTTTTTCAATGATTAGTCAATTAAAAATTGGGCATAATTCCCTAACAAAGCCAAATAAAGTGCAGTTTTATAATAAAAAATCATAAAATGTGAATATTTTGTGTTTATGTATTGACTATTTCTTAATTAATGTGTAATATGGTCGCAAGTGATTAAATTAATAAAAACCTTCTATAAAACTTACCGAGTATTTATATAATCCAGGTAATATTCATAGCAGTATTTCAATTAATAATCCACTAATAAATTTTCAGGAGTAAGACGTATGTCTCAAGGTTCAGTAAAATGGTTTAACGACCAGAAAGGTTTTGGATTTATTACAGCGGATGACGGACGCGAGTATTTTGTTCATCATTCAAGTATAATAGGTAATGGCTTTAAAACTCTTTCCGAAGGTGCAGAAGTAAAATTTGATGTTGAAAAAAGCGAGAAAGGCCTCAGGGCAGTTCAGGTATCTCTTTTATAATATATAACTGTATTT
>JAFGSG010000085.1 GCA_016934735.1 Spirochaetota bacterium | reverse complement strand
CTCGACGAAGTCAATCATGTGCGGTTCCCCCGCCGAAGCGGGGCTACTTGTCCCGCCTCAGGCGGGAGGCTATCCGACCTTTAAAATCAAAATTATTTACGGATGAAAGCTGATCAGATACTTAAAGACTCTATCAACCTGTTAAAGAAGAAAAGAAATGCAATCATCCTTGCTCATGTATACCAGCATGGTGAAATACAGGATATTGCCGATTATGTAGGTGATTCACTGGAGTTGAGCAGGAAAGCTGTAGATACAAAAGCCAGTATAATTGTTTTTTGCGGCGTACAGTTCATGGCAGAAACTGCAGCAATACTTAATCCTGATAAAAGAGTTCTTCTGCCAGACAAGAATGCAGGATGTGGTCTTGCAGATATGGCTACTGATGAACAAATTATCAGGGTTAAAGATCAAAATCCTGATCTGGCTGTAGTCAGTTATGTAAATAGTTCAGCAAAAGTAAAATCAGTATCAGACATATGTTGCACATCGGCCAATGCCGTAAATGTAGTTAATTCGTTATCTGTAAATAATATCCTGTTCGTCCCTGATAGAAACCTCGGCGCTTATGTTGCTGAACACAGTAATAAGAATATTCATCTCTGGGATGGATATTGCTATGTGCATGAGCAAATTAAAAGTGATGACATCAAACTATTAAAAAGAAAATATCCTGCAGCTCAGATCATTGTTCATCCCGAATGTACGACACCTGTAAGGCATATGGCTGATTTTACAGGCAGTACATCACAAATGTCAAAATATGTAAAACAATCCCGGCAAAAAGAATTTATTGTAGGAACTGAGAGTAATTTTGTATATCGGCTGAAATCTGATAATCCGGATAAGATTTTTTATCCTGTTAATGCAATATGTGACGGAATGAACAGAATCACCCTTGAGAAGGTTAATACCTCACTCGAGAGGATGGAACAAATAGTCATTATTCCGGAAACAATCAGGGAAAAATCAAAAATTGCACTGGATAAAATGTTGTTTATCTTATGAGAGAAGCCCTTTTATATCAAAAGTTTGACAATGCAACTGTTAAATGCAATCTTTACGCATACCGCTGTGTTGTATACCGCAAGCTATCAGGCATTTGCAAGGCAAAGCAAGATATTAACGGAATTCTCTGTAAATAGGACTATGGGAGCACTATTTCTAAAAATATATCTTCTCAGGTATCGAAATTTCAGAACTAATAAATCATGACGAACTTAAAAATAAATATTAACTGGTTTGATGAGTTGCTACCGGAAGGCATATCAATTCCTTCTTCAACTCTGATCAGCGGACCGGGTGGAACCGGAAAACCGCTGGTGGAATTTGCATTTGTCGCTGCATGGCTTAAAGCGGGAGGTTCGTTAATCGGCATTCCTTTACAATACCCGGGAGGTGAACTTTTAGTAACAGCTATGAAAAATTTATACAATCTGGATCTTAATGATTACCATAAAAAAATAGTGTATGTTCAGTTTGATATTAATACCGAAGGTTGTAAAAGGACAAGTATTAATACACTGAAAGCTAATTTACTGAAACCCGAAATATGGGATGAAACAATTAATTCAGCCGAAAGGATGTTTGATAAAACAGGGCCCGGAACGATGGTTTTCGGGTCGGCATTAAATCTATTGCTTTTTTCCAAAACATATAAGGATAATATGTTGAAGAAATTAAAGGACTCTCTTCAGAACGACAAAAGCCGTACCTATGCTTTTGCGGTGAGCAACAGCGCACTCGCAGGCGAAATAAAGATATTGGAAGATGCAGCTGACAATCTCATGTATACAAGAATGGAAAAACCCATGAAGCTTTTCCTGAAGATTGACAGAATGAAAGGAGTCAGATTTTCAGGGAAAGAACGCGAAGTGCCGATATCAGAAAAAATGCTAAGAGAAATTAGTGAGATAGCAGAAATAACCCGAAAGTTAAGAATACCGGAGATAAAAAAAGTCTAGATTATTATATGATATGCTGAAAAGGGTAACTTCTTCATTTGGAGTTTATATCATAAAATATAAATACAGGGTTATTAGTATAAACACTTGTGGTTAAAACAGACTCTTATGTGGTTTTTCAAGGAAGGAGAACAGATTACCTGGAAAATGCAAATGGGAATGATAGTATGTCTAAAAACAGGAAGATATTATGACTGATAATTCTGACACGTTTGTATGGATAATTGTATTTGCTGTTCTTGCAGCAATAATAAATGGTATTGGTATTTTAATACTTCATAACTTCAGGGACTGGGCTCAAAAAGCTAAACCATATTTCATGTGTTTTGCTGCCGGTGTTTTGATCTCAACTCCCTTAATTCTGGCTTTGCCTCAGGCAATAGAAAAAAATTTCTATGCAGGAGCCACGGCCCTGCTGGGGTTTTTATTTATGTTTTTCTCCAACGAATACATAAAACATCTGACGCAGAAAAAAGTCCTTGCCTTTGGGATAGTTGCAGCAGAAGGAATAGGCATCCATTCCTTTATCGATGGTATCATTTATACGGTAACTTTCAGCATCAGCATCCTTACTGGTTTTCTGGCTGCCACAGGGTTGGTGATTCACGAATTTGCTGAAGGAATTATAACTTATACACTTTTCCTGAAAGGGGGAGTGAAAGAAAAAACGGCTATGTTATATGCTTTCATGGTGGCTGGTCTTACAACTCCCCTGGGAGCATTTTTAGCTTATCCTCTTGTAAATAAGTTTAGTCAAAGCAATCTGGGATTGATATTAGGCTTTGTAGCAGGAGTATTAATTTATATTTCGGCTTCTCATCTTTTGCCTGAGGCAAGAGACGAAGAAAAAAAACATTCCGGTTTTGCTTTTTTAAGTGGAGTAGGATTAGCCATTTT
>JAFGSG010000084.1 GCA_016934735.1 Spirochaetota bacterium | reverse complement strand
GTGGCAATGAGCCCGCATTATATTAAAATCGACCGCGCCATTGTTAATGATATACATAATAGTTCCTATAAACAGAACCTAATAAAATCGTTGATTGCTTTTTCAGATAATGTCGATACATCACTGATAGCGGAAGGGATCGAGACTTATTTCGAACTGAAAACAATTTTCCGTCTGGGCGTGCGATACGGGCAGGGATTTTATCTTTCAAAACCCGCGCCTTTCCCTCAGGATATTTCCCCGGATATTCTTCAGGAAATTGACGAACTTGTAGACGCCAGAAAACGGACTAAATATTCATTCGATATTTCCGTTTCAGGTATGGTTATCAGGCCACTTACCCTGCCCGCCAATTCAATGACTTGCGAAGAATTGGATAATCAATTTAAAAAAAATACAAAAAACACCCATGTTGTCATTACAGATAACGGCAGGCCGTATGCCATTATTACAAGGCTTTATTTTTATTCTTATCTGAGCGGAAATTTCGGTTATGCTATTTATCAGAAAAAATATATAGATGCAGTAGCCAAACGCGAAATTCTGTGCATCAATGAATATTCCGATTTGCGGACTATCAGCAGGCTTGCAATGAGCAGGCGACTTGAAAATCTTTACGACCCGATTATAGTTGTCGACAATCAGGGATTGTTCATGGGCACTATTACAATGAAACAGGTTATCAAATCGGCTTTTGACTTGGAAATAAAAATCGCTACAAGCGCTAATCCGTTAACGCAGCTTCCCGGGAATATTATTATAGGATTCTGGCTGGAAGAAATATTGCAGAAAGATAAATACACACTGCTTTACTGTGATCTGGATAATTTCAAGGAATATAACGACACTTATGGTTTTCCAAGGGGGGATGACTTATTGAAGTCTTTCTCCCGTATACTGTCGGGTTTTATAGAATGTCTGCCGAATTCAAAATTGGGGCATATCGGAGGCGATGATTTTATTATTTTTTCAGAAAACGCTGTGAGTGAAAAGCATCTGGAAGATTTATGCACTATTTTCGATAAACATAGAAGGGATTTTTTCTCGCCGGACCATTTTAAGCAGGGGTATTACTCTGCGATAAACAGGCAGGGAGAAAAAAAATCAATACCTTTGATATCTCTCAGTATCGCAGCGATTACAGATAATAATTTTTTTGAAGTCCCGCATCCGAATCAACTGGGGCAGATTGCCGCAATGTTAAAAAATCAGGTTAAGATAAAAAACAGGGAAACCGGGAAAAGTGGATTTCTTTTTGATAGAAGAAAATACTCAATTAAAAATACAAAAATTGGATCAATAAATAAATAAATTCCGGTTTCTGTACACTTGCTAAGAAGGCATTATAGACGCAAAAAAGTGATTAGTTACATAGTGAATTAAGCACGAGGTATTTTTATGGAGCTAAGGATATACTGCAGAAAAGGAAATTGTCAGAATATACTCAGAAAAGAAATAAAGCTCGGCGACCGGATTAAAGACGTTCTATATGTGCACGGCTGGATTGAGGATCCGGTAATAGGCCCGGTATGTCCAGGCTGCCAAATTTCTGAGCACGAAATACATATTGACTACCTGTCAAACAAAAAAAGAAAGTCAGCTTAGACAAAAAATATTTTATTTATCTCTTGACTGAGGGTCACCATGAATATTTCCATGCCCGCCGGCGGTGGGAAAGGAAATACTCTGCAGGCGCACTAAATTAGTAACGAGTTATGATCAGAATCTATTTATGCGTCAGGGGTAGATTTATTTATATTGTAACAAGCTTTACGTATTCCCGGTTCAGGTTTTTTAAGTCAAGCAAAGTGAAAAAATCATAGCAGTTAAAATCAGGGTCATATACAGGCTTTCCGCAAATCTTTGCTCCTGCAGATAAATATCCTTTAACAAGACCCGGAATGAACCGTTGGGAAAGAAGATAGTCTTTCCTTGCAGAATTTTCCACCTGAAGCAGAAATAAATCAAGATCTTCGATTTTATATTTTGTCCTTGGGAACACTGTCAGATTTTCCTCTGCCTTATGTTTTTCACAAAGGAATTTATAGACCTGTGCTGTGTACAATTTATCCGGGATGTGAAAACTAGAGCATCCGAAAAGAAAATTCGCCCCGAGGTTTTTTATATAAGCAAGCAAGCCTGTCCATAAAAGCGAAATCGTAATGCCGCCTCTGTATTCATTTTGAATGCATGCGCGGCCGAGTTCGAGTTTTATTCCCGGAGTGATTAGCACATTAAAAATATCAAATTCATTTTCGGAATAAAAAGAATTGGAAAACAAGTTTGAATTGAATCTGTATGTCCCTATCACAGAATCTTTGTGTTTATCGATCAACAGCAGATGATCGGATAAAATATCGTATTCGTCAATATCCATGCTGCCGGTGTCCGCATTGACAATTTCCTCGAGAAAAACTTTTGACCTTAGCTCGATCGCTTTCATTACCTCATCCGTGTTTTGAGCAGTCTTAATAATATAATTTTCTTTTTCAAGATAAAGGTCAACTTTCCGCGCGAATCCTCTGATGTTGAATAAAGCCAGTGCGTGGTCTGCGTAACTTACGCGCTGTTCAGATGTACTGAAATTTAGTTGTGTTTGCATGATTACCTCTTTAAAACAGGAATATATATTTAACATTCAATTAGACTGACTTATCCGGATTACGAATGAATATTTTATAAATCGTATATATAATTATTGTAAATTATGCTGGTGATAAAAGACTTGCTGCTCACTCTTGTGAAGCATCCGGACTCTGAAAGGGACACAGGAAAGGATATACGGGTTTGCTTGCCGTTCTTTTTACAGAAAAATAAAAATTTTCAGGAAGGGATTATGTGCAGGCATGTATTAATTCTAACCAAGTCTTTATTTTTTATTTATAATATTTTTATAATTTCTTACAATTAAATAACCATTTAAAATATTATAAAGTCAACGGTTAAATAATTATGAGCAATATGGGTAAAACAGTAAAATTTTTTTTGCAGCATCAGTTTAATAAATATTATCCGGTCAGTATTTATAAATACAGTCAACCGGAGTCTCTGCCTCGTTTGACGATTTATGAACCGGATTTAAAAAGCATAAAGCAAATAAAAAATTCGGAAAATAAAGTCATCCTTACATTTCACGGGATGACAATGCTTGGAAGCAAAGATCCGAAGTTCATAAACGCATGCCGTTCTCTTGCCGGATGCGGATTTAAGGTAATTGCGGTGCAGATGGATTCCATGCAGAAGTTAATAATAGAATCGTCAATAAAAGACGAGGTGGTAAAAATAATAGAAGGGATTGCCGGTAATAAAGAGTTGTGCCCGGGAGGCAAAGTTTCGATCTTCGCAGCTTCGTTTGCCGGAGGAATATGTATGATGGCATCGTCTGATGAGAGAATCGCTAAGAAGGTAAATTCGATCTGCCTTGTAGGCAGTTTTGCGGATGTAGAATCATCGATAAAGTATCTGCTGTCCAGCCAGGGAAGCGATAGTTACGGACGTCTTATCATACTTAAAAATTTTTTAAAATATTCATTTGATGTCCCTGATGAAATTTATAATTCTATTACTATCGGATTGGAGGATAATTTTTATAAAAGAGATAAACCCGAACTTCCAAAATATCTGGGAACTTTACCAGTAAATCAATATGATATAATGACACGACTCCTGAATGATCCGTATTACAGGCTCTATCATTGGGACAGGATAAGGAAAAATAAACATCTTGAGGAAATGTTTGATCGCTTTTCCTGGAAGAATTATTTGAAAAAGATAAACGCATCAATAGTGATAATCCACGGTATTTACGACAATGTAATACCTGCGCTCGAATCAATAAGATTATATAACGAATTGCAAAGATTAAAAGTTAGATCAAAATTGGTTCTGACGCCATTGCTGACACACAGTGAAATTAAATATAGTTTTAATATTCTTCCGCCGGCAATGAATTTACTGAAGGGGCTGTCTTTTTATTTCAGCCATATTTAGGCATAATAAATTCATAATATCTTAAAACAATCTTTATAAAATCTTTACGCCTATTTCCTATTTTATTAGCGAATGAATGATAGACGTATTTCATAAGTCGTTTTTGGTTGTTGGTGCTGAAGATATAGTTGCTGCTCTTTTTGATATAGATTAGTAATTATATTTAGTAAGTCTTCCGGTCATAAAATGACTTGAATATTAAATTTATAGGAGGCTCATAAATGCATGAGAAATTTTTCAAAAAAGTACTCGCTTTAGCAATAGCGATTACATTCTTTGCGGTACCTTATGCCAATTCTCAGGACCGCGGACAGAGAATAGTTATCAAAGGTTCTACAACAGTTCTTCCGATTACGCAAAAGACTTCAGAGGAATATATGAAGCAGAATAAGGTTACTATTTCTATTGAAGGCAGCGGATCAGGCAATGGAATAAAAGCCCTGCTCGATTCCACATGCGACATAGCCAATTCCTCAAGGGAGATGAAAAAAGAGGAGCTTGAAGCGGCAAAATTAAAAGGAATAGCAGTGAAAGAAATAGTACTTGCCTATGATATGATAGTGCCTGTTGTTCATCCTTCAAATCCGGTAAAAAAATTATCTCTTGATCAGCTGAAGGGCATCTACAATGGAACGATCACTAATTGGAAGGAAGTCGGCGGAAAAGATATTAATATCGTTGTTGTATCGCGCGATACAAGTTCTGGTACATATGAGATATGGCATGAGAAAGTTTTAAAAAAGACGGACGTAAGCAACAGGGCGCTTTTACAGGCATCAAACGGGGCAGTGTTATCTACGGTTGCTGTAAATCCGAAATCTATCGGATACATCGGATTCGGTTATTTGAATAACAGCGTTAAAGCGTTAAAGGTTAATAATATTGAGGGTACTATTGCAAATGGCAAATCGGGGAAATACCCTGTATCAAGAAAATTATTTATGTATGTAAATAAATCGACACTTTCAAAGGAAGCTGATGCGTTTATTAAATTTATGCTGAGTAAGAAAGGTCAGTCTCTGGTAAAGGAAGAGGGATTTATCCCGCTTAAATAATTTGATTACTTTTAACAGCTACCATTAAAATATTTCTATTTTTAAATATAGCCCCTTGTAAAATGGGCTATATTTTTATAAATCTCTGAATATATTGGATATTTTTTTTACGCGGTTAATATTCTTTATAAAAAGATCCACTATGTCGGGATCGAATTGTTTTCCCCTTTCTTCAAAGACTAATTCTACAGCTTTGTCAAAGGG
>JAFGSG010000083.1 GCA_016934735.1 Spirochaetota bacterium | reverse complement strand
TTTATTGCTGAGTCCGCTTAGGATCCAAAAAGATAAAATGAAGGCATTTTATATAGTACATCCTACAAAATTTAAAAAAATCCCAACCGTAGAAGATATTGATGAAAATTTGATCAAATTAAAGATATATACAATCGTAGATAAAAATACGCTTGCTTATGATCTTGGACAAATAGATGTCAATGTGCCCCAGGTCCATAAAATAAAAGTAGCGCAGGGAAAAGAATCTAAAGATGGCTTTAATGAATACTTTTCCCCTCTCATGGATTTTGAAAAAAAAGCCGGTAAAATACTGGAAGACGGAAGCATCGACTTTAAAGAAATAGGATCCATAATAGAAATTAAACAAAGACAGGCAATATTAAAAAGGATACCTGCGGAAACTACTGAGGATGGTTTTGATATTTACGGAATTAAAGTTCAGGGTGTTATGAAAGATACAGATGGATACAGGTTGGGAGAAAACATTGTTCCTTCGATCGATCCCAACATATATGCTTCAACTATTGACGGCTGTCTTGAAATAAACCAGAGAACCGTATCCGTTTCTCCCATTTCACTAATCAAAGGAGATGTCAGCTATGAGTCCGGAAATATTGATTTTCACGGGTCTGTACATATTAAGGGTTCGGTTTTACCGGGATTTACTGTAAAAGCTAAAGGCGATATAGTAATAGGCCAGAATATAAGCGATGCGGTTATTGAAGCCGGTGGCGATGTGACAGTAAAACTGGGAATCGAAGGCAAAGGCAAAACTAAAGTTATAGCAGGAGGAAAAGTAAAGGCTAAATTTGTTATTAACTCAAATATCGAAGCCATTGGGATTGTTCAAATTGACGATTCTATTATTAACAGCAATGTATTTTCAAATGATAAAATATTAGTTACAGATAAACATGGAAAAATTATCGGCGGCGAGACTACCGCTCTTTACGAAATCCAGGCTAAAATTTCCGGAGTTCCCAATGAAAATAAAACCATTCTTGCTGTAGGAAAAAATATTATAATTGAAAACGAGCTCAAGGAAATAAGAAACAGGCTGACTCCTGTTAAGAAAAAAGTAGAAGAGATTACACAAAAATTAAAATCCAGCTTTGGAGAAGAAATATTTACCAATCCGAAAGGACTTATAGCAATTTTGCCTCCGGTAAAGAAAAAGACAAGTCTTGAACTCCTTTCGGAACTGACTTCAACGAACAATGAACTTAAAAGCATTACAGAAGAATACAGGCTTAAAGAAAATGAACTTATATTTGACCGCGAGCCAACAATATCAATAACAAATAAAGTCTACCCCGGTACTCTGGTAAAAATTAAAAATAATTTGAGGATGATAGACGAAGAACTTCATAATGTCAAATTCTACGAAGATGCCGAAAAAAAGGAAATACGTTTTGTAGCCGCTGTATAAAAATTACATTTTTTTGTTGACACAAGTCTGATTAACAGTTTCATTCACATCAGTTGAATAATAATTGATGATTGCCTTATAAATCGGGTCAAATCCCCGATTTTTTATTTTTTACGATTGCATGCGTTCTTTTTTATTCCCGCAAAACCGATAATCTATTATATAATAGGGAAGTCTGATTTTGCTTTGCCGGAATAGCTTTGAAATTTTGCGGCAATGTGTAACTACTCAGCCTGAATTATTATTCTACAGCAAAGAATACGTGAGTATTTACTCTAAATTAATCCGGAAAACCGAAAAAAATCGAAAAAGGATAACAACTTGAAAATCCCAGAATTAAAAACAAAACATCTTCTTTCAATTGCGGATTTATCGAAAGAAGAAATTATTAAAATTTTTAATTTCGCGGTAAAGCTTAAAAAAGATATTAAGCGCGGCAGAAAGCATAAATATTTATCCGGCAAAACGCTTGGAATGATCTTTGAAAAAAGCTCAACAAGAACAAGAGTATCGTTTGAAACCGGCATCTTTCAGCTTGGCGGACATGCTCTTTTTTTAGACAGCAGCGACATACAGATCGGCAGAGGTGAAACTATCGCTGATACAGCTAAAGTGCTTTCCAGATATGTTGACGGTATTATGATTAGGACATTCTCGCATTCCAACGTTGAAGAACTTGCGGCTAACGCGGATATTCCCGTAATAAATGGTTTATCTGACCGGACACATCCTTGCCAGGCTCTTGCGGACCTCTTCACTATATATGAAAGAGTTAACGATTTAACGAAAGTTAAGCTATTCTATATAGGAGACGGCAATAATGTTGCGAACTCGCTGATTCTCGGAGCTTCAATTCTGGGCATGAATATTTCCGCCGCCTGCCCTGAGATTTATTCACCGGATAAAGAAGTACTGGATAAAGCCGCTCAATTCTCGCTTTATTCCGGAGCGAAAATAAACATTACTCCGGATATAGATAAAGCCGCGCAGGGCGCGGACTTCATCTATACTGATGTATGGGTAAGCATGGGACAGGAAAAAGAACTTAAAAAGAAAAAGAAGATACTCGCAAAATATAAAATATCCGTGAACACGGTTGAAAAATGCGCTCCCGGATGTCTTGTAATGCACTGTTTGCCTGCTCACAGAGGCGAAGAAATAGACAGCGAAATAATGGACTCTGACAGGTCCCTGATCCTTGAACAGGCTGAGAACAGGCTGCATGTACAGAAAGCCGTAATGTGCGCCTTGATGCGATAATAATTGATGCATACCCTGCGTTAATTTTAAATTTTATTTATGTCGCAGTGCCTTTGTGGCAATTATTAAATAATTTGTATTTTTTACATAATAAGTTAACGGTTTAAAAATATTTCAAGAGGTTATATTAAAATGAAAGTAAAAAAAGTTGTATTAGCTTATTCAGGAGGTCTTGATACTTCCATAATTGTAAAATGGCTGATAGAAACATACAACTGCGAAGTGATCTGCTTTGCCGCAAATGTAGGCCAGGAAGAAGAACTGGACGGACTTGAAGAAAAAGCAAAGAAGACAGGAGCAAGCAAGTGCTATATTGAAGATCTTCAGGAAGAATTTGTTAAAGAATACGTATTCCAGGCAATAAAGGCAAACGCGATTTACGAAAACCGTTATCTTCTGGGAACATCCCTCGCGAGGCCGGTTATTGCGAAAAAGCATGTCGAGATAGCCTTAAAAGAAGGAGCCGATTCCGTATGCCACGGAGCAACCGGCAAAGGCAACGACCAGGTCAGATTTGAAATGGCATTCATGTCGCTCGCTCCCGAGTTGAACATAATCGCGCCATGGAGAATATGGGATATGAACTCCAGATCACAGCTTTTTGATTTCGCATCCAAACACAATATACCTGTGCCTGTAACCAAAGATAAACCATACAGCATGGATAGAAATATCCTTCATATCTCTTATGAAGGCGGGATACTTGAAGACTCTTATAATGAACCTGATAAAAGTATGTTTTTACTTACAAAGGATCCGCAGGACGCTCCCGATAAGCCGGTCTATCTCGAAATTGATTTTAAAGAAGGTATAGCTTCAGCTGTTAACGGGGAAAAATTAAGCCCGGTTAATCTGATGAGAAAACTGAATAAAATAGCGGGCGAAAACGGGGTTGGAAGAATTGATATAGTAGAAAACAGGCTGGTGGGAATGAAGTCGCGCGGCGTTTACGAAACACCTGCAGGGACAGTACTCCATATAGCGCACAGGGATCTAGAAGCTATAACTCTGGATAAAGATACCCAGCATCTTAAAGATAAACTCGCGCTTGAATACGCAACGCTGATCTATAACGGTCTATGGTTTACGAAAAAAAGAGAGGCGCTCGACGCATTTATCAATGAGACCCAAAAGAACGTAACCGGCACAGTCAGGGTTAAGCTGTACAAAGGCCATTGTATTGCTGTAGGAAGAAAAGCGGAAAGATCCTTATATAATCCGGATATTGCCACATTTGACGCAAGCAGCTTATATGATCAAAAAGACGCGTCCGGATTTTTAAACATATTCGGACTTCCATTGAGAATTGAAGCTATGTCTAAAAAAAATAAAGCATAAAACAACAAAAATTTTGATAATATAAATTTTTGTGCTTTACAAAGATTCAAATATTAAAAGAATATAGAATTCGCGATTATTAATAATCTTTTTTCATAGTTAAAAAATTCTTTACGAAAATAATGAAATATTGTACTATTATCTATATATAGATTTCGGAGGCTCGGTATAATAGATGGAAATAGAGTTCAAGGATATTGGCGAACACAAAGTAATAGAAGTAACCGGCGAAGTAGACCTTTACAATGTGAGCGAATTAAAAAAAGCACTTTTCAGCATTACTGACGGCAGAGTTAAAAGTGTCGTTGTGGATATGAAAAATGTTAATTATATGGACTCATCCGGGATCGGAGCGCTTGTTGCTGGACAGAAAAAAATGAGAGCGCATAACGGAAGTTTCGCCTTAATGAATATCGCAGAAGATGTATTAAACATATTAAAACTCGCAACTCTGGATAAATTTTTCAAAATATTATCTGACGAAGACGATTTATATTAAACCCTTTTTAAAACCAGAACAGTCATATCATCATGAGGGGAAACCTCACCCCTGAAAACATCAACATCATTCACAATTTTTTCCGTTATTTCCGACGCATCGAGATCAGTATTATCTAACAGCAGTTTCTGCAGCCTTAACCTTCCATATTCTTCCTTTTCACTGTTTCTCATTTCAGTTATACCGTCAGTATATAAAACAACAATATCGCCCCTTGATAGTTTTACTTTACCCTGCTGATATTCCGCCCCCTCCATTATGCCTATCGGCATCCCCTCAAGTTTTGTGATACTGCACGCATTCAGGGACGACCTATAACAAAAAAGCGGCCCGTGGCCGGCATTGGAAAAGGCGAG
>JAFGSG010000082.1 GCA_016934735.1 Spirochaetota bacterium | reverse complement strand
GTACTTGTTTTTGTTTCTTTGTTGAATACTGCGGGCTGAACCATCTGCCATGTTTTAATTGTGGTTGGTACTGATGACATCTTATTCCTCCTTTATGAAAAGTAATTTGGTTTTTTTAAATAAGGTCTAACTAATTATAAACAGAAACAGTGTAATTGTTCCATTGCTGTATTTATATTAGTAATTACATCTGTTAAACGAAGGATAGCTATAATATAGTCACAAAGTAATAATTGTAATATTTTTTAACAACTATTTTTTTGTTTTATAATGCTTTTGTTAAAAGATCAATAACAATATTTCAAAGATCATTAGATATGTTTCTTAACTTGGACTCAGCATAAGTATTTCCTCCCCCGCCGCAAACGGGGAAGGAAATACTTATGCTCCCGCTCTCAATAAGAAATGAGTTATAAAATAACTCCATTGTTTACTCTTAAAGCAGCCGGATCAGTTTTTAAGTATTTAGTATTTTAGAAGTTATTTAAAAGTATTATATAAAATTTAAAAAATTCATTAAAATTTCATTGATTTTCTTAAAGACAATAGTATTGTTGCTGAAATAATGCGTTAAAAATATATTAAGGGGGTTGTAAAATGAATTCTATTGTTGTTCTCATTTTAGGTTTCATTGTCGCCTTCCTTGGTTATCGTGTTTATGCCAAATATATTGATTCTAAAGTAATCAAGGCAGATGCAAAACGCGCAACACCTGCAAAGATGTATATGGATGGTGTTGAATTTATGCCGACAAACAAGAACATTCTGTTCGGCTATCAGTTTAAATCAATCGCCGGTGCTGCCCCGATCATCGGGCCTATTGTCGCGATTCAATGGGGATGGCTGCCTGCGCTGATATGGATTCTGGCAGGCACTTTTTTCATAGGCTGGGTCCAGGACTATTCGAGCATGATGGTTGCGATGCGCAATGACGGTGCATCATTCGGGGGCCTCAGCCATAAACTGGTCTCACCAAGGGCAAGGGTCATTCTTCTGTCATTCATTTACTTCTATCTGCTTTTAATTGCAGGCGCGTTCGGCAATGTTGTAGTTAGTACCGCCATTTCTTTAAAAGCAGCACCCATGGCATGGCTTTTTTTGACGATCGCCGGAATTCTTGCCGGCCAGATGATCTATAAATGGAAAAGGGATATAATACTTACAACCGTTGTTACGGTAGTTATTGCCCTTCTGGGAATTTATGTCGGCACCATAGCCCCTTCGGATGCAATACTCGGGGAGGGACTGTCCAACAGCAGGATTCTGTGGGCTATCATAGCGTTTGTATTCTGCTATTTTGCTGCAGTTCTGCCTATATGGCGTTTTGCCCTGCCGATTAACTATGTTGCGTCCTATATTGTATTTTTAGGCCTGCTTTTCGGAATAATCGGAATTTTTGTACTTCATCCTAATTTTACTCTTCCGGCATTCACCGGTTTTAATATTAAAATCGGACCGTTATGGCCCATTATGTTTGTCACTATAGCATGCGGGGCTATATCGGGATGGCACAGCATTGTATCAAGTTCGGGAACCGCAAGACAGCTTGAGAGTGAACTTGATGCCCGCCCGGTCGGAGCAGGCGTTATGTTCGTTGAGATGATGCTTGCTTTATTCGCACTCATAATTGCAGGTACTATTTTTGCGTCATCGTCTGAATACGGTGAAGCAATAGTAAAAGGGCCTGCCGCTATGTTCGCCGCAGGCGTCTCAAATTTTTTAGGTGCGCTTGGATTGCCGGCTGATATTGGAAGATCTTATGGAAGCGTTATGATGATAGTTCTGGCAATAACAATAATGCAGCTTGTTATCCGCTTCATGAGAATCGCGACATCTGAATTGCTTGGAAATGTGAGCGCTGTTTTTAAAAATGCGCATATAGGCACCTTGATAGCCAGCATTCTCGGCATTATCCTTGTTCTAACCGGATGGTGGCAATACCTGTGGATCCTTTTCGGGGGAGCAAATCAGCTTATGGCGTCTCTGGCTTTAATGCTTATTACAGCATGGCTGATGTTCGAAGGAAAATCATATGCATGGTCGTTTTACCCCATGATATTCATGTTCATTACAACTATCGCGGCTCTGGCATTTACTTCCTATAATCTGCTTGAAAAAGTTTTTTCCGGGGCAGTCTCAGGTGAGGCGCTGGTCGGAAATATTCTGATGGGCCTTGTGGGCATATATCTGGTTGTTGCTGCAATTATACTGGCTGTTGAAGGTATAAAGGCATTCAAAAGATATAAAGCTTTGAAGAAGAAAAGTGCGTAAGAAAATATTAACAATGAGTTTATAACCTTACCCCTTCCCCTCTCCCGAAAGGAGAGGGGAAGGAAGATGAGGGCACAAGTTAATCAATCAGGAGCTTTTTTATGTCAGAAAAAGAAAATAACCCGGAAGATGTAAAGCCGGAAGAAAAAAAGAAAGGCGGATTTTTAAATGCCGTAAAACAATTTGTATACGGAGTAGCGGCGCACGATTCGGCGCGTTTCGCGCTTAAATCGCGTGCAAGCATGGAACACCTTTTTATTCTGATCACCATGGGAGACATGCTGGGCGTTCCCATCCTTCCTCCATATTATTCATTGAGGCTTTTACCTTATGTTGTTCCTCAGATTTCTACGTGGAAGCGCAGGATGCTAAGAGAGAAAGATTTAACAGACGCGTTAGCGTAATAGTTTTAAAATTGAATCATACAAATTTACTATATAATATACCAGTATTATTTATTGGTGTTATATAATCATGGAGGTGGTTCCTATTTCACTGACAAAAATATTTGAACAGTATCCGGATCGCCGTTATATCATGTTCGGAGGAAAAGGCGGTCTGGGCAAAACAACGTTTTCAGCTGCTGCTGCCTATTATCTGGCTAAGCAGGGTAAGAGAGTTCTGGTTTTTTCCGTTGATCCGCAGGCATCATTAAGCGATATTTTTAAAAGGGACATCTTCGGCAAGGGGCCTACTGAAATAATGCCGAATCTTTATGCACAGGAGATCGATGCAGACCGCCGCGTTAAGGAGTATCAGGCTGAGATACGCAAGAAGATACTCGACATGTACGGCCTGGATAAGATACCTGAAGAGATCGAGAGCTATATTCAGGCTGCAGCTGCGGAGCCAGCTATGGAAGAAAGCGCCATCTTCGACGAGGTGGTAGATATTGTTGTAAAAGGCGGATTTGATTACTACATCTACGATCTTGTGCCTCTGGGGCATGCATTGTATTATCTCAGCATGGCTTCTGTCTACGACGCATGGATAGACAAGATAACCAATCTGCGACAGCAGATGCGCGAGTACGATCAGGTCGCTGCTGTCATTAAGCGCGATAAGGAACTGGACGAGGATGCGATTCTGAATGAGCTTCTTTACATCAAAGACCGCATTAATAAGTCATCCGGGATACTAACAGATAAAAAGAAGACTGCTTTCTTTTTTGTGATCACACCGGAAGAAATGATAATCAACGATACGGTCAAGGCTGGTGAACTATTCGCGAAATTCGACGTTCCCCTGAGCGGCTATATAGTAAACAGGGTGCTTCCGGAGGAACTGAAGAACCAGAATATCCCGGAATATCTGAAGAACCGTATTTCCATGCAGGAGCATTATGTAAAGGTAATTAATGATACCTTCAAGGATATCCATGCGTGGGTTCCCGAGATGGAACGGGATGTAACAGGCCTTCAGATGATTGAAAAACTCGCAAATGTAATGTTTGCTTAAAGGTATTACATAGTAGTGGCCGGTTAAAACTATCAGTAATTTTCTGCGGAACTCGAACAATAACTTGGATGACTCGGACAGTCCTCAAAAATTACTGATAGTTTTAACCGCCAACCTGGGGGATGATAATATTTTTAAAGGAGTCTTGATATGAGTATTACAACAGGTATGACTCAGTACATGAAAGAACATCCGAAGTTAAAATATATATTCTTCGGCGGCAAGGGCGGGGTCGGCAAAACTGTGATGGCAGGCACTGCTGCGCTGTGGGCTGCCAAGCAGGGCAGGAAAACTCTGCTTGCGTCCACTAATCCTGTCCATAGCCTGTCGAATCTTCTTGAATGTGATGTATTCGGTAAAGTTGCTGTTGTGTGTGATGAAAAACTCTGCCATGCTTTCGAAATAGACACAAAGGATACTATTGAGCGTTCGAAGCAGGATATACGCGAAAAGATAAACTGGTTCCTTAAGTTCGCTGATCTTACAACAAAGGCGGACGAGTTTGTGGAATCTGCCACAATGAATCCAGCATTCGAGGAATCCGCAATGTTTGAGAACATGACGGACATTATGTTTAAGGATGAATACGATTTCTATGTGTTCGACACTGCACCTACCGCGAACGCGAGAAGGCTTCTCGGCATGTCAAAGGTCTATTCTCTTTGGGTGGATAAAATGCTGAAAAGCAGGGAAGAGGCAAAGTCCCTTCGCGAACTGCTTTCTTTCTCGAAAAAACAACAGGCTGATCCTCTTATGGATTATCTGCTGAACTTCAAGGACAGGATGGCACGTGCACAGTCTTTGCTAACGAATAAGGATCTGACATCGTTTTTCTTCGTGACTCTTCCTGAAAGCCTGCCTATCGCTGTTATTACGCGCTTCATCAACTGGTTCGTCGAATTCGGCATTCCCGTAGGAGGTGTAATCGTGAATGGTATCATTCAGAAGGAACAGGTGGGTAAGGATGCTGCCGAATTTGTGCGTCACAGGGTGGAAATGCAGGACGAACATATGGCAGAGATATGGGACATATTCAAGGACAATGTGCGCGCAACCATCCCGCTCCTCGAGACAGAAGTAAAAGGCGGGCATATGCTTAACAGAATGATCGGGCATCTGTTTGCATAATAAAAATCCGCATGCAAATACAAAGGAGCAGACAAACGGGCCTGCTCCTTTTAAATATGTATTCCCATGGAGAATATAAAGGCTGTTCCATCGAATGAAGCGATAAAAGAAATATTTTACAGGAAATGTTATTGATTGCTTAAAAATATTCCGAATATGTTAATGCTTTTATTCTTTATAAGTATATTCAGCAATAAACACTGGATATAACTTGGAATTTGATAATCATCGAATCAGGATTATTGTTGATAACGAGTTAATATTTGTATTAATCATACAATAGAGTATCCTTTCTTCAACTTGCCGGAAAATATAAGTATTTTAATATTTTTTCTTTACAAGTTATATCAAAAATAATTTTTTTTGGAAAGCTATATAAATTTATATTTTTAAGATGGTTTATTGTAAAATGCATTAGTAATTGTATTTTTATGGTTGCTTTTGAAATTTTAAGGAGATATAAAAATGAGCAATGAATTGATTCAGAATTATCTGCCTGATATGATAAATTATCAGAAAGATGCGGTGGTCAGTAAAACAATTATCGAAAAGAAGACAGGCACCGTTACCATATTTGCGTTCGACAAGGGACAGGGTTTAAGCGAACATACAGCGCCTTTCGATGCGCTTGTCCAGATTCTCGACGGAGAGGCGGAAATCAGGATTTCAGGCAGGCCTTACTTTTTAAAACAGGGTGAAATTATCATAATGCCTGCCCATGAACCGCATGCATTAAAAGCTGTTGAAAACTTTAAAATGCTTTTAACAATGATTAAATCATAATTAATATTATATTACAGATTAAATATTATTTCAGAGACTCTTATGCTGCCTGAGCCTAAAACCCATCCAGCAGAAAAGAATTACAGCAATAATTGAAAGAAGGCCGCCGGTGAAATAATCATTTAATATAATTTTTCCTATCCCGAACAGGGCTGTGTAGATTACTATTATTCCGATTATCCAGTCAACGAGTAGGCTTAATAATTTATCGGAGCTGCCTGCCAAGTTTCCGGATCTTTTGACAGCTTCCCAGCCGATGCCTCCGGGAGTAACTCTTTTGTAAAAATTAACTAAATGATTCATGTCTGTCGGTCTTGTAATAAATGTGGCAATTATCCATGCCAAAGTTGTGAATGATACAATGAAAAACAGGCTTTCGGGGAATTCAATTTTTAATACATATTTTGTAACAGTATAGGCTATGAAAGGAGCTATCATTGCTGTTATTTCGGACCATGCGTTTATTCTCCACCAGTACCAGCGCAAAATAAGTACAAGTCCGAGGCCTGCTCCGCATTCAATGATGAATGACCATGCGCCTGATATTGACTTGATCACAAGTATCAAAAGGCTGGACACAAGGACCAGAACAAGGGTGATTATTCTGGATGCGATTACGTAATGCTTTTCTGCCGCATCTTTTTTGACAAACCTTCTGTAAAGGTCGTTCATAATGTAGGAACTGCCCCAGTTAAGATGCGTGGAAATCGTAGACATATATGCAGCAAGGAATGCGGCAATGAGAAGCCCGAGGATCCCCGAAGGCAGATAATCTCTCATGGCCAGGACATACCCGGTTTTTTTCTCAGCTAAAGGCAGGTCAGGATAAAGCACCAGCGAACACAATGCTACAATGATCCACGGCCAAGGCCTAAGCGCATAATGGGCAATTGAGAACCAGAGAGTTGCGAGCAGAGAATGCCTTTCATCTTTGGACGACATCATTCTCTGGGCAACATATCCTCCGCCGCCCGGCTCCGCACCCGGATACCATGATGCCCACCATTGCACGAATATGTGCGCTAAAAAGGCGCTCGCTGAGATAGTCATAATGCCGGTTGTTATTTGATTGGCGTTTAAGCCCACATCCGGGAGAAAATTAAAAGTGCCGGCTGGAAGGGAATTTTTTAATCCGGCTATGCCCCCTATCTGCGGAAGGTTGATTGTAATTACAGCAAGGATAATGCATCCTGCCATTGCCATGATGAACTGAAATAAATCTGTTTTTACGATCCCCCATAGTCCGGATACGGCGGAGTACAGTCCAACTATCAGCATGCAGATCACAACTGCGATAATTACAAAATATTCACTAAGTCCGAAAATATTTTTTAATATTTCAGCAAGCGCTACGTTGACCCATCCCATAATAATACAGTTCATAAAAAGACCAAGATAAACAGCCTTAAAACCTCTGAGAAAAGCTGCGGGTCTTCCGGAATATCTTATCTCAATGAATTCAACATCAGTCATGACATTTGCGCGCCGCCATAATTTTGCAAAGAAGAATACGGTAAAAATACTGCCTGCTACCATGTTCCACCAGAGCCAGTTGCCTGCTATTCCTTTCTGTGCTACCAGCTCTGTAACGGCCAGAGGAGTATCGGCGGAAAATGTAGTTGCAACCATCGTGGTTCCGGCAATCCACCATGGGAGGTTTCTTCCGGAAAGAAAAAATTCTTCGGTGTTTTTCCCGGATCTTTTGTAAAAGAAAATAGCAATAATGAAAGTTATGATAAAATAGATCAGTATTAAAAAGTAATCTACCGGAGCTAAATGCATATTTTTATTCCTGATTATTTATAGTATCTGTTTGAATTATAGCGTATAAATTAGGTCACAACAGTTATATTGATATTTTCGAATTAAAAGTTAAAGAAATTAATAGAATTTTCATGACATTTTTTATAAATATTTAAATTATTAGTTGAAGAAATATGTCATAATGCAGTTTATAATATATGGTATCTGACTGCCCCATGGAGACGTATAGATAAAATCATATTTCTGCATGAATATATATGAAATATTATTTTAAAGATATTATAATATTAGTAAAAAATAATAATCAAGGGTAATGTTTTATGCTGATAAATATAGGTAAATATACGATTATGATCGCATCACTTTTGTTTGCGGTTATGAGTAATGCTGTGCCTGAGGAAAAAATAAGCGCATATGAGATAATTGAAAAGTCAGATAAGGCAATGCGGGGAGACACCCAGCAGGCGATCATGGAAATTACAGTGAAAACGCGTAGATGGACAAGGACTATGAAGCTTAAATCCTTTGAGATTTCGTCCCGGAGAAAATCTTTTGCTGAAATATATGCCCCTCAAAAAGACGCCGGTAACCGCTTTCTGCTTATCGGAAAGAATATGTGGCAGTATGTCCCGAAGCTTCAGCAGACAATAAAGATTTCGCCCTCAATGATGCTCCAGTCATGGATGGGGTCCGATTTTTCAAACGACGATATAGTAAAAGAATCGAGCATTAAAATAGACTATACTCATAAAATAATCGGAATGGAGACAATCAATAATCAGAAATGTTATAAGATAGAGCTTACGCCCAAACCCGATGCAGCAGTTGTCTGGGGTAAGATAATTTATTATGCAAGGGAAAGCGATTATCTCCCTTTACTGGAAGAATTTTACAATGAGCATGGAGTGAAGAAAAAGGTACTTACACTTTCACAGTTCAAAACCATGCACGACAGGGTTATACCGACTCTATATAAGATGCAGTCTGTCAATAAAGATGATCAGTTCACCATTATGAAAATAAAGGATGCGGTATACAATAAGCCGATACCGGATAAAATATTCACACTGCAGAATCTTCAAAGGAAATAACAGGAATGAAGAATCGTGAGATTGTATTAAAACTCGCATGGAGAAATGTCTGGCGGAATAAAAGGCGTACGATTCTCACCCTCCTGACTATAATTGTGGGATGCAGCGTAATCCTGTTCCAGAACGCCGTTGCAAAAGGCGGCCATGACCGGATGATAGAAGATGCTGCCGCAACAAATACCGGACATATCCAGATACACGAAAAAGGTTACTGGGATAACAGAACAATCGACTATGCCTTTCAGCCGGAGAATAAGCTTATCAACGCCCTGAAAAACGATGAACGAATCTCGGGTTACACATTGCGTGTTCATGCTGAAGGTCTTCTTTCCTTTAAAAATTCCACGGCCGGGACAATGATACAGGGAGTTGATCCTGTAACGGAGAAAAGCGTTTCCAACCTGCATTCGAAGATACTCAAAGGCGGCAGATATCTGCTTCCCGGAGACAGGAACAGTATTATAATGGGTATGACTCTTGCGAAAAATATTGGAGCAAATGTCGGAGATACAATATCGATGATATCGCAGGGTTTTGACGGATCAATAGCCGCGGAAAGACTCACGGTTGTCGGCTTATTCAATGCCGGGAACCAGGAGTATGATCAGGGGATGATAATCATGCCGATTTCCCAGGCGGAAGAAACATTCAGCATGATGGGATATATCCATTCCATTGCGCTCAGGCTTAGATCTTCATCCGATACTGGCGTCGTCAGGGGGAATATTAAAAAGCACATCGATAATAAAATCATTGAGGTTCTCGGCTGGGAGGAACTTATGCCGGAGATGGTTCAGTTCATCGTGATGGATGATGTCAATGCATATATATTTGACTTTATACTTTTTATGATAGTTGCTTTCGGGATTTTGAACACAATACATATGTCGATATTCGAGCGTATGCGCGAGTTTGGTATTATGCTTTCAATAGGCACAGCGCCGCGGCAGGTAATGGGAATGGTGCTGTGTGAATCACTGATAATAACAATACTTGGAATAATCGGCGGTCTGGGACTGGGATATGCTGTATGTTATTATTTCTATGTTAATCCGCTGGATTTTTCGGGTTATGCAAATGAAATGGCGGTTTTATCAATTAATATGCTCGTGGTACCTGCGGATGCAAGCATGTTGAACGGCATAGTAACTGCAATGGTTACACTTATATTGTGCCTGCTGTTCTCGGTATTCCCTGCCAGAAAGGCAGCAAAGTTAAATCCTATTGATGCGATAAGGCATTTATAGGGAGATAGTATTTAGAAGTTACTATTGCCGAGATGAAGAAAGGTATTTTATACAATTTGAGTCATGAAGCAATGCTCTGGAAAGGAAATTAACTTATGAAAACATTAATACTGATTAGCTGGAGAAATCTGTGGAGGCAGAAGCGAAGATCCCTGATCGTCATATTGTCTGTAGGGCTTGGAATATTTGCGATGATTCTGTCTATAGGTCTGCTTAACGGAATGATAAATCAGGCTGTGGAAAACACCATAAGCACATCCATCGGTCACATAGCCATTCATCAAAAAGGATTCCAGGATACCATGAAGCTTGAATATAATTTTCTTCCTGCCAGGGGAATTGAAAAAATAATCATGGAAGAAAATTATGTCAGTTCATATGCCCCGCGTCTCAAGGTGCAGGCCATGGTGCGCTCAGCCGAAGCCTCACGCGGAGTACTGGTCTATGGAATAGACCCTGAAAAAGAAAAAACAATATCAAAGATCAGCGATTATACGATAAAAGAAGACGGCGGTGCGTTTCTCGATTCCCCATCAGAAGGCTCTATCCTTATTTCAAAATCAATGGCAAAAAAGCTGGACCTTTTAATAGGCGACAAGCTAGTGCTTATGATTCAGGATAAGAATAACGAAATCGTCGGAATCGGAATGACAGTAAAGGGATTTTTCCAGACGCCTGTGGACAGCTTTGACAAATTCGTTGTGTTTGCCGGGATGAGAAAAATGCAGGAGATTACCGGGCTTGATAAAAATATTACCGAGATCAATATACTTCTTAAAGATAAAAAGGATGTCGATGCTGTTAAGAAATTATTGATTTCAAAGATCGGCAATCCGGATCTTGAAATACTGACATGGAAAGACATGGTTCCCAATCTTGTGAGTGCAGTCAAATTCATGGATGCAATGATGTACATTTTCTTTTCAATTATATTTATTACAGTCATTTTTTCTATTGCGAATACTCTCGTAATGGCAATAATGGAACGTTTCCACGAGATAGGTGTAATGAAATCCATAGGTACCAGACCGTCATGGATATTTTTCATTGTAATCTTTGAAGCCGTCAATCTCGGCCTAATCGGTCTTGCTGCAGGTGTTTCTATGGGAACGATCTGCACAATGGTATTGTCGAATGTTGGGCTGGACTTCTCCTTCTTTATCGAATCAATGAGGATGTGGGGCACAGGAAGCATAATATACCCGTCTATTAAAACAATGGATATTGTTATGGCGACAGTTATCGTAATGTCAACAACCATAGTTGCTGCTCTGTATCCTGCAGTAAAGGCTGCAAGAATAAAGCCTCTGGAAGCGCTGAATTACGTATAAGGAGAACAATTTATGCAGATATCTATCAAAAATCTTTATAAAAATTACCAGCTTAACGGTCTCGAAGTGCCGGCTATCAGAGGCATTGACCTAACAATAAAAAAAGGAGAATTCTCAGCAATAGCCGGACCGTCCGGCTCGGGAAAGACCACACTGTTGAATATAATCGGCGGCCTCGACAGGCCGACCGCCGGAGAAATACGGGTTGGGAATGACGATCTTAACAAACTGAATCAGAAGGAACTATCGGATTTGAGGCTGCACAGGATTGGATTTATTTTCCAGGCTTATAATCTTATACCGGTTCTTACAGCACTTGAGAATGTCGAATATGTATTGCTGCTTCAGGGTGTTCTTAAGGAAGAACGAACTACAAGATCCACCAGGATATTAGAAGAAGTCGGTCTTGGAGAATATATTAATCGTTTTCCAAAGGAGTTATCCGGCGGACAGCAGCAGAGAGTCGCAGTTGCGCGTGCAATCGTTTCCGAACCGGAAATAATTCTGGCGGATGAACCGACCGCTAATCTCGACCAGAAGACCGGCGCTTTGCTTCTTGACCTTATGCACGATCTCAATCATAAGAAAAATATCACGTTTTTATTCTCAACACACGATCAGATGGTCATGGAGAAAGCGCGGAGGCTGGTTTATCTGACAGACGGAACAAGCAATTCCGATACTTTTAGGGGTCACGGTCATTTTAAAGATAATAAGATAAAGAAAAAAAGTAAAAAGAAAAGTAATTAGTATCTGATATGAATCATTAGCCAGTGGAAAACTAGCAGTAACCGGGGGAGTTATAACAATATAATGGAACTCGATTTATTAAAAACTGCAAATTCTTTACAGACAAAGAGACGTCAGCAGCAGACTAGCCAGGTAGTTAATCTTGGTTTATCTGCAAATGTTTTACTGGCGGTTGTCAAGGTTGCGGCAGGCCTATTGGGTCACAGCAAAGCTCTGCTGGCTGACGGTATAAATTCAGTTTCAGATACAGTTTATTTTATTCTGGTAAAATTGCTTGTAAAGCTTTCCGGGGAACCGGCTGACGAAGAACATCCATACGGACATCATCAGTTTGAGACAATAGCGGCCGTAGTTATAGGAGCTTTTGTCATTACAACCGGTATTGCCATATTCTGGGATTCCATTAATTCATTTTTTGATTTGTTATCCGGAAATGAACGTGGAAAAACAATCCGGTTTTTTACTCTCATTGTGTCTGTTGCCACAATTGTTGTTAAAATCCTATTAATGATAAATGCATTCTCTGTAAGCCGGAAGACAGACAATATTGCGGTATCTGCCCTTGCACGGGATCACCGTAATGATATTTTTGCATCATCAGCTGCTGCGCTGGGCATATCTTTAAGTCTTTTCGGACTGGATTGGGTTGATCCTCTTGCAAGCGCGCTGGTTGCAGTAATTGTAGTGAAAACGGGGATCGATATTCTGCGTGAATCTGCTGCAGAACTGATGGATACTGTCCCGGGTAAAGAAATGGATTCAAAAATCAGGACTTTGCTTGCTGAAGTCGAGCAGGTAAAAAGCGTTGAATGTGTTCATGCCCATAGATTCGGTCCGTATTACATGGTAAATATAACAATTGGAGTTGAAGGCGATTTAACCGTTTTTCAATGTGATGCAATTGCCGACAGGATTGAACAGCTTCTTTGCAGTGAGATTGAATTACTGAGGAAAGTTTATATTCATTATCATCCGTCAAAATTAAAGCAGAATTCAATATGAAAAATATTATTAGGCTGTTGTTATCTGTTTCCATGTTTTTTGTTTTCCTGCCAATCTATCCTCTGCATGCAGATGAACCGGATGCGGCCGATCCGGATGAGACAGAGGAATCCGAAGACATGCTTGAATCAAACAGTATATTTTTATTCAAAGGTCAGGTTAAGAATCTGTATGTGCAGACAAAGACCGATGAATATTCAAAGACAGGAGATCCCAAAAAGCTGATCGCGAATCTTGCCCGGCTGAGGCTTTCCCCCGAGCTGAATCTTTCGGATATTCTTCTGCTCCATGTTGATTATGATAATGAATTTATAGCCGGGAATTACCTTAAGAGCAGGGAATTTGATGAATCATGGAGAACATCGGATTACAATGATCTTTTTCACAATTCCCGGGAACCGCATTACGATAAGAAGATATATTACCGTACAAAAGTGCACAGGGCATATGCTAAGCTCACAACCGGCAACCTGACTGCGACAATCGGCAGACAGCAGATAAGATTCGGCAGCGGCAGACTCTGGAATCCCCTGGACATTCTGAACCCGGTTGATCCGCTGGGTATTGAAGGCGCTGAAGAACAGAAAGGCACCGACGCATTAAGGCTTGAATATTATCCTGATGATAAAACCGAAATCGGGATTATAATTGACGGGAAGAGGGTCAATGATAGGCTGGGGGATCCGGACTTTCCGGAGAAGAACAGCAATCTGATAGGCAGAGCAAGGACAACGATAGGCGAGACCGAACTTGCAGTGCTCGGAGGTAAAGTTGCCGAGCGCGCTGTTGGCGGAGCGGATGTATCGGTTATCCTGTATGACGGAACTCTGCGCGGAAGTATTTTGTACTCGCATCCGGAGCAAGGCAGGGCATATTCCGTTGCCGGCTCCGGGTATGAATACAATTTTGCATTTGGACTTTATTTTTTACTGGAGTATTTTTATAACCAGGCAGGTCTTAATTACAATAAACGTATAAGCAGCGCATTTTTTAAAAGCCGGATGCTGGGGATGGATGAAGGCAGTTATGGTTATCTTGCTAATCAGTTCATTACATATAATCAGCATTATTCGGGCATATTGTCCGGTTATGATATCAGTGCTCTCATAAGAGGAGAGTTGTTTATTATTTATGACTGGCAGGGCAGGGGCATGCTGATCAACCCTTCGCTTAAATATAACGCGTTCCAGAATGTCGATATTATGGCCGGCATTCTGGCAGGGCATGTCTTTGAAGGCGCCTCAAACACATCCGATTTTGAAATTTTTTCCAGGAACTCTCTTTTTTATGCTTCAATTGTTTGCTTTTTTTAGCAATTGATATAAATTAAATAGGTGAGCTTTTTTTTAAGGTTCACTAATTACTTCTCAGCAGGGTTCGAGATACACTAAAAATTAAATATATTTCAATCTTTGGCAATTTTAGCCAATTATCTGAAAGTGAACAGGCAAAAGTTAATTGCTCTAGATAAAAGTTAAATCAGGTTTTTTACTTGAATCTTAATTTAATATGCTATGTAACTTTCTTATAAAAAGCTGGTTTTGCGGGAAAGCCGCATAAGATGTTTGATTTACACCAGAGATAATTTATGATATGCCCGGATATTGCTGAATTTGCTAAGAGCTTTTAGGGCGCACTCAAAATAATATTTCAAATAAAAGGCAGGATAGAATGATCTCAGTTAGTAACGATAATGGATTTGTGATTACAATTCTTGACAAGTCTGTAAATATCAATAATGCGGATATTCTCCGCGACGATATAAAAAAGACGGTTTCTGCAAGCTCCGCAAAGGAAATTGCAATAGATCTGGTAAATGTGGATTTTCTTGATTCATCTGCAATTGCTATGCTTGTAAAACTGGTGCAGTCACTGGCAGGATCAAAAAAGAAGATGTCGATTATTAACGTTGCCCCGATTATAAGAAACACGATTAAAACGCTGAACCTGACAAAATTCCTGAATATAATGTAATAATTAAATGTATAAGGGTAAGGCTGCTTATAATAAAAAATTCACTCCGGCAGTCATTTAACCCTATTCCTAAGAACCGCTTCTGCTTCTTCCAGTGATTTATAACCGTATTGTTTTACTGTATATTCAAGAGTAACGGCTGCTGCGTTATCGCCTTCCGAATTTTGCCTTAGAATATTTTCATAATATCTCTCAAGCGTTTTAAGCGAATAGGTCGCCAGTTCGCTCCTGAGATATGTTTCGAGAGAAGTTTCAAAAGGTGTATCTCCGGATCTGTGGATCGGCCTTCCCGTTCCCAGTATATGAGGATATTTTTTAAGAAGCTCGTCCTCCCATTGCAGTATAATCTTCATGATATCATCGATCAGGGTTGCTGCTGCTGGGCTCAATGGAGGAAGCGTGTGCCTGATGCGAGCAAATTCGGCTGGCGAGGTCGATTCCATCATACGGGCGTATTTTTCCGTGAGCAGGTTCTTCCCGTTCTGTTCGGCAAGAGTGAGATCGTCAAGATAGCTTTCAAGCATTTCCATTGACCATGATGTTGACTGGCTCTGCCGCATTATTTCGAACGTACGCTTATCCTCCTGACATGCAGCTTTCCCCCCGATATTGGGAACATCCTGGAACATCTTCCATTCCATATCAGAAATTTTTTTTACTAATTCTTCTTTTGTCATCATAATAAACCAGTCTAATCTATCCAGACATCAAGGTTCCGTATGCTGCTCTCTCTTATTTTACTCTGTACAGCCGGGCCATGGTCTAAAAGAAAATCGCTGCCTGAATCGCTGAGATTTTGTCTTTTAAGTTCCTGTATAATATGCCCGCATATCTCTTCTATAAGCCGGCTTTTTTTCTTATATAATGATTCAGATAAATCGGGTGAAGGTATGGCAATGTCCGAAAAAAGCGGATACAATAGGCTGCCCAGGACTAAAAGCTCTTTCAATGATCTATGCATCCATTTATAAAAAGGCTTGTATCGCTTATTAAGCAGAAAAATCATGGAAATAGCGCTGTTGAAAAATTGTGCTTCAGCATAATGGGCAGCCACAAATTCCCTGCGCTTTATGCAGCGCGTATAATTATACTGCCCTGACTGGGCTATGGCCATGCATCGCGAAGCTATCTTTTTTAATCTGATATCTTCCGGATAATATTCTTTCAGTTTGTTTCTGAAAGCTGTAAATTCGCCGGGCGGATCAGTGAATATCATTCCGTTTGTTGCTGCGGCGAGATTTTCCTCTGGGATTATCCGCCACTCTTCCATTGTTTCGGGAACATGATTAAAACCGATAAACCGTTCGTAAAACCGTCCCGTTTCAAAAACGCCTGTTCTTCCTTTTCCCCAGCTGCTCGTCTGCCGCGTAATACCTGCATATTCTCCGGAGAGTTTATTTATTTCATTCTGCAGAGAAAGGCCAATGGCTTTGTAGTCTTGTACTGTTAGCCACAGACAGAATGCAGGCCCCCAGTCATGATCCATGGAAAGATCATCGTCAAAGCCGAAGCATTCTGAGCCGTCTCCCACAAGGCCTGCGGCTATATGCTCGCGGTATTGTGGGAATTTATCCGCTATCATCGGAGCGCCTGTATCGAAGAAATATTTTCGGCTGAGTTCTAAACCTTTCACGTTTCCCGTGCTTTCCTAATTAAATAAAATTTTAGATCATACTTTTGCGTACAGATTCTGCTTTGTCGTGCTCTCCCATTTTCTTATGTGTGAAAATCAGGTTGTTTGCAGCTGAAATGGAGTTCGGGTGCCTGTCCCCGAATATCTTTCTGCATATATCCAGAGCCTGTTCGTAGAGCGGGACAGCGCTCTTGTAATCTTCTTTTGCAACATAGACGGATGCCAGGTTATTGACCGCGCCCGCGTACATGGGATTGTCTGTTCCAAGCAGCTTTCTGTATATTTCCAGTGCTTCTTCTGCAAGTTTAAACGCCTCTTCGTGTTTTCCTGTCTCTCTGAGAGGGCCTGCGAGATTGTTGAGCGTGGTAGCGTACGCGATCTGATTCTCTTTGTCTTTGCGCACAATGTCGAGAGCTTCGCGGTGCATGTTTTCTGCTTTATCGAATGCTTTTATATCCTGGTAAAGAAGGCCGAGATTGTTGAGCGCGCTTGCGTAAAGGAAATGTTGTTTTCCGAGGGTCTTTGCATAAATGTCTGCAGCTTTTATAAAAAGCGATTCTGCGAGGGCATGTTCGCGCATCAGCCGGTATGTTCCCGCGAGATTGTTAAGCGTTGTCGCGTAATCAGGGTCGTCTTTTCCGGGGTCATCCTTTATGACTTCCATCGCTTTTTTAAAAGCAGACTCGGATTCCGCGTATAAGCCCATTGATCTGCAAAGCCCGCCTAATTCATTCAGAATAGCTCCATGAACGCCGTTATCATCGTATCTGGCATCCGCCTCTTTTTTCAGAAGCTGAACAGCTTCACCATATCTGCCGAGAGATATCAGCCTGTCGATTTCACCCTGTAATTCGCTTAGATTATAGCTCATAGGTTTACTCCCTATGCATACCCTGGCGGATGTCCGTACGCGTAATATCCAGAGATATTTTATCCTTTTGAGAACCGGAAGTATCCAGTTTAAATTCAATTTTTATCTTTCCTATTTTTTTTTTTACTTCGGGGCTTTCTTTCGATATTTTTAAAATATGTTTCTGCCCCTCGTATTGGAGCACGCATTCTGCCGTACTTCCGCTGCCGGTGCGGGTCCCGGAAAGCGTGAACTTAACCGGAATAGTTTTGCCGGTACGGTCAATGAATGATACATCCTTTTCGGTTCTGATCTTCGAATTTTTATCCGTAAGCTGATAATCTCCGTCCAGCAGCCTGGAGTGTTCGTAAATAACATCATTGAAATGCCGGATGACCGAGCGCAGTACGGTAGCCCTTCCGGGCTTGATCGTAATCTTTTCCTCCCAGTCTGAAAATGTGAATTCCGGGAGCTTTACCATTCCGAAATCATTTGATAAACGTATTTTCATTGTGTATGTTCCGGGATCAATATCCGGTATCTGAAGGGGGGCATAGAGGTTGCCTTTGGAATATGCGGCAAACTTTCCGTCGAGAAGTATTTCAGCATTGACGAGATTGCAGTACAGGGTTACTGATCCGGGCGTCATGTCGCGCAGGGTAAGAAGGTTTCTCTTCTCGGCCTTGTTTACAAATACATGATCCTTCCCGGAAAGTGCTTTGGCAAGCCCTTCTGCCAGTGAATGGATGTCGTTTTCTGTTGATCCGCGTGAGGAGAAAACCCGCACTGCTCCTGTAGCCGTATCCGCAAGCCGGAGCGTAAACGAGGCTTCGCTCCCGACCATCGTGTAATCAACCGACACAAGATAATCGGCAGCAAGGAGACGTCCGATATGTATTGATTGTTTCTCCCTGCCTTCTGCTGTCAGGCCTGCGGCCAGAAGCTGCTGCTCGGAAATTATTTTTTCAAGTCGGCTTCTTTCCACTATTGTAATGTCTTTAACGTTTGAAATGTCGAAAAGGATTACTCCTTCAATATACGCGCCTAAATAATCATATGCTGAATTGCCCGAAAGATTCTGCGCCCCGACAAATGCAATTGTCTTTGCATGGATCGCTGCCGGAAGTATCGCAATAATAAATGCCAGGAAGAGTTTAGTTATATTTTTATTCATAACCGGATAATGCTCCTTGGGAAATTATAAAATTTGATATTCATCATGATAATTACTTTTATAAAAAGTCAATGTAAATTCCATTATATTTACAAGTCATCTAAAAATTAACCGGTATAAACGTAAGATTGAGATACATTACAAAATTTTTGAGGACGCCTTTCAGGCCTGATGCAAAATCCCTCAAAAACATGAAAAACTAACCAGGAAGGCCTGATTCCGCAGAAAATTTTGTAATGTATTTCAATTTATAACTGTCAGAGCATATAAATTTATTTTTTTTAGGCGGGCTCTTATTAATGCGATATTCAGGCGATGTAGAATATAAAATTAAGCTCGAGGTTTATATCCTGTAAGCCTGATAAAATTTTTATATAGCAGCATCTCTTTTTCTTCATCAGGTATCTGTAAAGAGATTATCTTGGATACTTCGTTCTTCATCGAACCGAAAGGCACATCTGAGCCGAATAATACTCTCTCCGGGCCTATTGTGCGGACAAATTCCATGATCGCTGACCTGTCAGCAAGGGCAGTATCAAAATAAATATCTTTATTGTCTTTAAACGCTTTTAAAAAGTCGTAAGGGCTGCCGCCCAGAAGGCCGAGATGCGGAATAATGAGTCTGACCCCGTGCGCCATTGCGGCAAATCGTTCAGTGAAAGAAAGCTCCTCTTCAAAGATAACCGGCTTGCCAGTGCGCGCGAGCTTTTCGATAAGCCCGGGCAGTGCGCTGTCATTGAGCACGCTGTAATTCGACGAGGCGTCCTGCACGCCCCTCATCCAGTGCCACTTACCTCCGTAATACTGTTCAGGTATTGGGTCGAAACCATCCCTGTAATAATCCTCTCTTATGTAATGATAGGGGATAAAGTGTTTTATCTTTTTTGTCTCATCGAGAACCTTTGTATTTATATCAGTGCTGTCAATGGCAGTGGAAGGGAAGGGCATTATCATTACATGGGTAATGCCTGCTTCTTCCTTCTGTCTCAAAAGCTCGCCGGTCGTAACATTCGTGCCCATTGAATCTGAATATCCCCAGTGAGTGTGGCTGTCTATTATAATGCTGAATTCCATAAATCACCTTTTCGCTCTGTAAAAAATTTTTGTATATTGTAATATTTACATTTATGAAAAGCCGGGTCAAGAGAAAAGCGGACTATGGACATTGATGGAAAAGCAGAATTATAAAAATGATCGGCAGATATTTGTGCAGGATTTTAAGTCCAAACATTATGAATTTAATAATTCTATAAAAAATAAAATAAATTTAATAAATTGTCAACTTTAGGGAGAATTTTTTAATATTTTGCGGGGAAGGTCAATATCAGGCAAAATAATGTTAACATTACATCTTGTTTTTTAAATTGACTCCATATCCTTCCATGTAATAATAGATTCAGGAATTTATAATATTTTATCTTATGGAGACAGACATGAGCATAAAAATCGTTTTCCATGAGCGCTATTACAACTCTGATTATTCTTCTGACCCTGCGGCTTACGAGGGGCGTCTAGAAGGGATAATGAAAATTATTGAAAGAAAGCCGGAACTGTATGAAATAATTACTCCTGAACCGGCTGGCGAAGAAGATATTCTAAGAGCGCACAGCAGGGATCATTATGAGTATATCAGAAGGGATACTCTTTTGTATGAATTATCCGCATTAGCTGCGGGAGGGGCGATCATGGCAGCAGAAAAGGCATATGACGGAGACACAGCTTTTGCAGTAATACGGCCTCCGGGGCATCATGCTTCTGCAGACTTATGCTGGGGATTCTGCTGTTTTAACAATATGTCAATAAGCCTTCTCAGGCTTTATTCGGAAAAAAAGATCAAAAAAGCCTTTATCCTTGATTTTGACCTTCATACCGGAGACGGGAATATCAACATTCTGGAGAACCGCAAAGACGGATTCACGGTCTCAATACTCAATCCTGCATCCCAGGATAGAGGCGATTATCTCAGAGAAGCCGAAGCATACATGAAAGGCCTTTCGGGTGTCGATATTTTCGCAGCATCAGCAGGTTTTGACCAGGGAGTTGAAGATTGGGGCGGTCTTCTTTATCCTGAGGATTACGAAGAGCTCGGACGCCTGATGAAGGTTTACTCGGAAAAACATTGTATGGGGCGAAGATATGCGATTCTTGAGGGCGGCTATAATCACGGAATGATCGGTGTGAATGTAGATTCCTTCTGCGAAGGATTCGCATAATTTTCCGGCTGCTTTTTCTGTCGAAGATTTATTAAAAAATAATATAATCCATCATTAAAATATTATATCCCCTTTGAAAAGTCGGACATTTCGTTATTATATTAATTATCTCAAAAATAATTTTTTCCTGATAAAATGAAATTTATTCTGTTTAATACTCATTTAGCTTTAAAAATTTTTATTTTTAGGATATGTTCCAGTACTTATTTATTATTGACGATAATTTAATAAAATATTGATATTCAGCCGGATTATTATATTTCAGGGAAAAAGGTTACAACGGTTAAGGTGATGAAAATAAAATCGCGTTATTATAGTCTAATTATTATTTTCTTGTTTTGTGCTGTTCCGTTATTTGCCGAAGGCTCCGGGAATAACAGCCACAGCACTATTGTCGGCAGTGTAGGGATTGCCATATTGGCAGCAACTGCTATGGCATACATCGGGCATATTCTTAAACAGCCGCTTCTCCTGGCATATATAGCCGCAGGAGTAATAATCGGCCCAAGGATAGGGTTCGGGCTGATTGAAAATTTTGACGATATTGAAAAAATATCCGAATTCGGACTTATTCTTCTGCTTTTTTTAATCGGACTTGAGATTGACATTAAAAAGCTGAAGCAGTCGGGCAAATCCCTTGTGTTAAGCGGGCTTTTGCAGTTCCCTGTAAATGCAGCTGCGGGAATCGGATTTTTTCTGCTGCTTGGATATGCGTTCGGAGGCGGTAATTATGATCTCGTGTATCTGGCAGCGTGCTGCAGCTTAAGCAGTACCGCAATTGTAGTAAAGCTGCTGTACGGCAAATTCGAACTGGATACGCTTGCAGGCAGAATAACGCTCGGCATTCTTGTGTTTCAGGATATATGGGCAATTGTATTGCTTGGCATACAGCCTAATCTGGGCAACCCGGATGTACTGCAGATAATTCTGTCTTTCGGAGAGGGCTTTCTGCTTGTGGCTGTCAGCATGCTTCTGAGCAGGTACGTTCTTCCCAGAATATTCAAATCGATCGCGAAAGTGCCTGAACTTATCCTTGTTTCTTCGCTCGGATGGTGTTTTCTGGTATGCGGCGGAGCAGCTTTTTTTAACCTGTCGCTGGAAATGGGAGCGCTGATCGCGGGTGTATCAATATCAACTTTCCCTTATAATCTTGATGTAATAGCAAAGATTGTCAACATTAGAGATTTTTTTGTTACGCTGTTTTTTGTTTCGCTAGGCATGCAGATACCTAATCCTCTGGATAATCCCTCGCTTCTTATAACAGTTGCAGTGGCGACCTTATTTCTAATTGCATCAAGGTTTATTTCTATTTTTCCTGTATTGTATTCATTAAAGAACGGGCTTCGTGTAAGCCTGCTTACTCCCATCAATTTGTCGCAAATAAGCGAATTTTCCCTGGTAATTGCATCCCTGGGAGTATCTGCAGGCCATATAACTCATGATACTATGAGCATAATTATATTTATTTTCGTAATTACTTCAATTCTATCAACATATATGATTAAGTATAACAATTTTATACAGAAAACAGCAGCCGCTGCTCTAAAGATGATCGGCTTAAAGGAAATTCAATCCGGCGAAGAGGAAGATAACGCGGCTCCGGGTAAAGAAATAGCATTGCTTGGATTCTACAGGACAGCAAGTTCTTTGCTTCATGAAATACTGGATGTTCAGAGCGGCAATCCTGATATTGCATTGAAGGATAAACTCGTTGTGATCGATTTCAATCCTGAAGTACATGAATCTCTTCAAAGCCTTGGGGTCAAAGTCGTATATGGGGATATCAGCCATCTTGATACTCTGCATCATGCCGGTATTCATGATGTTAAAGTTGTGATTTCCACTATTCCGGACACGATACTGGTCGGAACCAATAATTTAAAAATCATTAAACACATGAAGGATATCTGCCCTTATGCAAAAGTGATCGTAAATGCGGAAAGTATTGAGCGTGCATTGAAAATGTATGCTGAAGGAGCGGATTATGTGTTTATCCCTCGTATATTGTCTGCAACAAATCTGATGGGAGTAATCGATACGATTTTAAGCAGCAGGCAGGATGAAATAACCTCTATTAAACAAAAAGAAATTGAAATGCTGAAAACCAGATATGAAGTAATACGCTAAGGATTATTATTCTGACTGTGTTTTAAAACATATGTCTGTCACTGCTGATTTTCTGCAATGAGCTTTAAATATCAGAACAAAATCCGAAATCTCCGGAAAATAATGAATAATCCCCGGATGTAATATGAATTATTAAAAAGTATGTGACATAAAAAAATAATGAATTTTTCTTTGTAGTTCAATCGTTTCTATTCAGAAAAAAATATTTTCATTCTGCCCGCCAACTCTCTCAACTGAAAATAAAATTTCACCGAAAAAAATATTTTTAAATTTTTTTATCCATTTTTTTTTATCATTTTAAAAATTCATTTGATTTTTAATGTATCTTTTCGATATTAATACAAAGAAGCAATTAAAAAAAATAATCCGGCAGAGTGAATTGCAATAAGAGAGGAGATGGAACCGACACAAAGAAGAACAGATATACCAGTCTTGATGCTTCACGATATTGACCCTGCATGGGAGTCGTCTGAAAAAGCAAGCGCGTTTGGAGCTGTGGAAAAGCTTAAAACCGAACTGCGCAATGAAGGGCATCCTGTCATTGATGTGCCGTTACTAGATCATGCGCTTGAGGAAGCTCTGCAGCCGTTTCATCCGGATGATTATGTAGTATTCAACTGGTGCGAAGGATTGCCTGGCCTGCCGCGCAGCGAGAATGTGGTCGCTGAAATTCTTGAAAATCTTAATTTTGCTTATACCGGTGCTTGTTCTGAAGTGCTCGCTTTCAGCTGGGACAAGGCCGCTACAAAGAAACTTCTTCTGAGTAAAGGCATCCCAACTCCTGCTGCAATGGTGGTTAACGAGGATAATATTGAGGAGTGGGACAGGTTCCCTGCAATAGTAAAACCTACTTTTGAACACTGCAGCCTCGGCATTACAGGAGACGCTGTTGTCATGGACAAGCACGAACTTGAACATCAGGTACGGTTTGTTAATGATAATTTACAGCAGCCCGCCATGGTGGAAGATTTTATTGACGGACGCGAGTTTCATGTTACGCTGTGGGGTAATGGCACTATTCATGCATTGCCGCCTGCTGAAATGGACTTCGCTGCATTTAAAGATATTAAGGACCGTGTCTGTACATTTGATTCAAAATTCACGCCCGGTTCATCGCATTATGAGAATATAATTCTGCGCATTCCGGCCGAACTGGATGAAGAGCAGCTTGAGCTTCTCAATCGTACGGCTATAAGGGCATACAGGGCAATAGGATGCAGGGATTATGCCCGCGTAGACATCCGAATGGAAAACGGTATTTACTATGTTCTTGATATAAATCCGAACTCGGATTTCAGTCCTGATACCAGCTCAATCTATGCTGCTGAGATTTCCGGCCTTTCATATGGGGCAATCGCCAGTTGCCTCATAAATCTGGCTGCAAGAAGGCATCCGGTTTATTCCGCCCTCGTCTGAGTATAATTCATATAATACTTCATATATTCTTCAACAAAAACCGCACATCGGATCATTTCATTAAGGCTATTTTAAGAATTGCTTTCCCTGATTAAATGAAATACATTATAAAATATACAGGAACGCCTTTCAGGTCTGAAGTAAAAGTATTCGGAAACAAATAAAATAACAATGAAGGCATTATCCCGCAAAAAATTTTGTAATGTTTTTCATTCAATGCCATGTAATCCGTATAAATTTATATCCTTTAGATGGATTTTGAAAAAAATCATGTTTAGTATTACACTGCTTGACAAAAACATTTAAAACATGATTTCTTGTAGCCATTAAAACAGGAGATTTTATGCAAACAATAAAAATTATGCCTTGCCTTGATATGAAGAACGGCAGGGTTGTGAAAGGTATACATTTTGTGGATATTAAAGATGCCGGTGATCCTGTGGAAAATGCGGAATTCTACCAGAAAGAAGGCGCGGATGAGCTTGCAATGCTTGATATTGCCGCTACGTTAGAAAACCGGAAAACGCGCCTGGAGTGGGTGAAAAACGTCTCTTCGGTAATAAATATACCATTAACTGTAGGGGGAGGGATATCTTCGATGCAGGATATTGAACTGGTGCTGGATGCCGGCGCATACAGGGTTTCCATGAACAGCGCGGCTGTTGCGAACCCGGATATAATAAAAAAGGGTTCTGCAGCATTCGGTTCTGAAAAAATAGTTGTGGCGATCGATGCGAGAAGGAACATAAAAATGCCGTCCGGATTCGAACTGGTGGTTTCGGGCGGAACAAAACCGGTAGGTAAAGATGCTGTTGCGTGGGCAGGCGAGTGCCGGGAGCTTGGCGCAGGCATAATTCTGCCTACAAGCATGGATGGCGACGGAACTTTAGCCGGATATGACCTGGAGTTTACAAAGGCAGTATCGGATGCGGTTGACGTTCCCGTAATTGCCTCAGGCGGCGCTGGAAAGCTGGAACATTTTTACGAAGGAACTGTTCAGGGCGGGGCACAGATACTTTTAGCAGCTTCGGTGTTTCATTTCCGGACATTCAGTATCAGGGAAGTGAAAGAGTATCTGCAGAAAAAAGGATTGCCTGTTATATTATAATGAATAACTGTGACAGGATCAGGTATGTCCATACACTGGTATTGTCGAAGAGGTTTTGGAACGTACTCTGGAACAAAAGGAGAAAATTATGAGTATAAAATGTTTTTTTGATATTACTGCTGATGATCAGCCGTTGGGAAAAGTTGTTTTTGAACTTGATAATGATACGGTTCCGAAAACTGCTGAGAATTTCAGGGCATTATGCGCAGGCGAACCTGGATTCGGCTTTAAAGGAAGTTCTTTTCACAGAGTGATTAACGATTTTATGTGCCAGGGCGGCGATTTTACGAACCATAACGGAACAGGGGGCAAATCGATCTATGGAGAAAAATTTGCCGATGAGAATTTTAAATTGAAACACACAGGTCCGGGAATTTTAAGCATGGCAAACGCAGGCCCGAATACCAACGGCTCTCAATTTTTTATTACACTTGTTAAAACAGAATGGCTTGACGGTAAACATGTTGTTTTCGGTAAGGTAGTTGAAGGAATGGATGTTGTTAAAGAAATAGAAAAATTCGGTTCGCAGAGCGGGAGAACATCCAAAAAGATAGTTATTTCCGACTGCGGAGAGATTAAATAAGATATACTGAAAGTATTAAATATATCATTCCGGCAAAGTATGAAAATAAATTTTTACTTTGTCGGTATCCTTAACACTTGCCTCCAAAAATTCTCTCTTTTGTATAATAAATTCTGTGTTTTTCCGGCGTTTTTTAAATGCTTATAATTAGTGCTTGATTATACTAGACTTGTTGCAAAACTAAGAAATAATGGGGAAATTCCCTCCCCCGTCGCAGGCGGGGGAGGGAATTTCCCCGGACTTCTTATATCATATGTTATATTGAGTTATGCAACAACTCTACTGAAAGTATTTATAGAAATTATTTTAATTATAATAATAAATTTTGATTGCAATAATGGGCCGTGTTATAATATCGCGAAGATGTAGATTCTCAAAAAAAGGATTTTTAGTATGCCCAACACTGCGCCTGCATTTTCATTTCTTTCGCAGATAATAGACCTGCCAATACTCGACAGCGAAAGCAGAAAAAAAATCGGGATGCTTGATGATTTTGTTGTCGAAATAAAGGAAATGTATCCGCGCATTGTTGCATTAATTGTCATGCAGAAAAATGGTATGCGTTTCCGCATACCCTGGTCGTGCGTTAAGCTGGTAAACGAGCGGAGATCAATCATTATCGGAGATTATACAGCATTTGTCGGCCAAAGCTATATTGTCGCGGTGAGTGAACTCCGGCTTAAGAAGATTTTCTGGGATAAGCAGATTGTAGACACCCATGGATCAAAGGTCGTCCGCGTTAATGATCTGCATCTTCTACGGGAAAAAATGAGCCTCTGGGTTATACATGTCGATATCGGGATAAAAGGGCTGCTCAGAAGGCTTGGCTGGCTTGGATTTTTCGGGGGTATAATAAGATGGCTCTTTGATTATGAGATAAAGGATAAATTCATATCATGGAAATTTGTCCATCCTCTGGCTGATTCGGATAAATTGAAATATTTATCGTTAAAGGTTCCGGTTTCCAGCCTTAATGAACTTCATCCAGCTGATCTTGCCGATATTCTTATAGACCTGGGAATAGAAGAAAAGATAAATGTAATATTATCTCTTGATAATGAGACAGCTGCCGGGACTTTTCAGGAATTGCCTTTAAAAATAAAACTGCAGATTACCGAGCTGATGAATATTGAAGATCTTGCAAGGATCCTGATGGAAATGCCGATGGATGAAATTGTCGACTTCTTCGCAGAGATAAAGCTGGAAACAAGGAATGCCCTGTTCAAAATTTTACCACTGAAGGATGTTCTGCAGATAAAAGATCTTCTCCAGCATTCGGGCAACATAGCCGGCAGTCTGATGAATACGGAATTCATTGCTATCAATCGCGAAATAAATGTGTCGGATATTCTTAATGTCATCAGATACGAAGCCGAAGAATTTGAGACAATTTATTATATTTATGTAATTGACAAGGACGATAGGATAACCGGAGTCGTATCATTAAAACAGCTTTTAACTGCTGATCCTGAGACAAAGGTGGCGGACCTTATGCGGGAGAAAGTGATCAGTGTGGAAGTAAATACCCATATAGACGTTGTGGCGAAGATATTTTTTAAATATGATTTTGTGGTTGTTCCTGTAGTTGATGAAGAAGAAAAACTGGTAGGAATAATAACTATTAAAGACGCGCTGGAAGCAGTGTTTCCTGAGATCAGGGAAGAAACTGAGGAAATATCCTGAGGAAAATTTTTTATTTCTATAATTCTTACGGAATTATATTTTAATTCTTAAAGAATTTCAAAAGATCCGGTAATAAACAACATGTTCCTGATAAAAAAAATAAAAGAAAACGCATATTTGAGAAATATTATAATTTTCTTCAGTGTAATGGGCCCCGGCATTATCACAGGCAGTGTCGATAACGACGCAGGCGGTATTACTACTTATTCTGTTGCAGGCGCAGAATACGGATATCACCTTATCTGGACGCTGATCCCTTCTTTTATTGTGCTTATAGCCGTGCAGGAGATGAATGCAAGGATGGGCATAGTGACCGGCAAAGGGCTTGCGGATCTTATAAGGGAAAATTTCGGCGTAAAGATCACGTTTTATATTTTCGCATGTCTTCTCATAGCGAATATAGGCAACACTGCGACCGAGTTTGCAGGAATAGCCGGCAGCCTTATGGTATTCAATGTGAGTAAATATATTTCTGTTCCTGTTTCTGCAATAGTCGTATGGATAATTGTTGTAAAATGGGATTACAAAAAAACGGAAAAAATATTTTTATTGTTCAGTTTCTGCCTGCTTTCATATATAATTTCTGCTGTTTTAGCCAGGCCTGACTGGTCTGAGATCGGGCAGGCAATCGTCAGCCCCGAAATCCAGTACAATGAAGAATATCTCACACTGGTTCTTGGGATTGTGGGCACAACAATATGTCCATGGATGCAGTTCTACATGCAGTCTTCGGTAATTGAAAAAGGAATCAAGATAGGCGATTATAAATTTGCTCTCGTGGATGTGGTAGTAGGGGCAATTGCAACAGTAGTGGTTGCCTTTTTCATTATGGTCGCATGCGGGGCAACTCTTCATGTGAATAACGTGGCCATTACTGAGGCTAAAGACGCGGCAATGGCGCTCAAGCCTTTAGCAGGCAATTTCGCGTCTGTCGTGTTTTCTTTCGGGCTCTTCATTGCTTCTATTTTTTCCGCAACTATACTGCCGATTGCAACCGCGTTCTTTGTGTGTGAAGGATTCGGATTCGAGGCCGGCATAGATAAAAAATTAAGCGAAGCGCCACAGTTTTATCTTCTTTTTACTTCTATCATACTTATATCGATTATAATAATTCTGCTGCCTGATGCGCCACTGATCGATATTACGATTGCAGTTCAGGTTTTGAACGGGATTCTCCTTCCGGTTGTCCTTATATGCATGATCATTGTGATCAATAAAGCTGATATAATGGGAGAGTATGTAAACAACCGGACACAGAATGCGATCGGAATTATAACAATCACTGTCCTTATATTATTAACTATCATTTTGCTTGTTTATCCGTTCGTAAAAAGAGTAACGGAATTCTTATAAAATTCTCTTGATATTATTTACCTCCCTGATAATTTGGCGGTAATTGCATAAGGAGGTAAGTTATTATGGATTTCAGTTTATGCAAACGCATTGTTGACAATATTTCCCGCGTAATTGTGGGCAAGCTTCCTTCTATCGAACTCCTTATGGTCGGACTTGTTTCGGACGGCCATGTCCTTCTGGAAGATATTCCCGGACTCGGCAAGACCTTGATTGCAAAATCACTTGCGAAAAGCATAGGCGCCTCCTTTAAAAGAGTTCAGTTTACACCGGATCTTCTTCCTGCAGATATTACCGGATTTAATATATATAATCAGCATTCGGGTGAATTTGTCTTTCAGCCGGGGCCGGTCATGACACATGTGCTCCTGGCCGATGAGATCAACCGTACAATTCCCAGAACGCAGTCAAGCCTGCTTGAAAGCATGGAAGAGCGCCAGGTGACAGTTGACGGCAAGACTTATGCGCTGCCTCATCCGTTTTTTGTCATGGCAACTCAAAACCCGATAGAGCTTGAAGGAACATTCCCGCTGCCGGAGGCTCAACTGGACAGATTTTTGCTTAGAATACGGCTCGGTTATCCGGATCAGAATGAGGAAATCAACATATTAGACCGGTTTCAGCAAAAGGATCCGCTCTTAGAACTTGCGCCCGTTGCTGAACCAAAGGAAATTTCAGAAATGCAGCAGGCAAGAAAAACGATTCACATATCGCAGCCTGTTAAGGAATATATTGTGAGCATTGCGGCCGCCACCCGAAAGAGCGCAGCTCTGCGTCTCGGCGCCAGTCCCCGGGGCTCTCTCGGGCTTATGCGAACATCACAGGCGCTCGCCGCTCTCCGCGACAGGGACTATGTGCTTCCGGATGATGTAAAATACCTGGCAGTCCCCGTACTTGCACACAGGCTAATTCTGAAAGAAGAAGACGAACTCCGCGGCCTTACCAGGGAGTCTGTCCTGGAAGAGATAATAAATCAAATACCGGTGCCGGCAGTGTAGCGGAGAACTGTTATGGATACAGTATATGACCGCAGGGTATCGAGCCTTTACACCACTTTAATCCTACTGATAATAATAGCTATTATTTTTTTTGCAGCCCTCTTGAATGACGGAAGCGAACTGGCTGTTCTCTCAATCATTATTTTCGGCCTGACAGGATCTATGAAACTCTGGACGCATATCAGCCGTTTCAAAATACGATCTTCCATACTTATAGACAGAAAGAGGCTTTTTGCCGGTGATCAGCTGTCCTTGATGATCAGCGTGGAGAACGGCAAGTTCCTGCCTGTCGGAGTCCAGCTCGACGTTACCGCAAGCCGGATTCTGCACTGGTTTTCCGGCAACGCGGAGTTAAAAGCCGAGGATACCCTTCTCTGGAATCAGAGGGCGCTTTTCCACTGGAAGCTGCAGGCAAAAGCGAGGGGGGCTTACAGCATAGGCCCGCTCAGGATGGCTACGGGCGATCTTTTCGGTTTTTTTCAGAAAGAAATAAAAAACGGGGAGTCGGTTCAGGTAATAGTGTATCCAAGACTTGTGCCGCTAAAACCGTTTTCCATTCCTAAACGGGATTTTTTTGGTGTTCCGGGCGGCAAACATCCGGTGCATGATCCGGTATATATACTCGGCACAGCGGACTATCATTACAGCAGACCTGCGAAGTATATTCACTGGAAGGCAAGCGCCCGTCATTGCCGCCTGCAGGAAAAAATTTTTGACTCCACGGAACAGGAGAAGATTTTTATTATATTGGATGTGGAGCAGTTTGCTGAAAATAAAGCGGCAGAGGCCTTTGAAAAGACACTGGAAGTTGCTGCCTCAATGGCTGTGCATTTAAGGCGCCGCGGCTCTGCAGTGGGCTTCGCCGCTAACGGCATCCTTACCGGCGCAGAAGCTTCACGTATTGTGCCTGTATCAAGGACATCGGCGCAGCTTAGCTCAATTCTCGAGGCAATGGCGAGACTGAAGATGGAGCGGTGTGAACCGCTCATTGATTTTCTAAGACGCACAGTACGGGTGCCTTCGGGAACAACCTGTGTCCTTTTTGTCTATAGAAGTGATGCTGGAACAAATTCTGTTATGGGACATCTAAAGCGTCGTAATGCTCCGGCCTTATTGTATACATATGAGAATATCCTTGTCTTAAGAGGGGATTCGGCAGATGTAACACCTCCTGTTGACGAAGGGTGAGGGTTGTATGAAAAAAAGAAAGGATATTGTTCTTGTTTTTCTCTGCGCCGGCATGGAGATATGCTGGCTGTACGCATTAGCTGCGTTTTCCATGACTTCTGCAGGCGGGTTCTTTCCGGTTTCGGTGGCTCTGATCGGGTTTATTGCCGGAGCATGTATTATGCATTTTACATCGGGCAGGGGATGGCGCATTATTTCTTTGATCGCGGTTCAGGTGCTTACTTTCGTGACTGCGATTTCCATAAGTATATATATCACGTATTTTTCTTCATATCCATTTTTCAACAAAGTACGGCTTGTCGAATTCTTTACAGCCGTACGGTCGCCTTTTGAATGGCTGAATCTTATCCTGATCATTTTTTTTTGCGTTCTATTCTGGATCAGCGGAAGCTTTTTTTCTAAAAGAACAAATACTTATTATAAACTCTGCGCACGATTCGATATAGGCATCACAGCCTTTTTTTGTTTATTCCTTCTTAAATTTATCCTGCTTGTAAAGGGCGGCATAAGAATAGACGATAATTCATTTTCATTGCTCTTTCCGTTTTTTTTATTCAGCCTTCTGGCTATCGGTGCTGTTAAAACTCAAAATGCTCAAAAAAATTTCCTGCCCGGCTTCCGTGGTGTTGGAATCATTATGAGTATAATACTTATCGTTATCTTATCCGCTGCTATTGTTCTTTTTCTTATGCCTTTATTGACCAGGACAGCAGAAATAAGTTTCAATATTCTTAAAAGCGGAGCAGGCTTTATTATGCCGGCCGTAATCAGCATTCTGCGTTTTCTTTTCGCGCCCAGGTCTATGCAGAGTGAACCGGCTGTCGGTTCCCCGAAAGACGATACTTTGCATTGGATTTCCGAAAGCAGCAAGTGGCCTGAAGTTCTGGAAAATATTTTTAAATGGGGAATAAAAATAATCGCTGTTATGATGATTGTAATTATAGCAGGGATTGTTTTGTACTATTTATTCAGATGGCTTTTTAAAAAGACAGCCGTAATACGACGCGAAATTGATAAAGCAGACAAAGAAGTTCCATGGTATGTACGTTTATGGGCTTTTTTTGTTTCAATCTTTAAGGTGATATTAAGAAAACTAAGCGGTTATCATAAAGCTGCTGAATTATACCGGATGCTTATGGCATGGGGGCGGAGAAGCGGTGTTGCCGGCTCTATAAGTGAGACACCGCTTGAATACGGTACAAGGCTGAGACTCAGATTCCCCCGCTTAAAGAACGATATTGACTTAATAGTAAATGCATTTAACAGCGAAGTATACGGAGGAATAAATCTTCCGCGGGGAATGATAGCAGATGCCCGCTCTGCATGGAGCAGGCTGCGCAGCCCCCGCAACTGGCCTGCAAGATTAAAGCGTATTTTCTTTTCAGGCGGCAGCCGGTATGAGTGATGGGATCAGTCTGAATGACTTTTTTCTTAATTGCTCACGGTAATCCAAACATCAATCTTGTCCAATAATTATGCAAATTGACTTTTCGCGTTAATGTGCTGATGATGTCTTTCTGTTCTGCTTTTTTAATGCCCCGTTTGTAAAATAAAAATTATATTAAAGTAAAATATTATACATTTTATTTTTATTTATTAGTTGCTATTTTATCCCCGGTCATTTATGTTTATTATTCGGATGCGAGAAGGTATTTAAGTTAATTGCAGCAGAGAAAATTCTTATTAAATTCGAAGGAGGATTCTTATGGAAACATGGTTACCTGTCATTATCCAACTGATCAGCGGCGCGGCTGGCGGGAATATTGCCGGTAGTTTGCTGAAGGATCAGTCTTTGGGTACGGTCGGCAATTCAATTGCCGGGATTGTAGGAGGCGGGATTGGCGGTGTGATACTGAATGCAGTCGGGGTTGCCGTATCCGGCGGCAGTATAGATGTCGGCAGCATAGTCGGCAGCGTTGCAGGCGGCGGCGTTGGTGGAGCTGTACTGATGATAATTGTCGGGATCATTAAAAAGGCGATCGGAAAATAAAAATCCGCGGTTGTAAAACAGTACCGATTCCTGATGCGGCAAATGTATTTCTGATTATATTTTACCGGCAGCATTTAACATTATTAAAAAAATCAGGTAGTATCGATTATTACATAAAGAAAACCTGCGCGGAAACGCAGGCTTTCTTTATGTATCATTAATATTTAAATGATTTTTTAATCTCTGAGCAATATCGCTCTTGTAGAGTTCGCTCTAAAATATTATTAACATCCAATCCATGGTATGTTTCTCTCCAGTCATTACTGAAAGTGTGGATGGTGTTTTACCGGATTGAGCATATGTTCGGATTGCTTAAAAAGATTAGAATGAGTGTGACAGCTATAAGTGTTAATATCTTGCCGGCCAAGATAACTTTTCCTATGAACATCTTTATCTCCTGATTAGACCTGAAATAGATCCGCTGTTCTTATATGCTATTAATTATTAACCATGGAATTTTTTTATGAACCTTAAGGATTTTCCCCATAATTGTTAAATAATAAGCCCGGGGGCTTGCTTTGTGGAAAAAATGCTTGTTAAACATCCTTCTATTAATGTAGTTCTTGTTTTGCTTGAAACGTCACGATAAAAGGCAGCAAATTTAATTAATTTTAATTCATACTTCCTAAGAGCCATGTTATTATGCCGTGATAAGCATAATTACAAATGACTTAAAATAATTATTTATATTCTTCTCCATGAGGAACAGGCTGCAATTAATAGCCAGCTCCTCATGGTAATTTTTTAACTGATATAGGACTTTACTGATTTACATAACCGGCATCCTTTACTCCAAAACCAAAGCGGATAATATCGTTTCCTGTAGTATCAAACATTGTAAAGCCGCAGAATGCTCCTGACGGATCAAATATTATATTGATTACCTGATCCGTTTCCTGTGCGACGAATGATCCCAGGCAATAATGAGCATTCCGGACAACAGCTGAACTGGCATCGGCATTTCCGGATATGTCTGCATACTGATCTTTTATGGCAGTTGTTCCCCCGGGAGATTCGTCTGCGGTTAAATCTGCAACTGCAGTAAGACTGTCGCTGAATCCAGGTATGCCGGTGTCTGTCCTGTCGGAATATTGAAAAATTTTAATTTGCTGGCCTGTAGCGGAAATGACCAGCTTCATGGGATTAACGGAATTTGAATGAGAAGTCTGATCGTTTTCATAACAGAGTAAAAAATATGTCCCTGCCGCTTCAGCAAGCGTTATATCGGACTGAGGGATTGCGAGCCCGGATCCTCCCCCGCCGACATCCGGACCGAAGTCGAGCATGTTTGTGCCTGTCGCTGTGCCTGTAAGCGTTACCGCGTTATTCATATCCCCGACCGCGCCCTGCCACATTGTATTGGCAACCAGCTCGGGATTATACATAAATGAATTAACTTTGGATGCATCACTCGAATTAATATCACTAATGCTGTCGCCCGCGCTATAGTATCCCGCGCCATAAAGCAAGCCTTCATTTGAAGCTGCGTCAAAAGCTGCGAACCCGGCTTCCATATCGGAATCCGTAGCTGGTATTTCCTCGATTCTGAACCTCATCCAGTTATAGGCGTTTTCATAATACACGCTTCTATCCACCGATTTACGTAGAACGACCTAGACCGGCCATCCGACAGTAGTTCCTGTTGAATCAAACTCCTGATATGTCAGCGCTGTATTCGGGAACTCGGCGAAAAGAACATAATTTCCGCCCGGAAGCTCAACCCTTTTAAGGATCGAAAATCCCTGCGCGTCTTCATGGCTTGCTGCTACCGATGTGTACGGCAGCCAGCCGCTGTCCTCGCCGGTCGTGTAATTGATATGCCGGACCAGAGAACCGGCTCTGTCCAGATGGATCACTATAAAATCTCCCACAGGCATGCTGCCCGCGTAGCTTATGACTGAATCCCTTTCTTCGTTTTCACTTTTGCCGCAGCCGGCGAATGTAAAAATCAGAAGTAAAAGAACAATAGGAAATATAAAATAAACTGATCGAGCTTTCATAAATAGCCTCCATTAAATTATATAATATATAAAAACCAATTCCTTTCTATCTGACCTCCAGTTTAATATCTGCGAGGCAGTTGTTGGTTCCGGCGACAGTATCCGTAACGCTGTCGGCATGAGCCTGCCTGTTAAGATAACGGGTATTATTAACCTCCCTGACAATGGAATTCCTTGCTGTTCCGGAATGACCGGAAAACTGCACAACCAGGTTCTTTGCTGGATCACATGCAAACGGAGTTTGAAGAGGTATTTCTATCCAGTCGCCCTTTATCAATCCGCCGGTAACATTATAAGTCCCGCTGTATGAAATCCGGGTTCCGTTGAAATTTGCTGAAAATAAAGTATCGCCTAAAACTGTGTTTTCGGTCTGGCCGAGGGTTACAGTAAAATTATCATAGGATGAGGCTGTTGAAACGTCTGATGATAGACGAAGGGCAATTCTGTTTATCGAACTGTTTACACCGAGATCTGAGGCTGTAAATAAATACTGAAGTGTATTATTATTAGACTCATTGAATGGATAATATATAGTTGCAGGCGAACCCGGAGCCACAACATTAATAGTACTGCCGTAAAAACGAAATACAGGCTCAACAGCACGCGGACCTGCAGGGAATGAGCCGGTTAGGGCATTCGGCGAAGCTGAATATAAAAGCCTGTTCTCCGGAACTTCGGTATCTAATATCAGATAATTGCCGGAAATAACCATGCATGAAATATCGATAAGCAGATTGCTTGTGCCGTCATAATTAAAATCGCTGCTGTTAAACGGAATCCAGACCGCGGACGGCTGGTCGACAGGAATATTATACGAAAGATTTTGCGTAACGACAACCGGGTTAGCTCCGCCGTAGTTTGCCGCAAAGTCAGTAGTCAGCACCGTAGTTGCTGCCGGTATATGCGCGATTTTTACACTCATATCGGATATTTGCGCTGCATTGGTATAATCATACGGATTTATTGCCATGCCTGTAATAAGCCCGCTTCCTTTAATGTCGGACGCGAGTATCAGCATCTGCGTACGTCCCGTACTGCCGGGAGCAAGCGCAATGCCGTTTACAGCGCCTCCGTCTGCGCAGACTATACCGTTATCTCCGCCTTCAAAAACGAATTGCATCCAGAGTAAAGAGTTCTGAACACCGGCTGCTGTAGTTGGATTAAACTCGGCAATTCCTGGTTCATTATCAACAGCTGCAAAGTATGCGTTGCGGTCTGTGCCGGTGGTTGTTGTAGTCATTAAAATGACATTCGAACACTTTGTTTTTGTTTCAAAATCGACTACAAGGTTATCAACGCCGTTATAGTCAAAAGGCGCACTTAATGAAATTTCAAACCAGTTTTCCGCGGCTGCGACAGGGATGGTTAGGGCTGCATTGTCGAGAACGGTTTTTTCGGAGCCACAGCCCTCTTCAACATTGCCGCCTGCGCCGGAAAAAGTTGTTGTAAGTGTGTCCAGGCTTGTGTGGCCCATTTTAATGGTAATATTCGGACAGCTTACTGCAGTCGTTATGGCGTATCTATGCCTCATTCTAATTTTTGTTATCTTGCCGCTGGCACCTATCTGAGATGCAGTATATAGGAATTGGTCTTTACTATCAGTGCTATCACTGAATGGACCCATATATGAAACGTTATTGATGACGCTGGACTGCTTAGTGAACGTCCCTGCAGGCGTCCCGCCGCCGCTGTCGCTGCCGTCTCCTCCGCAGGAACTAAAAATAATAATAAATACTGTAGCCAGCATTATCCCTAATGCTATTAAAAAGTTTTTCATGCATCCTCCTGAATCATTTGTAATAAATAATATTTTTATTACTTTTTATATAACCATCAATAATGAGTTCTAATTTCGCTTAAATCGTCACAAAAATTTTTTCGTCGGTGGTTGCTTCGTCGTATAAAAATCTTTAAATTTGATATTATTATAATAACAACTGGCACATTCCTGATAAAGAATCCGGACCCGCCTTTTAAAAAATTATAATAATTCAATTAATCATCAATATAGTATAGTTCTGCTTTAAGATTGTGCCATCACCCGAAATATGTAGAAAATGAATTTTTTGAAATGAAATTATATCAATGTATGAAAGGAGTTAAATCAATCTATAGCTTATCATTGAAGTAAAATGGAGGTGAGGTAATTGAACATTTACGAATGCTTTTAAAAGTTTAAAGAATTATTCATCTTCCTTATTCAACCTCAGCAGGGTTCTTTCCGCTTTAAAACTGGGAATAAGATTAAAATCTTTTAAAAAATTCAGGAGTTCTACCTTGTTATTAATTTCTAATTTAAGGTATATATTCGCAATATGTCTTTTTAATGTGTTTTCGCTGATACCCAGATGATCTGCGATATTTGTATTTGTAAATCCATCAACCAGTTCCTGGATAATTTCAGCTTCTCTTGTGGTTATTTTAAAGAATAATTTTAACTGTTTTAATCCTTTAAGTTCATTTCCGATTATCAGTATTCCCAGCACATCGCCGTATTTATCCCTCGCGGCTGAAAATATCGCGTCAACTGGTATTTTTTCTTTGTTATTCATCAGGAAATTTATCCTGCATGAAAAAGTTTTAAACTTATTTTCGAGCAGTTTATCAATCTCCGGATTTATTATGTGATGCTCAAATATCACTTTTGATATATCACTGTTTTCAATAGCCCGTTCATTGATTAGACTTGTTTCTTAACTCAATTGCCTTTTTTGATCATTAAGGAATAAATCTTATAAAATCCGATTAAAATAGGAAATTCTCAAG
>JAFGSG010000081.1 GCA_016934735.1 Spirochaetota bacterium | reverse complement strand
ACTCATGCTTCCTCCTATTTATTTTTCGGAGGATTTACTCACTTAATTTTAGCTTGAATTATTCCCGGTTCCAGTGAAGCGTTACAACTGAAAACTCTCAAGCAATTACGGAAAATTAAAGATTATTACACAAGAGAGACTATTTATAATGCAGTTGATGATTTAAAAAATTTTCCAAATTGCTCAAATGTAAAGAAATTAAAAGATCGTGATGAATATAGACTCCGAGTTGGTCGTTGGAGAGTTTTCTTTACAAAATCATTTGAAATTCTATACATAGAGGAGGTCAAGATTAGAAATGAAAATACCTACTAATATCCAATATATTGAACAAAATGGCAAGCCTGTCTTTGCGATTATACCCTATGATGAATATATTAAATTATTACCTTCAGAAAATGTTACAATTCCTCATGAAGTCGTAGGGCTTGTCATTAAGAAAGGGATGAATCTTGTAAAAGCCTGGCGTACACACCTTGGGTTTACTCAATCAGAAATTGCAAAGAAAGCAGGTATAACTCAGGCAGCTTTGTCTCAAATGGAAAATACCGAAAATACATTAAGAAGTGCTACACTTGAAAAATTAGCCAAGGCAATGGGATTATCTCTCGAGCAATTAAAAGATTAAAGCCGCTAACATGGGCTCAAGCCTGATTTTTACTCGCGCTTATTTTGTTTCCGTGTGCTGGTACAAGTTGTAAATCGGTTAGCTTTTTAATGCCATTGCCAGTACCCGTAAAAACAGCTTAGCACTTGAAGTCAGGGTTAGCGACACATAGTGACATAAAAAGACATTTGACAAATTATATATAAATATTTAAATTTAATACATGAGAACATCAATTAAAAAAATCCGAGAAAATGCTTTAGCTTTATCATCATCTGAACGTGCTAATCTTATTCATGATTTAATTTTAAGTCTTGAAGATGAATCAAGTTTTGATTTAGCTCCAGAATACGAAACTGAAATTCAAAAAAGAGTTAAATCAGTAAAAAATGGGAAAGCTATAGGATCTTCTATAGAATCTGTATCTATTGAAATTGAACAGAAATTCTCGTGATTAATGTAACAATAATAAATGAGGCCAAGACAGAATTATTCGAATCTATTGGATATTATGAAGAAAAATCCAAGGGTCTAGGTGTTGATTTATATAAAGAAATAAAATCTGCGATAGAAATAATTAAAAGATTTCCAGAATGTTGTGCTCTCCGAAAAGATGAAACTCGCAGATTTCTAATAAACCGCTTCCCATATTTAATAATATACATCTATTACGAAAATCGCATTTGGATTATAGCATTTGCTCATTGTAAAAGAAGACCGAGGTACTGGGCAAATAGGAAAAAATAAATCGCTAACATTTGTTGCAGCATGATTTTTGCTCGCTTGCTTCATGTTTAAAAAGTTATTGCTGATGCAAGGCTGATCAAATTTTGAAAATCAGTGCTAATACTCGCAAAAACAGCTGAACATTTCGTTAGAACAATTTTCCAAAGGAATTTATATATGAGACATCCTTTCGATCCTATTATTTTTAAAAATACAAAATACTTACTTATTGGCACCTTGCCTCCTGAAAATGCAAAATTTTATTTTTCAAATAGTCCTAATACGAGATTGTGGGATTTACTTAATTCTATACTAAAAGATAAATCTATCATATCAAGAAATTCAAACGAATTATCAATTGATGAGAAGTGTAATATTTTGAAAAAATTATCATTAGGGATAACTGATATTATTTTGGAATACGATAGAAAAAAAATGAATTCTACTAAAGATACTGATATTATACCAAAATTGTATAATAATATTTCAGAAATAATCAAGGGTACAGAAATAGATACTTTATTATTTGTTTATAAAAATGCTCTTAAATGGTTTTTTGAATTTATATCTGGGAAAGATCCATTACCTTTATCAAAAATTAAATCTAAGATCATACAATCTCCAAGTACATCTTATATTAATGATAAAACAATTAAATTGGTTTTATTACCTAGTCCTCTTAATAGAGGTGAAAAAGGTCAAACATTAGATTTTAAATTAAAATTTTATGAAAAGATTATCAAAAATGATCTCTAAGTAAAAAAATCATATAGTTAATTTTGTTCTAACATGGGCTCAAGCCTGATTTTTACTCGTGCTTTTTCTGTTTAAGTGTGCGAGTGTAAATTGTAATTCGTTAAGATTTTGGGCATTATTGCCAGTACCCGTAAAAACAGCTTAGCCCTTAGTTAGGTTTGAAAAAGTATAAGAATATCAATTAGACATAATGGATGAGAAAAAATATAAATATGATATAGCATTTTCTTTCCTCGCAGAGGATGAACCTCTTGCTGTGGTACTTGCAGACTTACTCCAAAATAGAGTTAATATTTTTTTGTATTCAAAAAAGCAAAGTGACATTGCAGGTACTGATGGAGAATTAACATTTAATAAAGTATTTGCTGAACTATCACGTCTTGTTGTTGTACTTTACAGGAAAGGATGGGGTGAATCACCTTGGACAAGAATTGAAGAGACAGCTATTCGCAATCGAGCTTATAATTATGGTTATGACTTTGTTAAATTTATTCCATTAGATGATCCTCCAAACGTTCCATCTTCGCTTTGTGTCAACAAAGTTGTCGCTTTTTTTTATGCAATTTTTAAATTATTTAAGCTTTCTTTTGTCTCGTTACTTGGATTTAAAAATATCTCCTCAGTAGAATCCCAAACCCTTATTTTTTTACCCCAGCGTTCCGGATGAAGCCTTCTCGCCTGTTCCATTGTTTTATTTCTCTTGCATATTATTTCTTTATTATCCCCATTCCTTCTCTCTGCCGGGGTTACAAAACCTATAGCAGAATGTCTATGCTCGGTATTATACCAGTTAACGAAATCTGCCATCCATTGTCTTGCGTAAAAAATATCTTCAAACTTACCGGGATAACCGGCTGTATATTTAAGCGTTTTAATAAGTGATTCTATATACGGATTATCATTGCTCACTCTTGGTCTGCTATATGAAGGGATTACTCCTAGATTATACAATGTCATTATCATAGTTGCTCCCTTCATCGGATTTCCATTATCAGAATGTAATTTAATACCTCTAAGCTTGTGTTTATCCTTAAGTTTCCTGAATAACTCTGATGCTATTTCAGCATCTTCTATTTCATGAATTTCCCAGCCGACTATATCTTTTGTCCAGATGTCTTTTATCATATAGCAGTAATAATATAATCCATATACATGCGTTCTTAAATATGTTATGTCCCAGCACCATACTTGATCAGGGCCGGTGGCTTTAAGCTCGGCAGGTTTTCCTGTTTTGCTTTTCGGTTTATTGTTGCCTCTGTGATGAAGCAGCTTGAAATTCTTAAGGATACGATAAAAGGTCCTCTCTGATGCGATATAATCACCATTTTCAGCCAGAATTGCCACTATTTCATATGGAATAAGGTCTTTATATTGTTTATCACAAGCTATATCTATTATCATCCGTGTCTCAATTTCCGATAATTTTCTTGGAACATTTTTTAGCGCTCCCTTTCTTTTGTCCGCGCTGCATTCCTTTTTCAAGCGCTGATATGTTCTTAAGGTTATGCCGATTTCATAGCAGGCTTTAATCTTTCTTGCTCCGTTTTCAAATGCTTCATTTATTAGTTTAATGGCCATTTGTTTATCTTCAACAGCAATCAGTCGTCCTCTTTCTCCCCCCAAATCTCGGCTGCTTTTTTTT
>JAFGSG010000080.1 GCA_016934735.1 Spirochaetota bacterium | reverse complement strand
TCAGAGTTTTTATTGGTTCTCCAAATAAAAAACCTGATTTTTACCTTGATTTGTTCCCAATGGTTACATCAATATTTAATTATTAGAAGTAACCATAAAATAATAGGTCAGGCTTTTTAAATTTTTGTTTCTCAGAAGGTTGAAATAACACATTGGATCTACAATGATTCTGTTGCCTATATTAGTAATTGACATCGACGTTTAGATATAGTATTATAGCAAACAAATTGCAGAAAAGGCAGAATTTATTGATAGCGCTTACAGCCACTCCGTGTTGAATTGACAGCCAGGTTGATTGAAATTAATTGTTTAAGCAGTATAAAATTTTGTCATGGAGCGATACTACTAAATGATGAGAAAAGAATCAGATCAAAAGATAGGCGATTTTCTTGTTGAAAGCGGATTGATTACGGAAGCTCAGCGAATAGCCGCTCTTGAGCTGCAGGAAGATAACAAAGACAGGCTGATAGGGGAAATTCTTGTTACACAAGGCGTATTGTCAAAAGAAGATCTTGTCATGGCGCTTCAGATGTACATGGTTACATACGATGTTTTGCCCGAGCATGTAGATGAATGGCTGGATCAGGACGAGGTCGATCTTCTTATGGAAAAATTCGATGAGAAAAAGAAAAAAAACTAGAGAGTACCGAAGCTGTCGCCCGCAGATAGTCTGTATCCGTTCATAAAAGACGACCCTTCCATTGTTTTTTTTGTTTCAGGCTGAAGCGTAAGAATTTCCAGAAAACCATTGCCGGTGCAGACAAAAAGTCTTTTTTTGTATCCCGCCAGATAACCCGGCTTTAATTCCATGCTGATATTTTCTTTTATTGCATCTATTGAATCGGCCGTAAGCAGTTTTGTTTTATATATTTTTATATTTTTTCCATTAAATTCAGTCCATGCGGCAGGTTTGGGATTTAATCCTCTTACCAGATTATGAATTTTTTCGGAATTTTTTTTCCAGTCAATGCAGGCTGTTTCTCTGCCGATTTTACCGCAAAAGGTTGCTTCTGCTTCGTTTTGCTTTATGGGATTTGCATTTCCTGCTGCAAGCTGATTCAACGCTTCAAGAAGCAGCGCAAGTCCTTCCGGCAGAACAATCGCTGTAAGGTCAGCAGATGTCATTTCGATATTCAGGGGGATCTTTTTTTGCAGAAGGATGTCGCCGGAATCAAGCTTTTCGTTGATGTACTGTATTGTTATGCCTGTTTCTGGTTCACCATTAATAAGCGCCCATTGTATAGGTGCTGCGCCCCTGTATTTAGGCAAAAGCGAAGGATGCACGTTGATTGTCCTTAACGGAGACATTTTATAAACTTTCGCCGGCAGTATTCTTCCGTATGCAACAACAACAAAGATATCCGCGTTTTTCCCGGCTATTTGCCGGAGAAGGCTGTCATCAGCCAGCTCGGTGGGTTGAAATACAGGGATATTTTTTTCAATAGCGATTTTTTTAACATCACTGAAAGCCGGACTGCCGTGTCTGCCTTTCGGCTTGTCTTCACCTGTGACTGCAAATACTACTTCATGCTCCTGGATAAGCGCTTTGAAATAAAAGGCCGCTATTTCTGGGGTTCCGAAAAATCCTATCTTCATTATGCTATATTTAACTTTTTTATTTTTTTTAATTCGGACCTTAATTTTTTTCTAATATGATCTTCCAGATGGTCAATGAATACTATTCCGTTAAGATGGTCAATTTCGTGCTGGAGCGCTCTTGCCAGGAGTCCGTCCGCATTTATAAGTATTTCCTTTCCGTCCGGAGTGACCGCTTTCACGGATATTTGCAATGGTCTTATAATTTCCTCCGAAATTCCGGGAAGCGATAAACAGCCCTCCTCGAAAGGCCCGATTTCACTTGACAAGGAAACGATTTCGGGATTTATTATTGTCATGGGCGGTACTTTGGAATTTCTGATATCCAATGTAATGATTTTTTTAGATTCATTTACCTGAGGCCCCGCTAACCCGACACCGTTGTACTTATACATAATATTATACATATTGTTAATTAAGTCTATAATTTCCTGATCTATGTTCTTAACATCTTCAGCTGCCTTATGCAGAGTTTCATTCCCGTAATATACAAGTGTGTGATTCATTGTTTGCTCCTGTCTATCAATAGCTTTTCGTTATTCATTTTACGCATAACCGGAGGGCTGTTGTCCCATTGGAATTTGCTGCTTAGTTTTAATTTTATATCATCCAGATTAAATTTTTTATTATCATGATCTCTTGACTTCGCGATCAGTTCGTCAGTATCTTTTTTTATAAATAACAGGTAGGATTCCGTAGTTGTCAATTTGCTCTTTCTGATAGCCGACACATTAATAAAAAGCGTGCCGTTAAGGTCGTCCGCTTTTTTTACTGTTCCGTTAAAGGAATGTGATAGATGCGTATGGCCGCATATCCAGAGATCAACTTTGTATTTTTTTAATACATCGGCAAATCTTTCAGAATTTTTAATATTCCTGCTTGGCATAATACCGGAACCGAACAGCCCGCTTTGTTTTAGATATCCATGCGTCATAGTAATGATGATCTTATCCTGATTATTTATTACAATATCTTTCCAGAAATTGAACGCTTTATCAGAAATATTTGTTTCTGCGCTTCTGGTTTCATCCGAAAGACAAATAATAATTATGTTGCCTATAGCCACAGAATAATGCAGGGGCATTTGTATATAGCGTTCGTAATTATTTTTGTTCTTATGATCGTGATTGCCGGCTATTTCAAACCAGTGCTTTATGGAAGTCTTTTTCTTCGTGTTAAGGTACCATTCGAAATCCTTATCCGATTTCGACCAGTGAACAATATCGCCTGCTACCAGCGCTATATCAACTTTGGAAAAATTTTTATTTATATCAGCAATAGCGGTTTCGTAATATTTTCTCTCTTGCTCATTACGCGGCTGAATATCCGAATGAGCCCAGATTATCAGGTAGTCGTCGTGCTTGTATAATGGTTCCTTTGCCGGTTCAGGTTTAATTCTACCTGAGCATGAAATTACATTCAGGGCAAGCAGCAATGTTAAAAGTGAAATGCGGAATATAAAAAGAATTTTTCTTTTATTTATTAAATGTTCTGATCCAGTTAATATTTTTTTCATTTTGTAATACAATAGATTTTTTTTAAATGTTTTTTGTATATTTGATTGACATATTATAAATATAAGTGTGTGATTGAAAACTTTACAACTTTTTTATATTGTATATTACAAAATATAAAAAAAATTGATTTATAGCAAGCGTAAAAATCATAAATATATTTAGGAGTTAATATATTGAAGCTTTTAGGGTCTGACATAATTGTACAAAGTCTGGCAAAAGAGGGTGTTGAAGTCATGTTCGGGTATCCCGGAGGGGTGGTCATCCCGATCTTTCACAGCCTGTATAACGCGCCGTTTAAATTTATACTTTCAAGGCATGAACAAGGAGCTGTTCATGCTGCTGACGGGTATGCCAGAGCATCCGGGAAACCGGGTGTAGTACTTGCTACATCAGGCCCCGGCGGCACAAATCTCATCACCGGCATAGCAACGGCAAACATGGATTCAATTCCGCTCGTAGTATTTACCGGCCAGGTTGCAAGGTCAATGATTGGGAATGACGCGTTCCAGGAAGCGGATATCACAGGCATAACAAGGCCTATCACAAAGCATAATTATTTGATTCAGGATATTAATGATCTTGCAAGGACAATAAAGGAAGCTTTTTATATTGCTTCAACCGGGCGGCCCGGGCCTGTGCTTATTGATGTGCCAGTGGATATTTCCAAAAGCGAAACCAATTTCCACTATCCTGATAAAGTAGATATGCGCGGATATAAACCGGTTTACGAGGGACATGCCGGTCAGATAAAAAAGGCGTGCGAACTTATCGCGTCCGCCAAAAAGCCTGTAGTTTATTCGGGCGGCGGTGTTATACTTTCCAACGCTTTCAAAGAACTGCGCGCGTTTATAAAGAAGACAGGCATACCCATTACTACAACGCTTCTGGGGCTGGGTGCTTTCCCGGAGACAGATCCTCTTTCGCTCGGTATGCTCGGGATGCATGGCACCTATTACGCGAACCAGGCTGTTCATGAGTCCGATCTCCTGATCGCTATCGGGGCCAGATTCGAC
>JAFGSG010000079.1 GCA_016934735.1 Spirochaetota bacterium | reverse complement strand
CATCCCAGGGATAATATGGGAAAAGAACTGATCAAGCATGTAGTGCGGCTGGCGAGGGAGGAAAAATTCAGGAACAGGATAGTCTTTCTGGAAGACTATGATATTAATATTGCCAGATACATGGTACAGGGGGCTGATGTCTGGCTGAATACGCCTACAAGGCCCAAGGAAGCCTCAGGTACAAGCGGGATGAAAGTTGTCCCTAACGGATGTCTTAATATAAGCGTGCTGGACGGCTGGTGGGATGAGGCATATAACGGCAACAACGGATGGACAATAGGCCATGGCGAGGAATATGACGACTGGGATTACCAGAACTCGGTTGAGAGCGAGTCGTTGTATAATATTCTCGAAAATGAGATAATACCGATGTATTATAACCGCGGCGCAGATGAAATTCCCAGGGAATGGATAGCCAGAATAAAAGAATCCATGAAAACGATTTGTCCAATTTTTAATACAAATCGTATGGTAAGGGAATATACAGAAAAGTTTTACATGAGCGCTCATAAAAATTATAATAAATTTTCAGGTGATAATTTTAATTTATCTAAATCATTTACGCAATGGCAGCAAAAAATAGTCCGGGAATGGCAGGGTGTTTCAATAAAGGATTTGTATATTGAAGAGAAGGGTGAAATTGTTGTAGGCCGCAGAATTATTGTTAAAGCTGTTGTTAAAACCGGTAGTCTGTCAATCGATGAACTGGACGTCGAACTTTATTTTGGTAATTTGAATTCAACAGGAGAGATAATCGAAGGCGCGGTTACTCCAATGAAGATGGCAGACAATTTAAATGACGGTACGTATTTATATGAAGGAAACCTGCTTTGCCTGAAAGCAGGACAGTTCGGATTTACAGCAAGGATTATCCCGTATCATAATGATATGTATAGAAAGCACTTCCCCGGACTTATAACATGGGCTTAATCAATTTTTAGTATCGTCATAAATGCTTCCTGAGGGATTTCGACAGAGCCTATTGTTTTCATTCTTTTTTTGCCCTCTTTCTGCTTTTCGAGAAGCTTCCTTTTCCTTGTTATATCGCCGCCGTAGCACTTGGCTGTTACGTTCTTCCTTAGCGGAGATATCGTCTCGCGCGCAATTATCTTTGCTCCTATCGCAGCCTGAAGCGGTATTTTAAACTGATGTCTCGGTATAACGTCCTTCAGCTTTTCCACAAGCTCCCTGCCGCGTGCAAATGCTTTGTCTTCATGAACAATAAAGGATAATGCATCAACTGGTTCTCCGTTTACAAGGATATCCACTTTCTGCATTTTTGCGGGCCGATAGTCTTTAAATTCGTAATCGAAAGATGCATAACCTCTTGAACATGACTTTAATTTATCATAAAAGTTAAACACTATTTCGGATAGCGGCATCTCGTATTTTAACTCAACTCTGTCGGCATTCATATAATCCATTGATTTGTGTATTCCTCTTGAGTCCTGCACAAGAGCCATTATGTTGCCGACAAATTCCGTAGGAGTAATAATGCCGGCATCCACATACGGTTCTTCTATCATTTCAATGGAGGGTACGTCGGGCATCTTGACCGGATTATCGATCATTATTGTTTCTTTTTTTGTGGTGGTTATCCTGTATTCCACAGTAGGCGCTGTAGTAACAAGCGACAGCCCAAACTCTCTTTCAAGCCTCTCCTGTACTATCTCTTTATGGAGAAGGCCGAGATATCCGCATCTGAAGCCGAAACCGAGTGCGTAGGAATTATCGGGTTCAGTCAGAAGCGATGCATCGTTAAGCCTTAGTTTAGCCAGTGCCTCTTTAAGATCTTCATACTCATCACTGTAAATCGGATAAAGGCCGGAGAAGACAAAAGGCTTGACTTCCTTGAATCCCTTAAGTGGTTCGGGAGTAGGATTATCAGCGAGAGTCACAGTATCGCCTATCTTCGTGTCGACTACTGATTTTATTCCCGCAGTAATGTAGCCCACATCGCCCGGATTAAGGCTTGCTTTCTTTTCTCTTTCAAGACGGAAAATTCCAACTTCGGTTACTGTAAATTCTTTGCGTGTTGAGCATAAGAGTATAGTGTCGTCTTTTTTTACGCTGCCGTCGAACGCCCTGATTTTTATAAGAACGCCCATGTATTTATCAAAATATGAATCGAAGATCAGTGCCTTGAAAGGCTTATCCGGATCACCTTTCGGAGGCGGGATAACTTCTATCAACCTCTCAAGTAATTCATCAATACCTGTTCCCATTCTTGCAGAAATCAATACTGATTGTTCCGGATCTATTCCCAGGCTTTTTTCAATGCTTTCTTTTGTTCTTTCAATATCAGCGTTCTGCATATCGATCTTGTTAATTACAGGCAGTATCTCAAGATTATTCTCGAGCGCAAGATACATATTAGCGATCGTCTGAGCTTCAACTCCCTGCGTCGCGTCCACCAGCAGAAGTACTCCTTCACAGGAACCCAGCGCTCTTGAAACCTCGTAGGTAAAATCGACATGGCCGGGAGTATCTATCAGATTCAGAATATATTCCTCGCCGTTTTTTGAAATATAATTAAGAGTAATCGTATTTGTTTTTATGGTTATGCCGCGTTCTTTCTCTATATCCATACTGTCCATAAGCAGATCCGCGTGTTTACCGGGGGCCACAAGCCGGCATTTTTCAATTATGCGGTCTGCTAAAGTCGATTTTCCGTGATCAATATGGGCTATTATGGAAAAGTTGCGTATTTTTGTTAAATTCATATTTATTATTAATCTTATGTATTAAGCTATTCCTCTCCGGAATTATTATTGTGGATTCTAAAAGCAGTTCCAGGAAAATATGTGCAAGCATTTTTTCATAGTGATTGATAAATTTAATACAATAATTTTTTTTGTAATATGAAAATTAATTATTTTGACTTATTAAAAATTTATGATAAAATATTCAAAGTTGAAAATAATTTCAATAGATATTAGGAAAAGGATTATTTAAGAATAATTATTAAGTTGAGGTTTTTATGAAGAATATTTTAACTAATTTATCGATCCGCACTCAGATTATTACTCAGGGAATTATACTTATTATAATAATGATCGTGATTCAGGGAGTATTTACCATACCGACAATGCGTGATAATTTGATGGATCAGCAGAAGCGTATCGTAAAGGAAGTCGTAAGCATTGCAGCGTCAATAATTGATAATAAATACAAGCTGTTCGAAGATGGTAAGATTACTGAAGATGAAGCAAAAATACAGGCAATGAATGAGATTAGCGCTATGCGTTATGGCCCGGAAAATAAAGACTATATTTTCATAATGAGTACGACCGGAATAATTGTAATGCATCCATTTGTTGCGGCCTTAGTCGGGAAGGATGATTCAGCCAGAGAAGATAAAACCGGGAAAAAGTTTAATTTGGAAATAAGGGAAAAAGCGGTGAATGATGGGGCTGGTTTTGTGGATTATTACTGGCAGTATAAAGACGACGAAAACAGAATTGAGCAAAAAATTTCCTATGTGCAATTATTCAAACAATGGGACTGGATTGTCGCAAGTGGAATTTATATAGTTGAGGTAAATGAATCCATAAATAAAATGAAAATCGCGCTTTTCTCCATCCTTATAGCTCTGGGTATTTTAACGTTTATTATTCTGTTTTTTCTCAGCAATACAATTACAAAGCCAATTCATAAGATAATCGATAATATTAATTATATAATAGAAAAAAATGATTTAAGCGTAAATATTAAAAGTCCGCTTAAAAATGAACTTGGAGAACTTTTAAACCAGTTCAGCAGATTCATTTTAAAGTTGAACGGGATGATAAAGATCGTGAAGGAAACGGTATTTCAGCTGTCATCTGCTTCGAACGAGATGTCGAGTACTACAATGGTGTTTGCGGAAAGCGCACAGAATGCAGCCTCCTCAGTTGAAGAGATCACTGCGACAATGGAGGAAATATCGGCCGGAATGGATAATGTATCAAGGAGCACAAGTGACACCGACAGCAGCGTTAATTCGTTCCTTGAGATGATTAAGGAGTTGTCCGGCATAATTAATGAAATGGAAGAGCGGACCAGGGAATCCCTTTCTATTTCAGAGGATATTTCCTCGAGGGCAAAGGCCGGGGAAGACTCTTTAAATCAAATGAAAGATACCATGAAGAAAATCGGCCAGAGTTCAATTCAAATGGTTAATATTGTTAAAATCATCAATGATATATCGGATCAGATTAATCTGCTTTCGCTGAATGCGGCAATTGAAGCTGCAAGAGCCGGGGATGCAGGCAGGGGTTTTGCGGTTGTCGCGGATGAAATATCCAAACTTGCGGACCAGACTGCTTCAAGCATAAAAGAAATCGATTCTTTAATTAGGGTGAATGAGAGTGAAATTAAAAAAGGTGATTCAATTGTAAAAGAAACTGTTGATGTGATCAGTACAATAATAACAAGTGTGTCTTCAATAAAAGATATGATGAACATTTTCTTTGATCTGATGCAAAGACAGTCAACGACAAACAAGTCAGTCAACAAAGAGGCGGATGTTGTAAAAGGCAGATCGGATGAAATTAAAACCGCCACATCGGAACAGAAAAATGCTCTTGCGGAAATAGTAAAATCAATTTCCGAGATCAATAACCTAACGCAGACTATTTCATCCGGTTCCGAAGAAATGGCTAGCAATTCTGAAGAGATAGCAGGAATGGCGGAAAAGATGAAAGCCAGCGTAGAGCCTTATATTGTTTAATTTTTATACAGGCTGTTGTTTTTTTATAAAAACTAGACAGCAATTAATGCAGACTCTAAAAAATTTATTGTTGTCTCATTTATTCTTTAATTAAAACTTTATTTCGACGCTTGGAGCATAATAGCCTGCCAAAACAGCAGATGGCGGCCGGTACGTAAGTGCCGGGGGCTTGCCTCAGTGAATTTTATTAAGCAGTATAAATTTTACCATCCGGATGTTTAAATTAATTACGGATTTAATCTGCGTTTGAATTCGGTCAATAGGTCATATTTTTTCACATAGTCTTCTTCTGTTTTTGAATAATAATAAGCCATCTCAAAATATTGTTATGTGTTCCGTTTTATCGGGAAAATATTTATTTTTAAGATAGCTTGAAGCAAAAATATAATTGTAATTATTATAATATATTAGAGTCTTACGAAAGAATTAAAAAAATTTTTTAAATGGAGTTGAAAATGGAAAAAGACAAGATGGATGTTAAAATAGAGATAAAGGTCGATGATGCAACCGCAGCAGGTGTGTATTCAAATTTTGCTAACATATCTCATTCCCCGGATGAATTCATTATGGATTTTTTATTCGTGAACCCGGCGCCGCCTCCCGGATTCGGCAAGCTTGCTTCGAGAATAATTCTAAGCCCGGGCCATGCCAAACGGCTTCTTTCTGCTCTTGCGGAAAATGTAAGAAAATACGAAGAAAGATTCGGCGAGATAAAAGTTGTCCAGCCGCCCGATTCCATTAAAAACAGAATTCAATAATAATAATTTATTTTTATTCGATGGATTTTTTTAAAACTAAAATTTTCAGGGTTCTCATAAAAAGCTTGACATAAGCGAAGGATCATTTTCAATCCCTGAAAATAACTATGAAAAGTTTAATTTTCTGGTTTTATCAGGTATTAAGTAATACTTGAAAAAATGATAATGTATGGAGGAAATCCATGGCTTATATGATAACTGATGATTGCGTATCGTGCGGCGTTTGCGCGGATGAATGTCCATCCGGATCGATTAAAGAGGGCGATGACAAATATGTTATTGATCAGGAAACCTGCACTGAATGCGGTACCTGCAAAGATGCATGTCCGAATGACGCAATTGTTGAAAAGTAATATTATATTATTGCGCGATATGGGAGTGTGCATTTTGCAGATAATGCTGCTTCAGAGTCGCAGGCAATATGAACTATTAAAGAAAGGGGCTTTAGCCCCTTTCTTTAATAATAAATAGCGGCTCGCTTTCTCTGTAATAAGATTGCAGGTAATCCCATATGTTAAAATATTTTGAAAAAGATAATTCGTATTATAATAATATCTGTTCTGCTGTTTTTTTCATTCAAAGGCAGGAATAATATACCCGCTGTAATCAGGAAAAGCTTACCAGAAAAATATCATAAAAATAATTTTTTATTTTTAAATCATTGCCTTTATGCGGAACCCCCCGGGAACTCAAAGTTGAATTCCTATAACGATGCTTATGAGACATACATCAATCTTAAAAAATTATATATAAGATGGAACAGGGGATTGTTAAAGAGCAAGAGGTCATATAAACGGTTTATATACAAGTATCTTGTCAGCAGTATCGGCAGGGAAATTTTAACTGATTATGACTATGTGCTTATTTCTCCTGAGGGCAGATACGAGAAATATCTGACATGCAACATGCTGCTTGACAAATGGCTTCGGATAAAAGGGAACATTAAGAATGAAACACTCACGAAGATTGTCGAAAAAGAGCCTGATCTTTTATTGAAATGGTGGAGGTCAAAAAAATTACTTTCAGTATACGGCAGAATAAAGGATTTTAAACTTGAGTCGGATAAGTCCGGCGAGATTGTGATATTATATTTAACAGATATTCAGGTTAAAGAGAACGATGATGACAGTACTGGAAAAAATATTAAATAACAGGAAGCTGCTGCTGGAAAAGGAAAAACAACTACTGCCTGAAAATAAGTTAAGGCAAAGTATTGACGCTGTAATTGAGTCCGGTTATGCACCGGTTGATTTTTTACAGGCTTATAATTCTGATATGCCTTTCTTAATAGCCGAGATAAAAAAATCCTCTCCGTCAAAGGGAATAATATGTGAGGATTTTAATCCTGAGTATATTGCCGAAGCATATAAAGCCTCTATACACGTAAAAGCGATATCAGTGCTTACCGAGCCTGATTTTTTTTCCGGAAGCTACGGCTATATTAAGACTGCAAAAGAAGCAGCGGGCAAACCCGTTCTCATGAAAGATTTCATTGTTGATGAGTATCAGATTTACAGGGGATATGCCGAGGGAGCTTCGGCTGTTCTTCTGATCGCAGCGGTTTTAAGCGATCCTGAAATTAAAAGACTTGCCGGACTGGCGTTTAAACTTGGCATGAGAGTGCTTTTTGAAACGCATACCGCGGATGAGTACAAACGCGCTCTGGATTCCGGCTTTGATCTTATAGGTATAAATAACCGGGATTTAAAAACATTTGTTACAGATATATATACAACGGTAAAAATAATAGATGCAGAAGGAAAGCCGGAAAATAAAATTGTCATTTCAGAGAGCGGAATAAATTCAAAGGATGATATCCGGTCCCTGCGCGAAGGCGGTACTGACGGCTTCCTGATAGGCGAACAATTTATGAAGCAGAAAGATATTGAGCGCGCGATTACGGATCTTTTTGGAGAGAGTCATGTACAGGCCTCTGGTTAAGATCTGCGGCAATACAAGGATAGATGACGCGAAGCTTTCTCTTGAATGCGGAGCGGACATGCTCGGCTTTATATTTTATGAAAAGAGCTCCAGATATATTTCTCCCAAAAAAGCCGGAACAATAATTGATAAGCTGAAAAATAATTTTTCATTTATGAGCGTAGGCGTGCTCGTTAATCCGTCAAAAGAATATGTTGATAAAATACTTAAAATCGCGGATTTGGATATGCTTCAATTCCACGGAGAAGAGCCTTTATCGTTTATAAAAAATTTTAGAAAAAAAACAATAAAAGCATTCAGAATAAAAGACAAATTGGATATTTTAAAATGCGATGCATATGAATCTGTTGATTATTTTCTGCTGGATGCGTTTTCAACAGATGCATACGGCGGCACTGGGAAAGTGTTTAAATGGGGTTTGTTAAATGACTTTAAATTTCAGGACAGACTTATTCTTGCAGGAGGAATCGGCAGCAATAATATTAAAGAAGTGGTTATTAAAGTAAAGCCTTATGCTGTTGACCTGGTAAGCAGTCTGGAGAAAAGGTCCGGGATTAAAGACAGGGAAAAGATCAAAGATTTTTTTTCAATTTTAAATAATGAGTTACATTAAAATAAAAAATTTAACCATAGATTTATATTTATTGACACAATAAAACACATATATTAAGAGTTGAATAAAAGAAATGAGTGTCAAATTACAAAACTCGTGATATTAGCGCCGGAATAATGGAGATTTAGAATGATAGTTATTGAAAGCATAAGCTACTTGGGATTAACGGTTACCAATCTTGAAAACTCAATTAAGTTTTACAGGGATTTATTTGATTTTGAAGTAATTGAAAATAATTCAAACCAGGCTTTTATAAAAGAAGGCGACATTATAATCAGTTTAAATGAAGCGGAAAAATATAAAAGCCAGGAGGAGTCAAAGAACCGCGTCAGTTTTATTGTTGATGAAGATGATTTTGAAGACGCTGTTGATGAATTGAACGAGAAGAATATACCTATTGTTTCCGGGCCCGAGAACATCAGGAAAGGCCGGAGTGTTGTCTTCCTGGATCCGGACGGTAACCAGATTGAACTATGCTATCCAAAATTGAAAATGTGAATTTTGCAGAAATACTGAAAAAAAATAAAGTAATCCCGGTAGCAATTTTCAGCGAAATAAACAGCGCTTTGAAAACAGCGGAATTACTTTTAAACAATTCAATTGACCTTCTTGAAATTACGCTTCGTACAGAGATTGCCTTTAAATGTATAAGGGAAATCACTAAAACATTCCCGGAACTTGTAACTGGCGCAGGCAGTGTTCTATCCGTAGACGCTTTTAAAGAAGCCATTGAAGACGGCGCCAGGTTCGGCGTTGCACCGGCACTGGATTTTGAACTTGTCGATTACTCCCTTTCAAAAAATGTAATATTCGTACCCGGCATATCAACCCCCAGCGAACTTAATTCAGTAATTAAAACCGGATTGAAATTCATTAAGATTTTCCCCGCTTCAAATATTGGCGGTCCTGATTACATTAAAGCTATCACGGCTCCTTTCAAGATGAAAGATTTTTATCTGATTCCCACAGGCGGTATCAATGAAAAGAATATTGCCGAATATATAAAAGCCGAGAGAGTAATAGCTTGCGGTGCATCATATATTGTTGATGGCAAGCTTATTGAAAAGGGTGATTTCGGCGAACTTGAAAGCAGAATAAAGAGAACAAAGACACTGTTCTAAATATACCTCTGCTGAAAATATTGTCCGGCATTAAGAAAGATAACTTCATTTTAGCTTCTCCTTAATTTTTTAACAAATCCTGTTAATTAAATCTAGCTTGACATGACGCATTTGCCGATTTGAAAATATTGACCATATAAAATCTGCGTATCATATAAGGAGTATGAAGATGAGCGTATCTTTTGACTGTCTTTTTGAACCTTTAAATATGCATAATTTACAGTTGAAAAACCGTTTTTATATGGCGCCAATCGGCACCGGTTTTAACATTGAACAGATGATCCCTTTTCTGGCTGCACGGGCCAGAGGGGGCACTGCGCTTATAACCACAGGCGAGACCTGTGTGCATCCAGGCGGCAGGGCAGGCATAAAAAATGAGACATTGCTGGAAAATGATAAAGATATTGCTCCTCTTGCAAAACTCGCTAAGGCAGTTAAGAATGAAGGCGCAAAGATCGTTATACAGCTGAATCATGCCGGCAGATACACATTCGGGAGCAGGATCGGGAGTCAGTCTGTAGCGCCATCGGCAATAATATCGGGCTACATTGGTGAGATGCCCCGGGAGCTCTCAACCGGTGAAGCTGACGATCTTGTTACCGCTTTTGCGCAGGCGGCATTACGCGCGCGCGAAGCAGGATTTGACGGCGTGGAGTTTATGGGAAGCTCCGGCTATCTTATAAGCGAATTTCTTTCACCGCTTACAAATAAGCGTACTGACAAATACGGCGGGGATGCGCTCGGACGGGCAACTTTCATTATATCTATTCTTAAGGAAACGCGGAAGCTTGTGGGGAATGATTATAATATTTGTGTTAAGTTCGATGCTGACGACGGGATGAAGGGCGGCATCACTCTGAATGAGTCCAGACAGTTCGCACCTGCCCTTGTTGAAGCAGGCGCTGACAGACTGCATGTGTGGGCAGGATGGCATGAAGCAACCAGGCCCATGCTGCCCATGTCGGTGCCTGCGGGCGCGTTTGTGTATCTTGCAGAGGAAATTAAGAAAATCGTATCTGTCCCGGTTTCGGCTGTGGGGCGCATAAATTATCCGGAATTGGCTGCAGAGATCATTTTGAAAGGGCAGGCGGATCTTGTGGGCATGGCAAGGGCGCTCATGGCAGATGCTGACTTTGTGAACAAGACACGCGATGGCAGGACAAAGGAGATAAGACGCTGCACAGCCTGCTGTCATTGTTTTGATTGTATTGTGCGCGGGATCAAGTCCGGCGGCGAAGCAAAGCTTTACTGTGCAGTAAATCCTGAAGTCGGCCTCGAGGGTGAGAATCCGGTAAAACGCTCTGACAGAGCCAAACGTGTAGCGGTTATCGGAGCAGGACCTGCAGGACTCGAAGCTGCCCGCGTTGCGTCAATGCGCGGGCATAAAGTTATTATATATGAAAAGGATTCGAAAATCGGGGGTATGGTAAATCTTTCGTTTCTTCCTCCGCATAAAGAAGAGTTGAAAAGCCTTGTTGATTATTATTCACATCAGATTAAGATTAATAATATTGAGCTTCAACTTGGAAAGGAATTCAGTATTGCAGAACTAAGTAATATAAAACCAGATGTTGTGGTTCTGGCCACGGGAGCGAAGATAACCTCTTCTAAAATACCGGGCGCAGCAGAGAACGAAATATTTACTGCAATAGAGGTATTGGAAGGGTGGGCGGATACAGGCAGTACAGTCGCTGTAATAGGCGGTGGAATGATCGGACTTGAGACTGCGGAATATCTGGCTGATCAGGGCAGGAAAGTAACTGTAATAGAAATGGATAAGATCGCCTCCGATGTCGGCTCAACAATGCGTTGGGAGTTCATTTCCAGAATAAGAAGAAAGATGAATATTCTTTCCTCAACGCGCGTTCTTGAAATCCGCGATAACGGCGTTCTTGTACTGGACAGGAATAATAATGAAAAAGAGATACAGGCGGATTCCATCGTAATTGCGGCCGGCATGGAGAGCGTCCGCGATCTGGCAAATGCAATAGCTATAAGCGGCGTGGAATATTATGTTATCGGATCATGCAAAGAGCCAGGCAGAATTGATGATGCCATAAAAGACGGATTTGATGTGGGTTGTATAATATAGAGACTTAACCCCTTGTCCCCTCTCCTGAAAAAAGGAGAGGGGACAGGTGGGGTGAGGTCATGGAGGATAAATGCAGGAAACAATCAGCAAGCTGAGAGACGATTTCGAAAAAGCCGCTGAGGAGATCGGCAAGGTAATTGTCGGGCAGAAGGATATTGTTAAACTCATAAACATTGCTATACTCGCGTGCGGGCATACGCTTATAACCGGCGCGCCCGGGCTGGCGAAGACTCTTGCCGTAAAGGCAGCAGCAAGAGCGTTGGGCATAGAGAATGCAAGGATACAGTTCACACCCGATCTTCTGCCAGGAGACATTATTGGAGTTGAGATACTGGATATTGGAGAAGATGGCAGGAAGTCTTTCAGGTACATAAAGGGCCCTGTTTTTACGAACATTCTTCTTGCGGATGAGATAAACAGGGCGACTCCCAGAACGCAGAGTGCGCTTCTCGAAGCAATGCAGGAAAAGAGCGTAACACTGGGCGGCGAATTGTACAAACTCGACGAACCATTTATTGTCTTTGCAACAAGGAATCCGATCGATTATGAAGGCGTATATCCATTGCCCGAGGCTCAGCTTGACAGATTTATAATGGAAATAACAGTTGATTATCCCTGCATTGAAGACGAAATAGTCATAGCATCAAAAGACCACAGCAGGGCGCTTGACTGCATTCTCCCCGTTATTTCAAAAGACGATCTGTTAAAATATCAGGCCATGGTGGACGATGTGCCTGTGCCGGAAACCGTAATGGCAAAGGCTGTTTCAATGGTGCGCAGGACAAGGCCAGGTGACCTGTCGTCCTCATCAGAAGTGCGGGAATTGCTTGAATGGGGTGCCGGTCCGCGCGCTGCGTATCATCTTGTTCACGCATCAAGAGCACATGCGCTTCTTTACGGCGAGGGCGTTGTTACCGAACGCGATGTTAAATCAGTCTTCGGAAGCGTAATGCGGCACAGGATTATCCCTTCGGCGATCTTTACGAGAACAGGCAAGGATATAGATGGACTCATCGCGAAAATCACCGCTTCTGAATAATATATCGCGCTTTGCCCTTGATTCCAGAACAGGCAAGGCTTTGCTTTCAGTTAAAGGCACAAGTCCGCGCATGGGAGAAAGGATATCATCAAAGGCAGGGTACAGCCCGGTTATCATGGATTACAGACATTACAGGCAGGGGGATGCTGTTAAAGATATTGACTGGAAGCTGTCTGCGAGAACAGAAAGGCTTTTTGTTAAGATACGCGAAGGCTACAGACAGACGGATTTCGTAATAGTGCCCGACGGTTCGGAGTCGATGAGGATATCATATAACGGCAGCACATCAAAGTTCACTACAGCGCTTACAATTTCTTACATAGCAGGACGCTCCGCGTTAAAAAGCAGGGACAGGGTTTATATTTTGTACGGCGGTGAAAGACTGCACGCGCAAACAGAACACTCATTGCTCGAACTGCTTCTGGATATTGAAACGAGTAATCCGGAAAATTCGCTACATGATGCTGCAATGGTATCTTCTGCCAATGTATTTGTATTGAGCGATTTTTTTATGGAGACAGACGCTCTCGCCGGCTATCTTAAAAAAATTTCACACAGTATAAGAGACCTTTTTTTAATTAGCATACATGATCCTTATGAAGAAAGTTTTAATTTCAAAGGACGCTTTAAATTCCTTGACCCTGAATCCGAAGCTTCCGTGCTTGCCGAGAGCCGCAATATAAGCGAAAGATATCATCATTCATATAATGAACATACTCACACTGTCTCCAGAACAGGAAAAGCATTCGGAGCAAAGGTAAGCAGAGCTACCACGTCTGAGGACCCATTTCACGCATTTGTCAGGGCTGTATCATGAGAATATTTTTTATTATACTCGCAGTAATTGCTGTCCCGCTTGTTTTTTCTACTATGTACCTCCGGACATCCCAGGGAATAAAACAGAAACTCGGATCATTTTTCGTTATAAGAAAATTAAAATCCGATCATTTAAAGGTCAGAAGCCTGAAGGATATTATTCTGCTTTTGATCAGGCTTGCCTTTGCAGTTATTATTATTATTTTAATTATTAATCCTTCCGATGTGGAGAATCCTGGCAGAAATACAATATTCCATAATTCAGGCAAAAAAAAATCGGACAATGCGGGCAACAAATTTAATTTTAAATTTATTGCTCCGGGACAGGCAACGGATAAATTTGATGAAGACAGATTTTTTCTGGAAGCTTTTGTAAAAAATTATAAAAGCAAATCAGGAAACATCAGTATTATTTATAATCCTTCTGAAAAATTATTGGATTCAATAAAAGGCGATGTAATTATTTTCCCTCATAAAAAGCAGGCTGGGAACGCGTTTTTAAAATGGATAGAACTTTTTGATTTTTCTTCTCTCAGGATGAAGGAGGACAGGGGAGTAAAAATTAAAGGTACTGAAATTTTTATAAAAGCTTCGTATCCTATCCTGATCGCGGACAGCAGTAATGTTAAAAAGCTTTCGGAACTGGCGGACGGCACAGTAATTGCAGTTTCATTCGCAGCGAGCAGCGGCAGGGTGCTTTTGTTCGGTGCCGGCGTTTCAGCGTTCTGGGGCGATATGGGAGTATCGGGCTATTTCGCGGATATTATCAACGATTTCGTAAACAATATTTCTTTATCTGAAAAACAAAATTTTAATACAAAGGAAAATATCCGAAAGGATAATTTTTTGGATGCCGGAGAAGTTAAAAGCCTGTTGTCTTTCGATACGATGTTGAAAATCGCTTCCGTTGTTTTGCTTCTTGAACTCATTTTCTTCATCTTTAGAATTATGAGCGCAAAAAAAGCATTGCCGCTTATATTTTTTTTACTGTTCTTTTCTCAAAACCTGTATGCTGAAGATTTCAGGTTTATTGAGTTAACTATGGACGGAAAGCCGGCCAATGCAGGAATATTCAGGATAATCAAACGTGAGCTTGAGGAAAAGACTTCAGTAAGGATATCGCCGGACTATTACTCAGCGCATTCTGCTTCTCTTCTCGCGCAGGGTAGGCTGCCGATACTGCCTTACCTGTGGATAATGGGTTGCACAGATTCCGATGCGCTGTCCGGTAAGGTTGCTGCAGCTCTTGTAGACTTTATAGAAAGAGGCGGCATAATCTTTGTTGATCCCGGCGGAACAGGAGGAGGTCAAACATGCCGTCAGTTCTTTAATGGGATCGCCTTAAGAATTGCAGGCAGCCCCGGCCTTGTCCGCCTGTCCGGAGATCATCCCGTGTACAAATCTTTTTTCCTCATTAATTCCCGGAGTTTCAGCGGCGCTGATGTTTCTGTCACTACAAAGCGCACTGCTGTAATCATATCAGAAAATGATTTTGGGCGGAGAATATTACTCAGGGATGAAGCTGCGCTGAAAGCTGGAGTCAACATTGTGCTTTATATGCTAAGCGGCAACTATAAAAGCGATCAGATACACACAAGGCAAATACTGAACAGACTCAAAAAAAGGGAGCTGTTCCGATGATATTTATTATAATAGCAGCGCTTATCCTGTCTTTTTCTGTTTATGTATTCAGGATGTCATGGAGCAAGACATGGGCCAGATGGTCATATGCGGTCAACATATTATTAATCTGCATTATACTGATTTTATTCGGTCTTCAATACAAGATTGACTTAACGCAGGCATCTGCTTTGAGAAGGACTATTGTTGCTGCTGTGGATATATCTGCAAGCTCGGGCCTTAGGATGGAAGGCTTTACAGGAACAGCGGACGAAATATTGAGTGATTATAATCTGGAGATAATCCCTTTTTCAGATGAAGTGAAAGGAATTGAAGGCACCGAATCTACAGCCATGATAGAGTCTTTAAAATCCATACTTGCTTATATTTCGGGACGATACCGCAATGATGAAGTCGCAGGTTTTACAGTGATAACTGACGGTAATGAGACGGAAAAGATAGATGAATTAAAAAATGATCTGCCGCTTACAGGCGGATTTCCTCACAATGTTGTTTATCTAAATACCGGTTCCGGAAATATAAATTTCGATAAATCTGTTTCCATAATAAAGGCTCCAAGATTTATGACAAAGTACTCAAAAGAGAGAATATATTTTTCCGTCAGTACGGTTGGGGCTGGACTTGAAGGCGTGCCTGTAAACTTAAAACTTAATGGTAAAAATATTGCTACTACATATGTCCGCCTTTCCGGCGGCTATGGCGAGGGAAGTTTCGATCTGGTGATAAAGAACGCCGGCGTAAATCTGCTTGAGGCCTCTGTCGCTGCGGATTCGCGCGAAACTATTACAGACAATAACAGAGACTATGCTTTGGTTGAAGGAATATACAAAGGATTCAGAGTCCTGCACATAAGCGGGCACCCTTCTGCAGACACAGCTTTTATTCGGCGCGGGCTTCAGAATATTCCTGGTGTTGATATGATATCTTTCTATATTTTACGCACAGACACTCAGGTGTATAAAGCAAGGGATAATGAGCTGAGTCTGATTCCGTTTCCGACAGACCAGCTTTTCAGGAATGAATTGGATAACTTTGATTTGATTATTATAAATGATTTTCAGCTTAATCAGTTTTTAAATGCATATTATATCAATAATATTGTTAAGTTTGTACAATCCGGAGGAGGCCTTTTAATCCTGGGCGGCCCTTTGTCATTTAAGTATGAAGATTTATCAGCAAATAATTTTGAATCAATCCTGCCGTTTGCTGCTTCAACAGGCATGAATTTTGATGCAGGAGAATACCTTGTTAAACCAAATAAATTATCTGCTTTTGCCGGTCTTGCTGAACTTGGTCCGATAAAAAATTTAAGGATTAAGGGCATTAATAGAGTAAATTTAAAAGACTGGGCAAATGTTTTTTATGCTACAGAAAGCGGATTGCCCGTTATAGTCGGAGGAATTAAAGACAAGGCACGGATGCTTGTTGTATTAACAGATTCGTTCTGGAAATTTTCGTATAATTCAGGAATGCCGAATGAAGCAGCTTTAAAATGTCTTATCCGCTTCACGCTGGGCATTCCTTCAATTCCTGTTGTAGATATTTCCAATAATACTGTTTCTTTCGCAAACAGGTTCAAGTCACTGGATGATTATGTTTATGCCAGGATCCGGTTTATGAGTAACGACGGCAGAATTATAAAAAATGTTATGTTAAAACCGTCTATTCCGTATCCATTACTGGAATCCGACAGCAGACTTCTTAATATATCAATCGAACAGAATGGAAGAATAATTGATAAATTCGATCTGATTAATTATCACGAAAAGAAATGGCATGAACATTCTTATCTTCCGATGGGAAAAATATTTTTACAGAATTTCGCGAAAAATGGCTATGGCGATTTTATTTCAGTTGAAAAAAGCGGAATCGGACATGCTATGAAAGGAATGAATTTTAAAAAACCGGTTGTTATATCTGAACAAAAGCAGGAAAAAAGTCCGTTATATGAACACAGACTTTTTTTGCTTATTTTTCTATATCTTGTAATTAGCTCGTTTTATTTAAAAAGCAGATATGCGGACTGAACGTCTGTTTTATCCGGGTAACAGCCTGAAATGCCTGATTCGCGGGAGTATCAGCATTACAATTCAAATGTCTGCGGACCCCGGCCTTTAATTTTACCTGCTGAAACAGACACTGAGCCTGTTTTACGGGTCATTCCGGTGACAGCTAATTGTTAAAAATCCTGATTTTACGCTCAATTTTATGTAAACTAAAACAAAGAAAAAATTATGGACAAAATAGTCAATCGGATTCTATTTATCCTACATAAAATACATTGAATGGAGTTTGAGTTATGCACAGTCTTGGGATTAATATAGGATCATCTAATGTGAAGGTAACCATGCTTGAGGGAGTCTCGATACTCTGGAGCGAGGTTGTACCGCATGAAGGAAATTTTACTCATACGCTGAATAGTATTCTTTCAAAGAAAGATCTTCCCGCGGATTTAAAGACTTTAGCCACAGGCACTGAAGGAAGGCATCTTCTGAACGTAAACAGTGTTATAGAACCGCTTTGTATCGAGGAAGCGTTAAAGCACATCAGGTTTGATGTTGATGCTGTTGTATCTCTGGGCGGAGAAGACCTTGTAGTATACACGATCGATGAAAACAAGAAGATCATCACAAATTTTTCCGGAAACAAATGCGCGTCCGGAACAGGTGAATTTTTTAAACAGCAGCTTGCCCGCATGGACATGAAGCTGGATGATATAAATCATATTCCGGCAAACTGCAAAGTACTCCGGCTTTCATCAAGATGTTCGGTTTTTATGAAAAGCGACTGTACTCACAGGCTAAATAAAGGCGAGGCCACAAAAGGGGATATTGTTCTTTCTCTTAGCGATGTAATGGCCACGAAGGTAATTGATTTTTTAAAGAGAGCGAAAATTACAAAAGGCAGCGTTCTTCTTACCGGCGGAGTTACGCTGAATAAATATATTGTTCCGTTTATCCGTGAAAGATTGCCCGAGATAAAATTTATTGTACCTGAGCAGGCCGCTTATTTCGAAGCATTCGGAGCAGCCCTTCTTGCCAGGGAAATGGGCAGTATTTTACCGCCGCTTGGAAAGCTTTTTAAACCGGCTGAGATTCAGTTTAAAAGATTCAATAGCCTGAAGACTGCTGAAGGAAAAGTTACGTATATCGATGCTAAGAAGACTGCGGTCAAAGCAGGCAGGGAATATATACTCGGTGTTGACGGCGGATCAACAACTACAAAGGCCAGTCTAATCGATATTGAAACAAACGAGGTTGCAGCGTCGTTTTACGGCCGTACACACGGCGACCCTGTAATGGCGTTAAAGAACTGTCTTATCGAATTAAAGAAGCAGATAAAGAATGATATAGGCGATGGAAAAATAAATATTACTCTGTGTTCAACCACGGGTTCATCGCGTGAGATACTGGGCGTCTTCCTGGAAACTCCGGCTGTATATAATGAAATTATAGCTCACGCTGTCGGCACTACGTATTATAAGAAGGATATTGATACTATATTCGAGATAGGAGGGCAGGATGCGAAATATATCTATCTTCAGAACATTGTCCCTATCGATTATGCAATGAACCAGGCATGCTCGGCAGGCACCGGGTCTTTCCTCGAAGAATCGGCGCAGGGCGACCTTAACATTATGCACGCTCATGAGATAGGCGACATCGCTCTTCAGGCAAGGGAACCGCTTAAGTTCGGCGAGCACTGTTCGGCGTTTATAAATTCAGACATCCGAAATGCGATCCAGCAGGGTGCATCCCGCGAGGATATCACTGCCGGCATTGTAACATCAATTGTATCCAACTATCTGAACAGGGTCGTCGGCAATAGAACTATAGGAAACCACATCGTGCTTCAGGGAGGGGTTGCAAAGAACAAGGCAGTGCCGCTTGCGTTTGCAATGCTTCTTAATAAGAATATACTTGTCCCGCCCGATCCGGAGCTTATGGGCTGCTTTGGAGTAGGTTTGCTTGTAAAGCAGAAATTTAACGACGGTCTTGTTTCCAAGGCCAAATATGATATTGATAAAATAATCAATACTAATGTTATTTATGAAAGCGAGTTTATTTGCAAGGCATGTGATAACCTTTGTCCTATACGGGTTCTCAATGTAAACAATAACAAATATATGTTCGGCGGAAGATGCAATAAATACGCAAATATAAGAAAAAAGAAAATTTTTAATGAAGCTGAAATTTTTGATTATGTGGAAAAAAGAAATGAATTGTTATTTAAGGAATGCGCACCTGATCCGGAAAAGCTGGTTAAAAAGAAGGATTTCACTGTAGGCATCCCGAATTGTTTTTCTGTTTATACAATGTGGCCGCTATATTCATGGTTTTTCCATACTCTGGGAGTTGAAACAGTCCTGTCAAAAAATATTTCCCATGAAGGGACAGCGCGTGTAGAGAGCGCTTATTGCTTCCCTGCTGAAATAGCTCATGGAGCAGTGCAGGATGTTTTTGATCACGGTGTAGATTATATATTTTTGCCGCATTTCAGGGATATGGAGAGCTATGAGGATGATGTTCACGCATGTTTTTGTCCCATAACCCAGAGTCTGCCGTATTATATTAAAAAAGCTTTTCCAGAGATTGAGGACGATAAGTACCTGACGCCGGTTGTCAGCTTTAAATACGGCATAGAGAAAGCCCTTGAGCCATTTATTAAACTTGGAGAACAGCTTGGATTTTCTGCAAGGGAAGCAAAGAAAGCATTCGAAACAGCTCTGGAGAAACAAAAGGAATATTTTAAGAAAGCAAGTGAACTTGGGGAAACAGCACTGGCTGAGGCTAGGATAGCCAAGAGGCCGGTCATAGCTCTGCTCGGACGTCCTTACAATGCTTTTACGTCGGACGCGAACATGAGCATTCCGAGGAAATTCACCACAAGAGGATATTCGGTAATACCTTTTGACATTCTGCCTTTCGAAGGTATGGAAATTTATCCGAATATGTACTGGTATTACGGCCAGCAGGATATGAAGACATCGCAGCTGTTAAAGAGTGAGGATAATATATTTGTAACATATATCAGCAACTTTTCATGCGCTCCGGATTCATTTATGCTTCATTACCTTAAATGGATTATGGGTATAAAACCGTTCCTTATCCTTGAACTTGATTCTCATTCAGCGGACGCAGGTATTGACACCCGTGTTGAGGCATTCCTGGATATTATTGAAGGATATAGATTAGAGCTTCTGGATAAAGGGTCGGCAAGATACGACAGCGGCCTCAGATTTATCAATAATGGTAAAGATAAAATACACATTAAAAATGTTATTACAAACGAAAGGATTGAAGTGTTCAATAATCCGTCAGTGAAGCTTTTGCTTGCGAACATGGGAAGATTGTCGGTCGAACTTGTTGCGGCTGCGCTAAAATCAATCAATGTCAATGCCGAGGCAATGCCGGTACCGGATGTACATACCCTTCAACTCGCGCGCAACCATGCCTCCGGCAAAGAGTGCCTGCCGTCTCACCTGGTTCTGGGCGAAGCGTTAAAATATTTTACTTCGGAAAAATACAGAAAGGATGAAATATATCTTCTTTTTGTGCCGACAACAACAGGACCGTGCAGAACAGGACAATATTTTGTTTTCTATGAAAACCTGTTTAAAGACCTCAGGCTGGAGAATGTTGTTGTGTTCACAATGGATTCGGATAATTCGTATAATGAATTGGGTCCGACTTTTTCAAAATGTTTATGGTGGGGGGCGATTATTGCGGATTATCTGAAGGATATAGAAACATCTCTCCGTACATGTGCTCTTGATCCTGTATCTGCGATGGAAAATTATGATGCCCTCTGGCACAGAATGCTCAGTGTAGCTGAGAAAGACATATCAAAGATGCTTCCTACTCTTGAGGAAATTGCATCCGAAATCGCAAAGATTCCTCTAAGAAAAACCATGGCTGAATCTCCCAAGGTTTTAATAGTTGGCGAGATATATGTCCGGCGCGATGATTTTGCAGTAGATGAGCTGATCCAGCATTTCAGCAGGCGCGGAATAATCGGCAAAGTTTCTGGAGTAACCGAATGGTTTTATTATTGCGATTTTGTCCGGGAGTATGATTTGAAAAAAAGGCTCAGGCTCATTTCATGGTATAAGAAATTATTCTCAAAAGAATTCAGGGATTTAATATCCTGGAATATTGAACAGATCTATAAACACAGTGTTGAGAAAAAAGTTAAAAAAGCTCTCAGCGCGGCAAAGATGATCCCTGAGTCGCCGCATCACATGCATCACATAATGAACAATTGTGAAAAGCATTTTGCCAGCCATGAACTGTATTCCGAGATTAATATATCGAGCGGAGCGGCTGCAACCGCGATGCAGGACGGATATTCCGGAGTTGTAAACATATCTCCGTTTGCATGCCTGATCGGCCGGGTAATCGAATGATTATATACGCCGTGGGCAAGGGAACGTAATTACCCTGTAATGTCAGTCGAGATCGATGGAAATCTTTTTCCTCCGGGTGTTGTGAACAAGCTTGAAATATTCATGCTGAACGTTCTCAGATTCGGCAAGGATCTTAAGGTTGACATGATGATCGAAGGTCAGGGTAATGCGGCAGTCGGAGTAGACAGAAAGATAATTCGGGAATAAGTACGAATAAAACATGCATGGGCGAATAATCGACATGCACGGATGATTTAGTGTCGGGTGCTGTCCCAAAACTCGCTTCGATACGAATTTCGCCACGCTCATTTCGATCTAATTTTGACGCTATAAGCGGCAACATTAGATCGAAATGAGCGGCTGAGACAAATAATAAATTGCGAAATTCACTCAGCGAGCGCTTTTTAGACAGCCCCGGATCAGTCGCCCCTGTGTATATTTATTTTTCTTTTTGATTCTTCTTCGTGGTCTCTTCCAGAGAACAGCTCTCACTCATTCAGGTGGATATTCCGAATTTCGGTAATATCCACTTGTTAAGAATGAACCATCCGGCACAAATAATAATTATCAATAATGTGGTTTCCATTTTTTTGTCCTTATATAGCAGTTTGCGATTGAAGTAGTACTTCCAGCTGGTTTCTAACCTTCGGCTTCGCTTAGTGCGCTTCTCCTCTCAACCAGCGAAAAAGACGAATCCTGAGCGGAGCCGAAGGATAACGCATGCGTTAATTATTTAGTAAAGTGCTTTAATCAATTATTTTTGATATCAGCAAGCTGAACCGTTGTCTATAGTAAATCCCTTACCGTAGGAATTATCTATAAAATCAATAGTCAAAGGGGTATTTACTCCCATCATATTGCTGATATTATCTTCAAACAGTATTTTTATTTTGTCAATATCGATCAGATTGTCTTTGGTATCTTTTGACTCATCCAGAGTCAGGCCCAGTCTGGGGCCGCCTCAGCCCATACCCGCGATAAACACTCTGAGCGCCGGGTTTTCATATTTCGACTCCTTTAATACTTCTCTGAGTTGAAGCTTTGCTTCATCAGTAATGTTGATTTGCATTTCAGCCTCCTGTAGCTTAATATATATCTAATTATTATAATAATACGATATATTTAATCAAAAAAAATTATCTTTTTAACAGATCGATTATCTCCAGGACTTTTTTATCCACTACCTTGTAGCATGTTTTTACGCCTTCCTTGCGCGGCACTATTATGCCCTTGCTTTTCAGAATAGACAGGTGCTGTGAAACTGTTGATTGAGGGAGCTTTAGCTCCCTAACCATTTTATTTACATTACAGTCATAATCCTTCACAAGCCCGAAGACCATCTTTAACCTGACAGGATGCCCGAGAGCTTTTAATATATCGCTGTCATGTTTAAAGTTCATTTCATTGTCCGATAATCAATGGTTTTTGATTAAATATATCGTATTATTATAATAATATAATATAAAAAAAATTTACCTTAGTCAACTTTTTTATTCTTAAATTTCCGGATTATTAGTGCAATAACTGCCAATAATATAACAACGGCACCTGCAATCATATTGTATTGCAGCATTATATCTGAAAATCTTTCTTTAACTATATGCCAGTTGTTTCCAAGTACATATCCGCTATGTATCCATATTAAATTCCATACTGATGCGCTGATAAGCGATAAAATCAACACCTTGGTTGTATTAAGTTCGGAAATACCGGATACAACTGAAATAACCGATCTGACAGTAGGTAAAAATCTATTAAAGATAATAATCCAGTTACCATATTTGTGAATCCATTTTTCCGTTTTTTCAATTTTTTTAATTGAAAAATGTTTATAATTTTTGTCGTGAAAAAATTTTTTTCCGAAATATTTTGCCAAAAGGAATAAAAGCATAAAACCGATTACGCTGCCGATAGTAGTGGATAAATACACGCCGAAATAGTTCAGTCTTCCTTTTCCAACAAGAAAAGCGCCAAAGACGGTTATTGTGTCTCCGGGTATTGGCGGAAATAAATTTTCAATTATAGCGCTTAAAAATAGAAACAGATAAATATATATATTGTTCAGCGGGAGTAGAGATTCGATCAGATCAGTTAAAAATTTTTCCATATATTACATCTCAGGGAATAAAAAATTCTTGAAATTATTATTTATATTGTTAATATCAAAAATCTGCTTAGAGATTTATTGCAGAAATTAAAATTTTCAATTATAGGGAACACAAAATCATGAAATACATTATAAATACAAGCTTTTTTAAAATATTTATCATTCTTGGCTTCTTTTCAGTATTTTCTTTGATTTTTTCCTGTAAAACTGCTGTTATTAAAGATCCTGTAATTGAGCAATACAAGAATTATTTGGAACAGGATGCCGAAAGTGAGGAAGTATTCAGGGTTCTTATATTGTCCGACCGGTATGTAATTTCTCAAATGAAATTCCATGACCGGCTGATAAAAATAGAAGATAATGAAGGCGATAAAGGTATCTCGGATAAACTTAAAGAGTACGATAAAATCGATGAAGCATGTGAAGGTGTTTTAACGGTTTCATTATATAAAACCGGAAATATTATGCAGATAAGACCTAAAGTCATAACTCCTATTGATGAAGTTAACAACCTGATTGTCCATGACCTTAAAAGATGGAATTTTAAATTTGAGAATGATAATACCGAACCGAGTACTTTTGATATCAGGTATAAGGTGATTTTGCGCAAAATGCAGTCGGATGAAGATATTATGAGAGAGATTATGGAAAGAGCAAAGGAAGAGGAAAAGAAGGGTGGGAGGAGCGACGATTAAAATCCGCCCCTCCGGATGCTTTTACAGCGAAGTGGTATTTATAATAAACCTTACAGAATTCTCGTCGATTAAAAGCTTGCGCGAGATTTCATCCGAACTCCAGCCTTTTGTTGAAAGTTCTCTTACGGATTTAATCATCCTGTCGTTTATGTTTTTTCCTAAGCTGTAATCGCTTTTAATCTGTTTTGCTATTAAGTTATTGCCTTCAACAGTGGAAAGAATATCCGCGAACTGCTTTATCTTCTTGTCTGTTTCGTCGAACATGCGCTTGAGCCTGTCGTCCGTTTCGTCTATCTCTTCCCTCATTGCTTCTGTTTTCTGGAACATAGCGTGTATCTGGTCTATCCGTTTCTCGATATGGCGTGTGAGACCGTCAAGTTCGCTAAATTTGTCTTTTACGTCCCGTATCTCCTGTTCTCTTGATTTTAGTATCAATGTGTTTTCTTCGATGGACTGCAGATATTCTATGAGCTTTTGAACGCGTTTGTCGGATCTGTCTGTGTTGTTCTTGAATGACTGAACTCTGCTCTCTATGGATTTTATTAACACGTCCGTCTTCTGGATTGATTCCAGATTCTTTGCAATGGTATCCTCGTATTCGTGGAGTTCGGTGATTCTGGCTTCAAGGCCGGTATATGTTTCGGATAAAGCGTCTATCTTTGCGTTTATTTTATCTATGTTGGAAACGCTGTCTTCCAGGGACTCGGCTTTAGACACTGCTATGTCGTTAAGCTCCATAAGCGCTTTGATTTCGCTTTCGTAGCCGGCAAGCTTGCTTCTCTTGGCTTCGTATTTCTTTATCTCTTTATCTATCATCCTGCTTATCACCCTGAATTTATCCGCGTCTTCCATGAACTGCTCAAGTTTTTTCGCTTCGTCCTTGGACTCCTTCAATATTCTGCTGAATTCGCCGATGGCTTCTTCAACCTTTGTGATCATTATATCGCTTCTTGAGAAGATGTTGTTTTTCTCCTCATACTGAAGGATTTCTTCCTTCATGTTTGTAAGCTTTTCCTCCATAAAAATAAAGTCTTTCCTGGATTTTTCCGTCTGCTCTGACATGTAGCTTTTAAGGCTGTCTTCGTATGATGCGATTTTATTGGACAATTCGTGGAAATTAACCTCCATGGTCTGATATTCGGAATGTATGTCATTTAGTTTTTCTTCAGCCATTTCGTTTATTTTATCCACAACTTCGGAATACTTTTCATCGAATCCGTCGATTGTTAATTTAATCTTGTCTGTTTCTTTGTCGATTGTCTGTATAATTCTGTTTTCGATTTCCAGATATTTATCATCGAAATTCTCTATTTTGCTTCTCATTTCTTCTGCTTCTTTGCGCACTGATTTGACAATCTCATCTTTTTTGGCTATGGTATGTATATCCAGATTATTGAGCTCCTGTCTGGCTTTCTTTACTTCTTCGTCAAAGGTTGAAATTAACCTGGAGGTGGATTCATTGACATCATCCTCAACGCTTTTGAGTTTATTGTTAAGATGTTCAATGGTGTCATCAATGTGTTCAATGTTATTAAGAGTTTTTTCGAATTTGTTTATCTTCAGATTGAATTCCGAAATAACACGTTTTTCAGCTGATTCAATTTTCTTTTCAAAAGAATTGATGTTTTTTGATGTCTCATTGAGTTTCTCGTTCATATCCTCAATAATAGCACCGCCGGAATTGCCTATTCTTTCTTCCATATTTGACAGCATGTTCAGATATTGATTGCTTAAAAGCTCTATCTTTTCCCTTGATGATTCAATTATGCCGTTTTCTTTATCTTTGACAGAGTCCCTTAGCTCGCTTATGTTGAGCGCGATTTCCTCGGAAAGACTGCGCGTTTTCTCCTTTATTCTTTCGTTAAAAGCCTGAAGAACTGACGACATTTCCCTTTCTACCCGCGATATGTCCCCGCTCAAGGTGCTGATCTTTACTCCCATGCCGTCGAATGAGGTTTTGGCTCCTGCTATGAACTCGATTTGTTTGTTTACGTCTTTTGCAGCATCGGAAATCACCTTGAGGTCATTTTCCGCTTTAACAAGTATTTCTCTTTCCCTGTCAAGAGACCCCAGCTTGTTCTCAATTATGGAAATAGACTCTCTAAGCTGTTGGGCATTGGTATTGGATTTTTTAACAAGAATATCCATTTCAATGGTCGCGTCTTTATACTTTCTGAATTCGTTTTCAGTGAGCTTTTTGAAATCATTGAATATTTTAACCGAATACCTTTTCAGCTTGGTCATTTTCAGGTTTGAACGGTCAAGCCTTCTGAAAAATATTATCATTAAAAAGCATGAAAAAAGTGTAATTATATTTAATATCACTTCATACCTCCGACTGGCTTTTCATTAATGGTATGCTGATTATAGACTTTTTGTTTAACTTGTTAATATATAAAAAAATAAATTTAACTATAATAAAATAAATAAATAGTTAAAATTGTCAATAATTATTTTATGTCACATTAGAAAATGCTTTAAATCTGCGGTAAAAAAGGCTTGTCAGCTGTTTCTTTCCGGTTAGATGTAATCGGGTTGTTATAAAAATCAATATGTCGTATCTACTGAATGGCAAATCCGGGAAAAATAATAAATGCAGTAAGACAGGCTTTTTAAAAGACGAGTTACTCAGAATACTTTTTAAAGGATGAATGATTTATGAAAAAATCGGTTTTAGTTGCAGGCGCTTCGGGATTCATTGGCATAAGAGTGTGCAATGAACTGATCCGCAAAGGATACGAGGTGCACGGCCATGCCTTTGTGAAAGCAGGCGCGCCCGGTCCGCTTTTAAAGAAATCGGTTAAGTATTTTTTAAACGGCGACCTTCTGAATCCAAAAGACTGCACGAACGTTTATAAACATCTGGCTAAGCATTCGATAGATCGCGTAATTTTTGCAGCCGGCTCGGTAAATTATCACATGGATTACGAAACCTCAAAGCTCTATAACGTAGATATTGTGAAAAATTTCCTTGAGATTGCGGAAAAGATACATGCGAAAAAGAAGCTTAAAAAAATAGTTTTTCTGGGAAGTGTTGCTTCCCGCGGGTTTCTGCTTCCAAATGCGCGTTTTCCAAAGCTTATTGACGAAAATTCGGATTATTATGCTAAGGGCGTCTCTGTTTACTGCGATGTAAAGCGCGGGATGGAGGACCTCATCCGCAATTCTGTTAAGCGCTGCGGAATCCCTGCTGTCATTGTTGAGCCCGGATCTCTTGTAGGCGAAGAGACAGACGGCATGACCACCACCAATGTCGGCCTTATCCGCAGGATCATGCGCGGAATTCCCGTGCTGGGCGGAGGAGCAAGCTATACATCTGTATCCAGGGTTGCAGAGGGCATTGTTCTTGCATTGGAAAGGGGCAGGGCAGGGGAGAGCTATCTTTTGGGCGGAGAGAACATGACAATGAAGAAGTTCGCTTTGATGGTGAGGTTAATTGCCAAAAAGAACTTGAAATCAATTAACGCGCCTTTTGCGCCTGTTGTTGTTCTGCCCGGCTTGCTTGCAAAGGCTTTAGGCAGCCTTAACATAATACTGAACAGCCAGCAAGCGCTTCTGGGCAGCGCGTTACATTACATTGATTCCGGCAAGGCAATGCGCGAACTCGGCTATTCGCATTCGAGGGCTGATCTTGAACACGGGATAAAAAACGTGCTGAGGCAGATTGCGGAAAAGCAAGACGGGCAGTAAAGCACGGACAGAGAGGGTTAAGATAAACCTGCTGCCCTGTTATTATACATTTATTTATGATTCTGGAGGTCTTTAAGCAGGTAAACGAGCCCGCTCGAAAGAATTATTAGTATGCCGAGAATCATGATGCCGAACCTGAAACTTATGTGGTCGCCGGAAAGGCCGAGCAGGTAGGGCGCTATGCCCCATCCGACTATTATTCCGAATCCGAGTACAAAGCCGGTTGCTATGCTGCGTACGTTGATGTCGAACAGCCTTGAAATCGCGATAAGTCCCAGGGGAAAATATCCGTAAATGATGCTTGCCTGAAAGAAAAGCGCTATTGCCATAAATTTTATGTCCGCAATAGAAACAAGGACTGTAAATATTCCGGAAAGAATTAAAACAAGAGCCATCAGCTTCTGCACGCTGAACCTGGCAGCAAGAAATCCTGCGCCTAGCGCAAAAGCAAATCCCCCTGTTCTTGATATTCCGAATATCATGTTCGCATATTCTATGTCCATGTGCAGTTCCTTTGTGAGATACAGGGGAACAATAAAAAAGACGCCTGTGCTGCATGATGCTGCAAAAAGCCATATAAGGCTGAGCACCCACAATGATTTGTTCTTAATGAAAGAACTGAATACAGCCATGCTGATCTTTTTTACCTTGAGCTCATCAATAAAAAAATATACCGGCACAACAGCGATAAGGAGCACTATGCCAAGCAGGCTGAATATGCCTCTCCATTCCAGGAACTGCATCAGAAATACGGCAATGATAGGCACAACAAATACTCCTATTGACGCTGCTGAATCATGTATTGCTATTGCTTTGCTCCATTTTTTTTCTTCGTAGTTATGTGTGATGATGGGAAGGGCCGCAGGAAGATATACACCTGTAGCAACCCCGATGATGAAATTAAAAATATAGAACGCGGAAAATATCTTAAAAAAGTAAATGCAGAAAAATGTTAAGGCTGACACAATTAATGACAGCATGATTGTTCTTTTATATCCGAAAACGCCTGAGAAGAATCCGGAAAAGAAAACCGAAAGCCCGTATCCTACTGACAGGAACAGCAGTATGCTGGTTGCCCTTGCATGGCTTATAAGGTACTCATCTTCTATAAGCGGCAGGATTGGCGAAAAGATGCTTCTGCCTGCAAAGTTAAGGAACCATAATGACGCCAGAAATATAATAAATATGTATGCCCTGCCGTTAAATGATGTGAATTTTTTCATTTTTTAGCCTGTTTGTTAATGAGGTAAATATTTTAGAAATATTTATTTTATGATATTTGTCAATGAATTAAACTCGTAAAAAAGGATCAAAAATCCTGTCTCTGTCCTCCGGGGAAATCCCGCATGCACTTCATCAATTACTATCCGGTAATTCTTATTATAATGCTTAATGTATTATTTTCGAGAAAATTTTATCCTCAGTGTCTGCTTCATATTTAGCTATATGGAGATGATGTGACTACAAGCCATCTCAAAATTATATTTTGTTTGTTAAAATTGGAATACATTACTAAATTTTTGAGGACGCCTTTCAGACCTGATGTAAT
>JAFGSG010000078.1 GCA_016934735.1 Spirochaetota bacterium | reverse complement strand
TCAAATTGAAGCAGTAAAAAGAAATACAAAACGTATCCTGGCAAGCGTTAAAATGCTTGAAATAAATATATGTGACTTGAACGATTTAAATTAATAGTGGTCTGTTTAGTATTAATCGGGGGAATTGTGTTGTTTCCTCGGCCTAGTGCTCAGGGAAAAAATTGATGCAATTTTACAGACCATTTTCAAAACCTGCTATCAGTATATCAATAATTATAAAAATTTTCACTACATGTAATAATTTTAAATGTTATTATTTAATCTGCAAAAAAGATTTACAATAATGAATAAACTAATTGTATAACTCATTTTTTTGAGAACAAATTTTTATTGGGGGAAATAAACATATGAATCAGAATAAAGGAGAAGCCTTTTACAACAGATCCTTGGAGAGGGCTTTGCAGATACTCGATACTTTCAGTGCTGAAAAAAAAGCGCTCTCATTGACTCAACTTTCGCAAAATCTCAACCTGCCCAGGGCAACTGTTTTAAGGTTATGTTCTACGCTCGTGAAATACAGATTTCTGAAACAGGATCCTAAGTTGAAGCAATATTCTCTTGATCTAAGATTATTCGAATTGGGAAGTATTGTTTTTAATTCTTTTTCTCTTAGAACAATAGCATCTCATCATTTAAGCCAATTGCAGATAAGGATTGGTGCAACAATATTTTTAGGAATAATAGATAATGATGAGTTACTATATATAGATAAGATAGATGATCCAGAGAATCCTATTACTTTTACTTCCAAGATCGGCACGCGCCGTGCTCCATTTTGGGGAATGGTAGGACCTGCAATTATGGCATACTTTCCCGAAAGTGAAATAGAAAGAATTTTACAGAAATTTCCTCTGAAACCGACTGCCAAGAAGTCATTCATAAAAAAAGAAGAACTTTTGGAATATCTTCGCCGGATTCGAAAACAAGGATATGCTTTTGATGATGAGAGAGCAATGGATGGTATCAGCGGCATTGCAGCTCCGGTATATAATCTTAGCGGAAAGGTTATCGGCGCCGTAGGTGTAGCTTTTATTTCTTCTTCAGTAGATTCGAAGGCCATAAAAAAATTGGCACAAGAAACCATTGCAACAGCCCACAATATTTCCAGAGATATGGGTTATCTTGAAAAAAATGAGCAAACTACATAAGTAAAATTCCAGCCCAAGCAATATTTTTCCTTTTCAGAATTATATATTTTTATTTAATTTTTTATTACCCAGTATTTATTTCTCTTGACAAAATTATAACATGTGATACATCATCATCTGATGAACATTTATTTCATTCAATGAACTTTTAATTATTTTAATTTAAGAGTAGGGTTTTTAGGAGACGGCAAAGATTTTTGGAGATGTGCCTTTGAGTCTTTTTTTGAGTTGATCAATTAAAGATTGAATGTTATGTATCCCGCTTAATATTTCAGGAAGGCAATTGTTTATGCAGTATTGGAATAATCACACTGAAAGTCTTTCCAGGGATAAGCAGGAAAATATTGAAAAGTCCGTTAATAAATAAGTTTAGCTGATTAAAATAATGCCATACGGAATAACGCGGAAATCATCCTGATCTATTTGTCCATATTAAAGTTTATAACTCCAGTAGTGGACTAATTAAAAATAACATTTATAAATTTAAACTCTCTTAATTAGGAGGAGATAAAATATAAAATTTTAAACAAAAGCATATATGCCCTATAGAGGTTACCTTTTAGCACTGGCAGGGGTCCTTACTATATGACATGCTGTTAGCTCGGAGTCAGTACAGCATGGAATTGATTATACCAATCAATATCAATAATTCTTATTTAGGAGGAATAGACATGAGTAAGAACAAGGAAGTAAAACCTATCAGCGATCTTCGAACCTATATAGCAGCACTCGAGGATCATGGTAGACTGCATCGCATTAAAACCGAAGTGGACTGGAAGTTTGAACTCTGCCACATCTCCAAGGTAAACGAGGAGGCTAAAGGTCCCGGATTACTTTATGAGAACGTGAAAGGATACGACATCCCGGTGTTCACAAGCGCATTTACGACTCCTGAGCGGATTGCGATCTGCCTTGAGCAGGATCCGTCGCTTTCGATGTGCCAGCTTTCCAGGAAATGGATGGAGCTGACCACCAAGCAGTTGATTAAGCCTAAGTTCGTCGACAATCCGCCGGTAATGGAGAACATTGTCGAGGGAGACGCAATAAATCTCGAGAACTATCCCGCACCTTGGTTTTATCCCGATGACGGTGGTCGTTTCTTCGGCACTTCCGGCTTTATGGTGACGCAGGACCCGGACACCGGCTGGACCAATCTCGGTACCTACCGCTCACAGCTTCTGGGCAAAGACATACTTGGGTCGCAGATCATCAAGGGCAAGCATGGCGATATGCATATGAAGAAATATCAGGCACGTGGCGAAAAGATGCCTTGTGCTTATGTAGTTGGCGGTGATCCGGTTCTCTTCCTGACCAGTTCGACAATGGTCAGCGCCCAGACAGATGAGTACGACGTGGCCGGCGCGCTTCGCGGCCGTCCTGTGGAAGTCTTTAAGTCAGATCTTACCGGGCTGATGCTGCCAGCTAGGGCTGAGATCATCGTTGAGGGATGGATAGATCCCAACGAGCTGATGGACGAGGGGCCGTTCGGAGAATACACCGGTTACTATTCTGGGAATAAAGGGAAGGACTATCCCAAGCCGGTGTTGCGCGTGAAGCGGATCCTTCACCGCAATAAGCCGATCTTCCAGGCTACTACGGTCGGTAAGCCGATCAACGACATCCATATGATTCAGTCGCTCAATCGCACGGCCACTTTGTGGTACGACCTCGAAACCATGAAAATACCAGGTATCCAAAGTGTATACTTCCCGGCTGCTGCTACCGGAAGATACTGGGTAATTGTATCCGTGCGCCAGCAATATCCCGGACACTCGAACCAGGTTGCTGATGCAGTTAACGGGAGCACTACCGGGCATTACGGGGTCAAGGGGATCATCATAGTCGATCACGATATCGCCGCAGACGACATGGACCGTGTCTGGTGGGCACTAGCCGTCCGTTTCGATCCCAAGCGCTCGGTACAGATCATCAATCGTGGTCGTTCCACGCCTCTCGATCCGGGACTGCCGATTGAGGCGCGCGAGGTGGTAAGCCGTGTAATTCTCGATGCCTGCACTCCATACGAATGGACGAACAAGCCTAACGAAATTTTTATGGACCGTGCGGTGCTGCAGAAGGTCTCAGACCGGTGGAACGAATATGGCTTCACTGGCGTAAGCCCGGTAGCTGACATGATTCCGCGGTTAACCCGGCCTGAAGTGAAGAAAAAGAGCTAAGTATAGCCGATACGATAGACGAGCCTATTACAATGGCTTAGTCCGAGCTTAGCGAGGACACCGCCACAGCGAGGTGATAAGCGGAGGGAGACGACATGCGCGAAGCGTCGAACCGTAGCTTATTACCTCGTCTATGCATTCATTAAAAAGAAATATCCAGTACTTTGATTTACCTTCTATTTATTTTATTAAGTGCATATTTGTTTTCCAGCAAAAAATTTTTCTGAATCTATAAAAATTATAATAGTTTTCACTTGTGATGGGAACTTGTGGTTTACTAATTTTAATAAAAAATTAAGTATTTCATATTTTTTTACTTGACAAAATAATTAATCATGTTTCTTACTGATATAATCATACAATGATAATCACTTTCATTAGATGAAAATATATACCTTTAAAAAAATAGAGATAAGGAATATAATTACACGTCTTTATATAATGAGAAGGTGACGTGTAGTAACTGCTGGAAGTGAAAAACATTCCGCGGCATAAAGAGAACTTCATTCTAACTTAAAATTTAGGAGGTTTTCTAGTATGCATTCCATCACATTTAAATACCCACAACATGCGGATTATATGCATTATTTTCTTTGTACTCATAAGTTCAGAAGATACTTATAGCATTGAAGTAAGCGTGTAAACGGCAAACCGACCAACCATAACTTCCAAGTTCCTGCCGAAAGCTGGATTTACCGGAAAATAGAGCTCTTATAAAAATCAGAGGATGATAATCTGAATATTTGGCAATAATTGCTTTTATAATCGTTGAAGTAAGATAGCCGGTTTTTTAACAGGATTTCGGGCGGATTTAACTCGTAATGATTAGTATCTAATATAATCAGAATCTCCAGATGATGTTTTTGGAGATTTCATAAAACATAATCAGATATATATAATATGGAAGGAGGATCGTATGCCTATTTTGTTTAAAGAAAATTATGACATAATCCCCGGTAAGGAAGATGAGTATTCAAAATTCATTGCCAAAACATATCTTCCTAAGACGACTAATATGGGCCTTGTTTCGGTAGGCGGTTTCTATACTGAGATTGGATTCGGCCCAAGGGTTCATGGTGTGATGTCTGTAAAAGACTGCGACGAATTATCCCGTATCATTACTGCAAAACAATACAAAGACTTACATCTTACTCTAAAAACTTTTATATACAATTACCAAAACTCTGTCCTGGAACCAACAGGCAGGGTAAAAAGGGCAGAATATTCCATACAGAAAGGTGTATGGAAGTTTAATCAGTATTACGATCTAAGGCCCGGTATAAAAGAAGAGTACAGTAACTTTATAATCAAAGAATACCTTCCTGTAATGGAAAAGATTGATTATGTGGAAGTAACAGGAGGCTGGAATGTCATACTGGGGGGAATAAGTGAGATTGTGGCCGAATTGACTTTTAAGGATCCCATAGATATCGGTCGTCTTATGAACAATGAAGATTTCCGCAGAATTTCACTGAATCTCAGGAATATTTATGCAATGAAATATGCAAGCCGGGTACTTCGTTGCACGGAACGTTTTGATGAACCGAAATGGTTCATACTTTAAAGATACCCAAATAGGGAAAGGAGGGGTTTTATGGCAAAAAATAGCTTTATGGATCCGCATGATGTACCAAAAATTCCAGGTACTGAAGGCTGGGAGAAGATGTATCCGTACCAGTACCAGTTTACTAGTTCAAAGGAGGACAAAGAAAGGGCAGCTTTTGAGAGTGATCAACTCTGGTTCTATGACGGCTTGCATTATCCCATTCCTCACTATCCGTTTGACCTTATATGGGATGAGGCATGGTCAATGACACTCTCACAGTACACTACACGTCACTGGCTTGTCCCGCCTGCTCTGGGCATTGATCACAGGATTGTGAACGGTTATGTTTATATAAGCCCTGTGGGTGTTGCTGATCCGAAGGAGATTGAAAAGAGGGTGCCTATTTTTATGGAGCGGGCAGGCTACTACTTCCAGAACTGGGACAGGCTTGTTGAAGCCTGGAAAAAGAAAATGACAAAGGTAATCAATGATCTCGAGGCTATGAATTTTACCGATCTGCCCGAAATGGAGGATATAAGCGTCATTAAAGAAGGTATTGGTAAAGGGAGCGGTTATGAACTCCTTAGAAAATGGGATGCACTTATAGACCTTGGCCTTCTGTGCTGGCAATACCATTTCGAGTTTCTTAATCTATGTTATGCGGTACAGGTGACATTTTTTGCGACATTAAATCAGCTGTTTCCGGGTATTCCTCCGTCGAGCCAGGTGAAGATGTCGGCCGGATTCGATCCGATTCTATTTAAACCGGACGGCGAGTTAATCAGATTATCGAAGCTTGCTATTGACCTGGGAATTGAAAATCTCATCCTGAAGCCCCTGAAAGCCGATCAGTTGATGAAGGAACTTGAAAAGGATGCCAAAGGCAAAGAGTGGCTCAAGGAACTGGAGATTGCAAGATATCCATGGTTCTATATTTCCACCGGCACCGGCTGGTTTCACACTGAGAAAAGCTGGAATGATGATCTGAATATTCCCTTTGAAAACATCAGAACAAATATTAAAGCGCTTAAATCAGGCAAAAAACTCGGAAGACCGACAGAGCAGATCCTTAAAGAGCGGGATAGGATCGCAACTGAATACAGAAATCTTCTTAAGACAGACACGGACAGGGAAGCTTTTGACCAGGGCCTTGGATTGTCACGACTCGTCCTCCCTTATGCTGAAGATCACAATTTTTATGTTGAACACTGGTTCCACACACTTTTCTGGGCCAAGCTTCGCCAGGTTGGAAAGATACTTAAAAATGCAGGCTTTTTTGAAGATTCTGAGGATATGTGGTATTTAAAACGCGATGAAATTAAATCGGCGCTATGGGATTACGTTACAGGATGGACAACAGGTGTAAAGTCGAGAGGACCGTCTTACTGGCCTAAAGAGGTTGAATGGAGAAAGAAAGTATACGAGAAGTTTAAAGCATGGACCCCTCCGGCAGCCCTTGGCACACCGCCTGAAGTTGTAACTGAGCCCTTCACGCTGGCACTCTGGGGTATAAACACAAATACACTCAAGTCATGGCTTAGCGGCGGAGAGGGAAGTTCGGCGGACGAACTTCAAGGTAATCCTGGTTCATCAGGTACGGCGGAGGGTAAAGCACGGGTTCTTAAGAGTATCGATCAGCTTGCTGACCTGAAGGATGGTGAGATCCTTGTAGCGACTACCACTTCTCCGAGCTGGGCGCCCTGTTTTGTAAAGATCGCTGGGGCGGTTACCGATGTGGGCGGGCCTATGTGTCATGCTGCTATTGTCTGCAGAGAGTACGGTCTGCCGACCGTTGTCGGAACGGGTAAAGGAACCCAGTTTATAAAAACGGGTGATCTTATCAGGATAGATGGCGATACAGGAATAGTAAAGATATTGAAACGAGCGAAATAATTGAGTTCCTTAGCTCTCCGGGGCCGGAAGGAGATAAAAAGCCATCCGGCCTCGGTTCGGGCGGATAATAAATGGAGGCGATGCCATGACGGATAAAGAAAAGCGGTTAACCATTTGGTATGAAGAGATGGAAGGCAGCGATTTTCCGCTTGTGGGCAAGAAAAATGCCAACCTGGGAGAGATGATAAAAGCAGGAATACCGGTTGCCCCGGGTTTTGCTATCACCATTTATGCCAATGATAAATTTATTGTGGATACAGGTATAAAGGCGAAATTGGAAAAGAAATTACCCGAAATTGGAGAAGTAACTTATGATACGGCAAAAGAGGCAAGTGAATTTGCAATGAAATTAATTGAAAATGCCACTATTCCTGCTGATATAGAGGAGGCTATCCTATCCGGTTATAGTAAACTGTGTGCCAAGTCCCAATCTCCTGATTGTCCGGTCGCAGTCCGCAGCAGCGGGTCTGTATCAATGCCAGGCCAGATGGAAACGTACCTGAACATTTGCGGCAAGAAAGATCTTATTGACTATGTTAAAAAGTGCTGGGCGAGTGCCTATAACGTTGAGGCTATCATGTACAGAATGAACAAAGGCATGCCTTTCCTGTTCAACATCGGCGTCGGCATACCCAAGATGGTTAACTCAAAGGTATCGGGAATTATATTTACCATTAATCCGGTGAATGGCGATCCGTCCAAGATTTCCATAGATGCAAGCTACGGCCTTGGCGAGGCAGTAGTGAGCGGTATCGTAACCCCCGATACTTACCTCGTCGATAAGATTATTATGGAACCTGTAGCGACTAAATTGGGCAGCAAGGAAATTCAGTGTGTTTATAAAAAAAACGGGAGCGATATCGTACAGGTACCGGTTTCTGAAGAGAAGAGAAGCGTACCATGCCTGTCGCGACAGGAGATGCTTGAACTTGCCCGTATAGGGAAAGTGATTGAAAATTACTATGGGAAAGCTTACGACATAGAGTTTGGCGTGGATGCAGATATGCCCTTCCCGGAAAATATCATTATCCTGCAGGTAAGACCTGAGTCGGTCTGGAGCAAGAAAGAGGCAATTGCAAAAACTGAAAAGAAAAAGGATCCTATGGACCGGCTTTTAAGTGGATTGATGACTGGTATGAAATTGAAAGAATAAGCCGGAAAGAGTACATATAAAATAAATACAATAAAATACAGAATCACTTCTTTTAAAAATGATAATAAATGAAGTATGCGTCAACGGAACTATATTTTTTTATACTTAGAGTGATTGATGTGTCTTTACAGTACATATCATTTGTAATAGAGAATAAAATCAATTAACCGATTACATCTTTATTGGATCCATGATGTAACGATGAAAAAGCGCATAATAAGAATGCCGTCGGAGCATGGTTTTGCCAAGCCTTTTTAGTGTGATTGAATCGGAATTTAGACAAACTAACATATAGCATAATTTATAATTGCGGAGGTGAGATATGAATATTGCTGTAGCCGGTATGCTGGATGAGAGGGAAGATGGCCTGCGGCTGATAAAGGAGCAAATAGAGAAAAGCGGGCATAAAACCATACTTATTGATTTTAGCATAGGTACTGGCGGGATTAAGACCCGGCTCAAAGCTGATGTTACCTGTGAGGAAGTAGCCACGGCCGGTGGAATGAGCATGGATAAAATCAGGGAGACATTATCTAAGGAGAGAGAAAAGGCAACCTCAGCAATGGCCGGAGGACTGGCAAAGAAGGTGCTGGAGCTTTATAAAACCGGGGAGTTGAAGGGAATTATAGCGGTCGGCGGAATGACGGGGACTTTTATTACCCTCACGGCAATGAAAACTTTGCCATTCGGTCTGCCTAAGCTATTGATTTCAAGCGTGACAGCCATGCCCGCCTATGCTGGCAGGCTGGCGGAATATTTTAGCCTAAGGGATATAACGGTTATGCACAGCGTAGTTGACACTGTAGGTTTAAATCCGTTAGTCAGAAGCCTGATGATTAATGGCGCGGGTGCAATATGCGGAATGGTCGAGAAATATGAAGCTCCCGGAAAGGATAAAAAGCCATCGATAGCAATTACGGAGTTTGGTTTCTGTGATAAGGGTGCCCAGTACGTACGATCTCTTCTGGAACAAAGTTATAACTTCGTCTCTTTTCATGCTACCGGGTTGGGTGATAGAGCCGTGGAGGACCTGGTTGGCCAGGGATTGTTCGAGGGATTCGTTGACATGGTGCCGGCTAATTTAGGCGAATACATTTTAGGTGGTAACCGCGCCTCCAGGCCTGATAGACTTGAAGCTGCATGCAAGCAGGGTATACCTTATATTCTCTCTCCCTGCGGATTTGATATGATAAGCTGTGGACCCATAGAAAGGAAAGATAAAGCCGATCCTCTCTGGGTCTCCCGTAAGCTGGCGGAAAGAAAATTGCTTGTACAGGATTCCATCAGGGTACAAGCTAGGACAAATGCTGATGAAATGCAGATTATCGCACGGGCTGTGGCAGAAAAATTAAATAAACACCGGAATAAAAAATTAGTTAAATTCGTAATCCCTACCAGAGGCTTCTCCTCGCTAAGTGTAGAGGGTGGAGCGCTTTACGACCCGGATACGGACAAGGTTTTCGTTAACGAATTAAGAGAAAAGTTAGATCCGGAGATACGGGTTATAGAGGTGGACACCCATATAAACACTACAGAGTTCGCTCGTGCTATAGCGGAAGCTCTTGCGGAAAGCTTTAAATTACAAGCTGAAACCAGATAGAGCAAGTATTCTGTGACCCAAGACACAGATGCTACATTCAGTGACTTATAGTTTATTGAGGGGGTGTGTGCAGTGTTGCTAATAGTGGGAATAACCGGGGCTAGCGGAGTAATATACGGCATCCGGCTGCTTCAGGTACTGTCAATCAATAAAGAGGTTGAAACGCACCTTATCATTTCTGAGGCAGGAGAAAAAAACATAAAGTACGAAACCGATTGGGAACCGGAACAAGTTAGAGAGCTGGCAGATGCATGCTACGACATCGGAGATACAGGAGCTAAGCTTTCCAGCGGCTCTTTCAGGAGAGACGGTATGGTAATAGCGCCCTGCAGTATGAAGACTTTATCGGCATTGGCAAACTCATATGCAGATAATTTGATAACCCGCTCAGGCGATATAACATTGAAGGAAAGAAAGCGGCTTATTATATTAGCGAGAGAAACACCGCTTCATCTGGGTCACTTGAGAAACATGGTAAAACTAACGGAGATGGGCGCTATTATTTTTCCACCAATTCCTGCCTTTTATCATAAACCACAAACAATTCAGGACATTATCGACCACACTATAGGAAGGGTGTTGGATATATTTGATATTAAACATGATCTCTTCCCTCGGTGGTCAGGACTACCCAGTGAGGGGGAAGGTACCTTGTTGAAGTAGAGCTGCCTGATGAATGAGCATAAAATGATGGTTGGGGAAGGTAGAACGAGGATCACCCTCTCGGCAAAAAGCCTTGGCAGTGATCTTACGGTCTCTATCTATAATGAAAATGCTCATATCGGTGCAGTCGCTGTGGGTGAGTATGATCACAGGGAAAGTAGAGTATCTACTTCAGTAATCACAAGATCCGGCCATAAGGATAATGTCATAGCTCAAAAGGCAGCTTATTTGATTAGTAGAAAAACAAAGAGCCCGAGTTGTGTTATTGTCGGCGTTCACCTGGATGACATTACCGAGGAAGAGATACAGGAGTTTCTGATAAACGCTGATTCCCTGGTAGAGGATTTCCTAATGGATTGGGAGCATAACCACATTTAAATATTCCGCTTACCAGTAATTTTTTAATTATCATTGGAAAAATCCAACAAACAGTATTGAAGAAAATATATTGGAGATTAAAATAAGGAGAAAACTCTTTAATGGATAATCTGGTAAACGATATACCGAAATCCATTTATAAAGAATAGAGAAAGGAGTTCATGAATAAATTTTTTTATTCATGAACTCCCTTCTCTATAAAGTTCCGCCCTTCTGATTATACGCTTTGATCCGGTGGTGGTGTACCCGGAGGTGTCGGCATTGTCAGCGGCCATCTTAGCCAAAAGGCATTATGTGCAATAAGAGCTGGTCCCACTATACAAAGATTGAGATAGATAATAAGGATATTTATATCGGCGGGAAGCTTTAAAGCAGCAATACTATCAGCAACAGGTTTCAATATTACATTGCAAATAGCGATCCAGACAGCTACGATGATAAATACAATTATCACCGCCATAATTGCGCGCTTACCGTGCGTATATTTTGTGATTCCCCAAAACTGGAAATGCCAAGAGTAGACTAATGACCAGAAGATGATGGATGAAGCTATAGCCCCGAAAGAGAATGTGGGGCTCATACCCAATGCCAAACTCCCATTCCAGCATATATATGCCAGAATATGCGCGAGAATGGTCTGCCCTATTGCTGCACCTGGATGTCCCCATTTTGTAAAAGGACTTCCCTGAGTGTCAAAGACAGGGCTGAATACAAAGAACCAGGCTATAGACCACACGATTAATCCCGTGAGCCACTCTGCATTCAACGGGCCTTTATGATTCATCGGTGTATCGGCGAAGGGTGTTCCATCAAGATTGGTAAGAAAATTCCAGATAAGCAGGGTGATGATCATAATAATGACAAATCCAACTGCTGCTACTCCCCACGGATGAAGACGGCCTTTAAAAGGCCAACCATTCCAGTTTATTGCGTACAGAAGGGTACACCAGAATCCGATTGCTCCAAACCAGAGATAGAGCGGCCCTATTTCCCACTTCGGGTAAACGTATATCATAAAGAGCAGCATTACGGCAGTAAGGACAGCCCAGATCACAGTCAACCCGATTCCGGGGATGAGACGTGACTTTGTAGGCGTCCAGTTCCCTGCCGGAGGCGCCCATGGCCAGTTATCTCCCAGAAGAGCTATTTGGCCGAGCATGATGAGCATGATGAGTGTAGCTGGTAGTAGCTTCAAGACGATCGATTCCGGCGACATAACATATACGAAAAAGATGGTGCAAAGAATCGTGATAAGAATGAATTGAACGAGTCCCCCTAACCTCCCTTCGGGACCAATACCGATTTTTTCGTTTCTCATAACTTTCCTTCCTCCTTGTGTTTTTTATTTATTTAAAGATGGAGCGCTTCAAGGGCACTCTACGTCTTTGCATATCCAGTAATATTTTTACTGAAAAATAAATTATTTCACAATTTGTCAAAAAGTTGATTTTAGTTATATTTTATTATACTCGTTAAGAGTAAAAAGTCGTTTGAAATCTTATTTAAAAAGCCGAGTTTATCTTAACGATTATAAAAGTGATTATCACTAAATTTTCAAATTATAATCTTTTGATTTTTATAAAAACTATATTGTCCAGTAAAACCAGCTTTCGGCAGGAACTTAGAAGAAATGGTTGGTCGGATTGCCGTTTACACGCTTATTTCAATGACATAAGTATCTCCTAAACTTATGAGTACAAAGAAAATAATGCATATAATCCGCATGTTGTTGGAATTTAAAGTTGATGGGATGCATACTTGAGAACTTTTTTTAAATTTTAAGTTGGGATAAAGTTCTCTTTATGCAGCGGAATGTTTTTGTTACTACGCCTCACCTTCTCTCTATAAAAATGTGAACAATTATATTTTTTCCTGACTTTATTAAAAATATAAATGTTCATCTAGTGAAACATATTACCATCCTATGGTAATATGTATTGATTTTTTGTCAAGTGAAAAAATAAATACTGAATTTTTTTCTATATAACGCCGCCTATTTTACTTTTCCGATTCGAGATTTTACGAGAAATGCTATAGCAATTTTACCAGCCGGTTACATTTCCACTTCTGTGGAAATCGAAGCAGTTTGGAAAAAATAGCAGAAGAGGTTAAAGAGATTGCTTTGAGCATTTACAGAGGAATAGGTTATCTTGAGAAAAATGAAGAATCCGCACTGGCAAAACTTTAGCACTGAAGACATATTCTTTTTTTCACTACAGTACACATCCCCAATTAGTTTTTCTTCGCTTGCCATATTTATTTATCTTGACAAAAAAATAGAATATGATTGAACGTCATTGAGTGAACTATTATTTCATTAAATGAACTTATAGTGCAGAAATATAATTATTAACAGATTATTAATAATTTTGGAAATAGGTATCATTAATGGAGTCTGTTTTTTAAAAAAAATTATTTAATGTATTATATCAATTTTTTAAAACAGGAGGTAATTATATATGGAATACTGGAATGCTTATTTGGAAACTTTGCCGCAGGAAAAAATTAAGCAGCTTCAACTTGGAAAATT
>JAFGSG010000077.1 GCA_016934735.1 Spirochaetota bacterium | reverse complement strand
CTTTGCTGATAAAGCAGATATACTAAGACGAGTGAAGTATAACAAACAAAGCGTAATCCGTGAAATCCTTTCAATCCTTTTAATCCGTGGTCGAGACCAGGTGGACTCGGTTAAAGTAGTGGCAGACGACAACGGTTTGCCGGTCAGCCGCATGGAATAAATGCCGTACGGCGAAACATGGTTCCAGGAAGGCGACACCAACAACGCGCCCAAGTACAATTCACAGGAACTTGACCCGGAATCGAACTTCTATTACTATAACGCGCGTCATTACTCGCAGGAGATCGCCCGCTTCGTAACCGCGGACAGTGTTATTGACGGGGAGTTCGATACGCAGGGGTGGAATCGGTATGCGTATACGAAGGGAAATCCCATAAGATATAAAGACCCAAGCGGGCATGATAGTGTGTTAGCAATTACAGATGAAGTTTTTAACAAGAGAAAAGATCCTCATAATAATAAAGAATTTAATACATATAAGGCATACGTTTATAAGGATGGATTATTGGATGCTGAGACGAAATATAAACTTGATAAATTATTTGGAACAAGATTTTTCGCTGAAAAACATGTTATGGAAGTAACTAAAGATGCAGAAAGACCTGGTTCAAGAGGTCCATTACCACCATCTGGAGAAGACAGAAGGAATGAATTTTATAAAATGGAAAAAGCAAAGACTTCTGATGGAATTGAGAAGTATAGAATTGGTGAAAAAATAGTAAAGGCAACGGGAGAGGATAAAACTTCTATAACTCCTGAGAAGGGTAAAGCTGATAGAGTTAATACTGGAGCTGATGGTTATAATAAGCCTAGGGAGTTGGCTGGATGCATAGGATTTACAAATTCTAATTATAAAGGAACTGGTAAATCTGATCCTTTAAATAGAGCAGGCTGGGGTTCTAACAAGAAAGAACAATTTAAGAACCTAAATGAGTATCTTGAAGAAAAAATACCTGATTTAATTAAAAAAGGGGAAACTGTTTATGTTAGCGTTGAGAACAAATAATAAACTACTATTTTCTTTTTATTTTATATTTTTGGTTTTAATGCCTGTATTCTCAAGTAATACAATAATACCTGAAAATATTAAAGATAAAGAGGAACAATTAATTATTAATTCTAAAATACCTTACTTAGAAGTCTCTAGGGATTTTTCGGAATTTTGGGAGCAAAAATATAATTTGGATAAAATAAAATTCTACAAAACTATTCTAGATAGAAAAAAAAATTAAATGAGCAATCCGTTTTTTTTATTTATAGTTTATTAGTCAATTTAGGCGAAATTGAGTATTTAAATATGATGTTAGACTTTAAATTTAAAAATGTAAAAATAAAGAATGAAGAGTTATATAAAATAATTGAAATAAGTTCTTCCTTACAAGATTATCATATTCTAAAAAGAAAAGATAAAAAGATAAGAAAGAAAGTAGAAAGTCATACTTTATCATTAAATTCATACAGAGATATAAATCATTCTCCAGATTTATTATTTGATGAGGACACTACTACTACGTGGAGAATTATTAATTTAGAAAATATTGATGAGAGGACTTTATATTTACCTGCTCCTGGGGATAAAAAAAATAAAATACAAATATTAAGTGGTAATCATGGACAAAATGAATCTTTTAATAAATTTTATCGACCAAAAAAGATAAGATTATCACTTCAAGGCTATACTTATATGAATAATAAAGAGAAAAAAAATGATAGTATTTACCGAGAAGAATTTATTTTAAAAGATAGCAAAGACTTTCAAGAAATTGTTTTTAAACCAAATATATTTACCTCATTTTTTGAAAATTATAATTCATATAGTATAAAGCTGGAAATATTAGATTTTTATAAAGGTGAAATATCTAATTGCGATATTGCGGAATTGAATGTTGTGTCAATAGATAATTAATCAGATTCATGTAAGCTTAGCAATAACAAACGGAAAAGAAATTTAATCTTTGCAAACGAGCGTGTGTATGATGTCTGAACCGCGGATTCAAAGGATTGGAAGGATAGACAGGATTGGCGTTGTTGTGTTGAGAGCATTTGATGAAAAGTGGGATTATAGATTTGGCTTTATTTCGCGCAATTGGCTTACGATCACGGCGCAATTTCAAACCCGAACTGCTTGAAGTGGCTGTCGAAAGTGAAAGCTTTAGTAATGACTAGCTCTTTCATAACCGCGAATGAAGCACAGTCAACGAAGCTATAATCCTTGTCGCTATGAGAGTTAAATATATCCAGAGCTTTAGTTTCAAGGTCGTGATCTACGAAGATGTTTTGAATACCTTTACTCTGGAAAAGGTTTTGCCCAAAAGCTATTGATTCAGTAATACCGATCCTGGCACGCACCAATGTGATCGTCTCATAAAAAACGAGGTGAGTTGCAAATAAACGATAAAGAGTGTTCTATCTGATCTCCTGGAAAAAATCCAGAGCAACATGGTAATTAGCGTCTTTCGGATCGAACGAAGCGTAGAAAGCGGAAGTATCAATAAAGATATTTATCATGATTTACCGAGATGTCGGTTAGACCGTCTTTATTTACCGTATGATTTTTCGTATTAGTAATATATTTTAAAAACGGATCTTCTCTCCGCGCTTCGAGTTCGTCAACATAATTCGAAACAGTTTCAATGACAAAGGATTCGATATCGGTATTTGGAGGAGCGATCTCTTTAAATTTATTAACTACATTATCGGGAATTGAAATATTCATAGGCATTTCCTTTTGACTGGCAGCAACAACTAATTCCTTCACCTTATGTTTAGTGATAAGAGAATTTATTATGTGTTAATATATTAAAAATAATACTATTTGTTTAAATTACAATAAAAATATTTAGTAGAAGTAAAAAATTTAATCTTTGCAAACGGGCGTGTGTATGATGTCTCCCCCTAAATCCCCCAGAGGGGGACTTAAAAGATTTTGCCAAAGGAGAATCGTTAAAAATATATAGATGAATCCGGAAGTAAAAACTCCGAAGTATGTAATCGAACGAGCGCAAGAACTTCGTGTAAACATGACACTTACAGAAAAGCTGTTATGGGATAGAATTAATACAAGACAAGTTAATGGGTACAAATTTCGAAGACAACATCCGGTATACAGATACATACTGGATGTTTATTGTGCTGAGAAAAATTTTGCTGTGGAGATAGACGGAGGAGTACACGATAAAAACAAAGACTATGATAAATACAGAGATCAGTTACTGGAAAGTCTGGGAATAAAGACATTACGAATTAAAGATGACGAAGTACTCAGCAATTTAGACGCAGTAATAGAGAAGATAAAAAATGCAGTAAAGACAAGCTAAATAGCAAAAGCTAAAAGCCCCCCTTTGGGGGGTGTTTGGGGGGCGAAGCAGCAAAAGATAACTTTTAGTAAAACGCTGATGTTGCGCAATGACGTCCGGCGCAGGTTGTTTATTTTTTCTTCCCCTCAACAGAAATCAGCACAGGCACGCCTTTGATATCCAGCTCTTTCTGCAGTATCTTCTGAAGATGCCTTATGATATCCTTTTTGAAAAAATCGGCGTTATTTACAAAAAGTTTAAACCTGGGCGGAATTGTTTCTATCTGAGTTGCATAATAAATCTTTAACTTTTCGCCGAGAAGCGGCATGGTCTTTTTATTTTGAATATCTTCAAGAAGCCTGTTGAGCCTGGAAGTGTCTATCCGCTTTTTTGCTTTTTCATGAAGCCCGAGAGCTGTTTCAATAAGTTTGTGAATTCGCTGTTTTTCTTTTGCCGAAATTGAAATGATCGGGAAATCCTCGGATCTGTAAAGTTTAAAGATCACTTCTGCCCTGAATTCGCTGAAGGTGTTGGTGTCTTTCTGTATAAGATCCCATTTGTTCAGTGCAATTATGAGCGGTTTATTCGCTTCAAGGATTTCATCGCATATTTTCTTATCTGTCTCTGTTATGCCGGTCCTTGCGTCAAGAAGATGTATAACGACATCGGATTTTTTTATGGATTCAAGGGTCCTGGTTTTTGAGTAGAAATCCACATTGCCCTTAATGCGGCTTTTTTTCTTTAATCCTGCTGTATCGATAATTTTTATTCGTTTGCCGTGGAACGCAAAATATTCATCAACGGAATCCCGTGTTGTGCCCGGAACATCCGATACAACCGATCTTGTTTCCCCTATGAACGAGTTAAGCAGCGTAGATTTTCCCGAATTTGGTTTGCCGACAATAGCAATTTTAAGGTCAGTCTTTTCCTGGCTTTGCTTTTTTTCCGGAAGAATGCCGATTATTTTATCCAAAAGCAGATTTATATTCTGCTTCCTCAGCGCAGACACGGGCAGGATGTCGGCGCAGCCGACTTCATAAAAATTTGCCATATTTTCGAGGTCGGCGTTCGAGTCCATTTTGTTGACTGCAACGATAGAAGGGATGGAGGTTTTTCTTATAAGATCATAAAGCTCAAAATCGAACGGAGTTAAATTCGGATTTTCAAGAAGAAAGATTATAACAGATGATTTTTCAAGATAGCTTTTGGCATTTGCAAGTATGGCGAGTGAAAGTTCGGAAGAGTCGTTAATATCAAGGCCCGGTGTATCGGAAAGGATGAAGGAGGCCGGGCCGTGAGTAACCGTAACGGATAAAATATCGCGGGTCAAACCCGGGAATGAATCGACAATGGCTTTCTTCTGCCGCGCGAGGGCATTGAAAAGTGTTGATTTGCCTACATTCTGCCTTCCTACTATTGCGGCTATTGGTAATTTTTTTGTCATTATTTGCTTTCAAATTTTTCTTCATGGAAAAAGCGCAGTATGGTATCTCCGATTATTATCCTGTCGCCGTAGCTTATATGCCCCGGTTTTTTTAAAAGCTTGCCGTTCAGGAAAGTTGAATTTGTTGAATCCAGATCTTCAATATGATAATGCCCTTCGTCTGTCAGCGTTATACTGCAATGTTTTTTGCTAATTAAAGGATCGTTAATAACGATATCACAACTCTCATCTCTCCCGACTATTGACACTTTCTTATCCAGGACAAATGATTTTCCGAGGAAATTTTCAGAAAGAATTAATAGGATTCCCTTTCTGTTTAATATTCCAGCAGAATGTATTTTACGGTTATCATCAAGATGGAATGTGTCCGTTCCAGTCATAATTTAATCCCTTTTTATAATTATAAATATGCATGCAGTGCGGCTGCATGGCTTGTCTTGCCGGAGGCCATTAGATTCCTTATTTTTGTCTTATTTTTTCAAGACTGTCAGCTTTAGTCCAGCCTCTTTTGCCGTCCGGGAGGCTTATCAGCTTCCATGCGTCTTCAGCGTCGTTAATACAGACTATTGCGCCGGCATGAAGCTGAAAGAGCAGAGTCTCTGCTGCATCCGGCCCGGAAAGGACATCCGCCTTTTCCGGCAGAATAACAGCGCGTTCGTCGCTAAGAGTCACATAATGTTTCCATGCGAAGGAAACTCCGATAATTATAAATATAACTAGCAAAATTATAAAAATATAATAAGTCCACTCTTTTTTTAAATAAAGCCGCAGAGCTAAAGCGGTCCAGAATAATAAATTTACAGCTGCAAAGAGAAGGAATAATTCTTTGTGGGTTATATGCATATTCCAGAAAAAAATACCTGAGATAATATCGACCGGGAGTTCGATGTCGTCTTTGGCAAGTTTTCTGACATACCGGAGATTGTAATCCAGATCTGCATCCCGCGGGATATACAACCTGGCTCTTTCATAATATAGAATGGCATGGCCGGTCATTTTTAAACGGAAGCATGTATTGCCCATATTGTAATACAGGTCACCGCTTGCATAACCGGACTCTAGTATATCAAGATAAGTGTTGAGCGCCTTCTCGTAATTCCCTTCTTTATAAAACGCATTTGCCTTGTGAAAAAGTTCTTCCCGCCTGTCGCTTCTGTTGTTTTTTCCCTGAGTAAATACGGCAAACGGAAAAGTGAAAGTTATAAGTATAATAAGAAATATCTTTTTCACTTTATCTCCTTTTCGATGCTTTTAATGATCAGAGAGGCTTCCAGCGGCAAATCGCACGGATCTTCGCCTTTGCCTGTATAAATGAGGGTTTCGATTTTTTTTAGAATCCATTCCATCTGATTTACAGTCTCTTCTTTGCATCCTTTCCCGTTTAATATGCCCGAAGCTTCCTGAGGGGAAAGCGAACCCAGATTTATGCTGAAACGCTTATTGATATATTTCAGCAGGGCCTTTGAGAGAGCATTTGCGCTGAGATCTTTATCTTTGCAGATTTTATAAAAATTTTTTGCCGCTTTATAGGATTTCAGCTTAACTGAACTTGTACGGGAAATTTTATGCACAGCAAGAAGAACGCAGTAAATCAGAGCAGGGATTATCATTATAATCCATAGATTCCATCCGATGTGTCCTGCCTGTTCTTTTGTCAGGTCCATTGCTGATCTGTGAATGGGCAGTATGTCCCGGCCCAGTTCCTCGATTTCCTCCTTGCCGGGCTGAACTTTCTCTTTAACAAAGGGAGACTGCGTTATAACTCCGATTCCAGGACCTGCAGAAAGCAAGAACGGCTTTGATCTTATTGTACGGTAATATTTATTTACAGTATCGAAATAACTTACTGAGAGAGGAGGTATTGTATACTGGCCCTGTTTCTCAGGCACGATCGCCCATTTCATCGTTTTTAAACCCTCTATCCCTTTTTCGCTCTGCCTGATATCAAGCGTGGGTTCGTCCGCATATATTTTTGCATTTTTTATTTCCGGCATTTTCATGTCCGGTATTCTGTTTACATTGCCCGAACCTTTCACAGTTACTGTGAAGGTTGCAGATTCGCCTGCTTTGACGCGGCCGGGCGTGAGCTCTGACGTTATCTGATATGTACCGATAAGCCCCGCATAGTCAGCAGGCTTGCCTGCATGGGGTACGGGCAGAACATTCAGAATAAGGGGATTGCTCGCGAGAGTGACTGGTTTGCCTCTGACGTTTGAGAAAAAATCGTCCATTGAAAAAATATCATCATCGTCGAGATGCCTTTGATCCCGGCGCACAAGCATGCTCATTCTGGCCGGATTAATGTTAAGCCTGCCTGTTTTTAACGGCACGACTGCATATCTTATCTCAATGACCTGGTAATTTTTCGAATTATAAACAGTACTGTATTCGCTTGGTTTTTCCAGCTGCCTGAACTCAAGTCCTTCTGCTTCCGGCGTATTCAGCGATACATTTGATACCTGGTTTAAATGATAAAGCCTTATTGTATACTGCAGCTGCTCTTCAAGATAAACTTTTTTTGCAGACAGAGATGCTGTCAGGAATATCGGAGCATCAGCTCCGCTTTTCGGGTAAATGGATGTTTTTATGGTAAGTTTGGCAGCTTCGCTTTGATATGTTTTACCGTCAATTTTAACTGACGCAGGCCCTATCTCGAAGATTCCGATGCGTTTCGGCTGTATATAGTAAGTAAAATCCACACTTGAATTTACGCGTCCGTTTATGATCCGCACCTGGCTGGATCTCCCGGCGTTCTGCGCAATGAAATTTTCAAGTCCTCTTATCTGAGGCGTATCCGCATCCCTTGCTCCTGATATGCTGACAACCATTTTAATAGAGTCGGTTATTGCGCACTCATGGCGATTCAGGGTCAGGGATAATGCTATATCGGCAACGGCTGATGCGGGTGCTGCAAAAAGCAATATCAGAGCAATAATATATTTATTAAATTTTAGTGATTTCATATCCTTATAAATAAAAAGTATAAGTATAATGTACGGGCTAAATCCCGATCGTTGGAGGAAAGCGCTACCAGCTTTTCCCTGAATCAGCCTTCTTCTTTTCTTTAGGAGCCTGAAACTGCATTATTTTAGCACGATCCTCCTTTATGTTGTCAAGCAAAGCTTCAGCTTTTTTTCTTTCCAGCATTTCGGCAGGAGACAGTTCGGTTTTCGGTTTTTCTCCCATCCTGCCTGCGGAGTTTAGGTCTCCTGACAGATCTTTATTATCCTGTTTGTCCTGATCCTGTTTTTCTCCGGATTTATCCTGCCTGTCTTTCTCTTCCTGATTTTTATTCTTATTCTGTGATTTCTGATCCCCTTTGTGCTGATTATCTTTTGTATTGTCCTTCTTATCCTTATCCGGGTTTTTCCTTGCCTCTTCAAGTTTATTTAAGGATAATTCCAGATTGTATTTTGCATTTGAGTTAGCCGGATCATAAATGACAGCCTGCTTGTAAAATTCAGCTGCCGAAGCGAAATCGCCCTGCATAAATGCAGTATTGCCCATATTGTATGCAGCTCTTGACAGCATGTCATTGTCCTTTGCCCTGCGCAGAACGCTTGTGAACGCGTTTTTAGCTCCTTCGTAATCTTTGTTCTGATAAGCTGCACACCCCTTGTTGTACCTCCAGCGCAGATCCTTTGGATTATCAAGATCTCCCTGCTGATATGCCTTTTCAGCTTCTGCAAAATTTCCGTCCCTGTACAGATCATCCGCATTCTTTGCGTAGGCTGTAGAGACAAAAGTAAGAATAAAAAATATTATTATTATTTTCATCGAAATAAAAATATCCCTGTTATTTGGTTATCCGTGTCAGTTGTTTATGTGAAATCATATTTTTAAGATGGATTCTAAATATTTTAATAAACGTTACTTTCCTATGTCCGATTTTTAATTTTTACTCCCATAAATCCTTCAAGCAGAAGCAGAACAGCTGCTGCAACAATAAATATCATAAACCGTTCTTCATATACTTTTATCTTTCCGCTTTTTAATGTTTTTGCTTCAGTCCTCAGTTTAATGCCGCTGTAATAAAGCATGTCAAGATCAAGATCGCCTGCTGCCGAGCGGACGTATCCTCCGCCGGACGCGGATGCAATTTTACCGAGCCCCTGCTCGTCAAGCTTCGAAAGCACCATGCTGCCCCGGCTGTCTTTTATAAACCCGCCTGAGCCGTCTGTTGCAGGCACAGGAGCTCCCGCCGGATCCCCGACGCCGAATATGAATATCTTTACGTTTTTTTCCGCCGCTTTTTCCGCTGCCCTGATTCCCCTGCCTTCATTGTCCTCTCCGTCAGTTATAAGCAGAATAACCCTGTCGGTATTGGACTTGTCATCGAAAGATGAAACTGCTGAATCGATTGCGGCGCCGATATCGGTTCCTGCAACAGGTATAAGATCAGGGCGCAGTTCGGACAGGAACAGCTGCAGTGCTCCGTAATCAAGCGTAAGCGGGCACTGGACAAATGCAGCGCCTGCAAAAGCGACAAGCCCGACTCTGTCACCCTGAACGACTTTAATGAAATCATGTATCTCTCTTATCGCGTTCTCCATCCTGCTGGGCTTTACATCCTGGGCGAGCATGCTGGATGAAACATCAACCGCGATCATTATGTCAACACCCTGCTGGTTTACCTCCTGATAACGGCTGCCCCAGCGCGGGCCTGCAAGCGCTATTATTATAAGGGCGAGGCATATAATAAGCAGAATTATCTTCAGGTATATTGTTTCTTTTTTTTCTTCTGCAGCAAGCCTGGGGAGCAGTGTCTTATCCGCAAATTTTTCAAGTGCCAGCCTTTTCCGTCGAAGTGCGAATATCATAGCCACAACTATTAACGGCAGAATCCATAAGAAATTAAGCGCCCATAATTTATCAAAGCTCATGGAATTATCCTTAGAACTGTTGTTTTTAAAGCAATTTCAATAAGCAGCAGAATAAATGCCGGAATTAGAAAATATAAGTACAACTCCTTAAAATTGAAATATTCTTTCTGCTTGATTTCCGTTTTTTCAGCTTTATCGATTATATCGTAAATCCCGGACAGCTCTTTGCTGTCCCCTGCCCTGAAGTAGCGCCCGCCTCCTATGAGTGCGATCTTCTGAAGCATTTCCTCGTCAAGGTCGACATGCTCATATGCCAGGCGCGTTCCCAGCATTGTCTTTACTGCGAATGGTGCAGGGCCTTTGCCGCCTACTCCAATAGTGTATATCTTTACTCCGAAAGCCTTTACCGCTTCTGCGGCCTGCTCAGGAGTGATGCTGCCTGCGTTATTTCTGCCGTCAGTAAGTAGCACAAGTATTTTCGACTTGGCTTTCAGATCCTTTAGCCTTTTGCTCCCTATCGCGACTGCAGATCCTACAGCTGTCCGGTCCCCTGCCATCCCGATCTCGAGCTTGTCTACGAGCGAGAGAAGGAGTCCCTTATCCATGGTAAGCGGACACTGGGTATATGCCTCGGTCCCGAACACCACAAGCCCTATCCTGTCATGCTCCCGCTTTTTTATGAAGTCTCCGACCACTTTTTTTACAGCTGTCAGTCTTGTAACGCGCTCATTGTTAAGGGTGAAGTCCAGTGCGCGCATTGTTCCAGAGGCATCCAGACAGAGCATAATATCCACGCCCGATGAACGCGTGTCAGAGGAAACATTATATAGCTGCGGCCTGGCAGCAGCAAATACAAGAAGCACAAGTGCTGCTGTCCGTACCATTAACGGGATTCTGCCGATAATCCTTTCAGAACTGTCTGTGAAACCGGCCAGTTTATGAGTTAAAGAATAGCTGAGGCCTGAGCCGCTTTTCCTGTATTGTATGTACGCCCATAAAGCTGCGGGCAAAATTAAAAGCAGTACTGGCTTGTATGCAAAAGTTAAATTCATTTTAAATCTCCAGCCGCTGTTGGGACAGGCGTTGTTGCCTTAATGTACTCCAGGGCAGCCCTTATATCCTCCTCGTTTTTTGCTTTTACCGGTATGGCATCAGCGAACTTGACCATGTCAGCCTCGCGAAGTATGGGTAATAGCTTTCTGTCTCTCTCCTCCTTAATCCTGCGTGCAATCTCCTCTGTAGTCAGTTCAGCAGCAGGAAATCCCCTCAGCTTTTCAATATACTGCCGCAGTATTTCCGAGAACCTGAAATAGAACTCTTTATATTCGCCTTTATCAATCAGATTCAATGCTTTCAGTTTTTCAATTTCTTCTTTTGCAATGACGTGCGGGGGCTTAATATCCTTCGATGTCAGGTTTTTTTTGCATTGTATTTTTATACGGTAATAAATACCGGCCGCAAGTGCAATTAATAATAAACCTGCAATTACCCACGGTATTATTCTTAAAATAAAAGGATAAGTAGGAATTATTTCCATTAGCGGCTTAAGCTGCGCTTCGGCCGGTTTATTGCCGAGGTTCGACAAAACCTCTATGCTCAGGGCCTCGCTTTGAATAATATTCAAAACACCTTTGCTGTCTTTGAAAGAAAGTTTTACAGGGCCTATTATAAAAGATTCTGTTTTATCGACGAGTATGACAAAAGTGATTTCCCCTTTTGCTGATTTTTTATCTGCTATACTCAGTCCTTCAATTCCTGTTAAATCTGTGTCGGGAGCATATGTGCTGCCTTCAGGAATGAAATATTTAAGCGATAAGTTTATCAAATCGCCGACATGAGTTTTATTTCTGTCAACTGAAGCAGTTATTCCGGGGACTGGAGCAGGGGTTTCCCCGGAAGTTTTATTGTCTTCCGATGCATCGTTTTTTGCTCTGCTGTCGCAGCCGTATATTAATAATACAGCAAGAGTAATTATACAAAAGTGCTTAATCATTGCCTTCTGCCTTTAACCTCAAACAGCTTCATCAGCGGTTCAACAACATCCCTGTTGGTGTATATATCCACAAGGTCAACTCCCGCCCTGTTGAGAATATCCTTGAGCTTTCTCCGCTCACTGAAAATATGTTCAGCCAGCTTCTGCCTGATTGTTCTTTTTGAAGTATTTATTATGATGTTTTCGCCTGTTTCCGGATCATTTATGTTCACAAGCCCGGCATCCGGCAGTTCCGTTTCAGCAGGATCAGTAAGCCTGATGACAGTAAGCTCATGTTTCCTGGCAGCGAGGCGGAGTGGTTTTTCAAATCCATCATCTATGCAGTCCGATATCAGAAAGACGATTGCGTGCCGTTTAACAGCTTTATTTAAAAATGTCAAAGCCTCGTTCAGATCTGTTTTTCTTTCCTGCGGTTCATAAGTGAATATTTCCTTTATGAGTCTCCATACATGAGGAGCGCCTTTCTTTGGCGGAATATATTTTTCCACGCGTGAGCTGAAAAGCATTGCGCCGACTTTATCGTTGGTTTTGATTGCAAGAAATGAAAGCATACCTGCGACTTCAGCAAGCAGGTCCCGCTTGAGTTTTCCCCGCGTACCGAATGAATGGGACCCTGATACATCGAGCATAAGTATAACTGTAAGCTCGCGCTCCTCGTGAAAAACCTTCACGAACGGATGCCCGTATCGGGCGCTCACATTCCAGTCGATCGTGCGTATATCATCTCCCGGATAGTACTCGCGTACCTCAGCAAATTCCATTCCTCTGCCCTTGAATGCGCTTACATACTGTCCGGCAAACAGATCGCTCGCCATGCGCCTGGTTTTAAAATGCAGGGTCTGGATTTTCCTGTATACTTCCTGAGGGATCATAACATTTTACTCTTTAAAAATAATATTATATTGTTTTCCTGCCGAATCTCTCTATTGAGCTTTCAGGCCATTTTCCGGACTATGGCCGGTTTTCCTATCGAACACTCCTTTGGTTACCTTCTTAACGGGGGGAACAACCGTCACCGAAGGCAAGGTTGGGATTTTCGATGAAATGACCTTATGCCCGGAGGCGATGTTTCTACGGCACTTCAATTCTCTCAAGAAACATCGCGATCAGTCCGTCCGCGTCCCTGCCTTCGGCTTCTGCTTCATAGCTCAGAATGATCCTGTGGCGCAGAATGTCCGGCGCCATGGTCTTCACATCCTGCGGAGTAACATAGCCGCGGCCGCTCATGAATGCATGAGCTCGTGCTGCCTCCCCAAGCCATATCGATGCCCTGGGGGAAGCGCCGTAATGTATCATGGAGCCGATGTTAAGGCCGAAGTCTTCGGGTTTGCGCGTTGCCCTGGAAATATTCACTATATAATCCAGTATCTTCTCTTCCATGTGGATGGACCTGACAGTGTTCCTGACTGAATCAAGTTCCGGAACAGTAACTGCTCCGGAAATATTAGCCACTGTAAGATTGTTGATTCTCTGCATTATTACTTTCTCTTCTTCCGCGCTCGGGTAATCGACTTTTATCTTCATCATGAAGCGGTCTATCTGGGCTTCCGGCAGAGGGTAGGTGCCCTCCTGCTCAATCGGATTCTGGGTAGCAAGCACAAGGAACGGCCTTGCAAGCTCAAACGTCGTTTCCCCAATCGTGACCTGTTTTTCCTGCATCGCTTCAAGAAGTGCGCTCTGTACCTTTGCAGGGGCGCGGTTTATCTCATCAGCAAGAATAATATTATGAAAGATGGGGCCTTTGCGGATCTCGAACTTTCCGCTGTCCGGCCTGTAAATCTGCGTACCGATGATATCGGCGGGCAGAAGGTCGGGTGTGAACTGTATCCTCTGGAACGATGTGTTTATCGCAGCAGCAAGAGCGCGCACCGCGGTCGTCTTGGCAAGGCCCGGCAGGCCTTCAAGCAGAATGTGTCCTTCGCACATAAGCCCTATCAGCATCTTCTCAAGAAGATTCCTCTGACCTACAACGACCTTTTCAATCTCCGCAAGAATCCTGCGGATTATGATGCTTTCTTGTTCTACTTTTACGGCTATAGCCTGTATGTCCATTGCTTACATGCCTCCATGGTTATTGTTTATATTTTACAGGGAAAAAAATGAAACGTTTCCGATTAATTGCATAATGCGGGCAAAAAATATAAATATTTTTCTTATATTATTACACGTCATCTCAGAATTAAATTGTACATACAGTAAATTGGAAAACATTATAAAATTTTTGAGATGGGTTCTATTTTTTTTAAAATGGATAAATGCTGGTGTTAAAAAGTCAAGTGAAAATCGGATATTGTCTACGGCGGACATTTCGCGCATACTGATTTAAAAAGCGCGGTTGAGAGATACCGGTCGCCTCTATCGGGAAGAAGAGTTACAATTGTACCGCTATTCAGGTCTTTCGCATATTTTAAGGCACCCGCTACAGCTGCGCCGCTCGACATTCCGCAGAAGATGCCCTCTTTCAGTGCAAGCACTCTGCACATTTCAAAAGCTTCATCGTCGTTTACGAATATTTTTTGATCGTGCATTTTTGGGTTGTATATTGCGGGGACTATTGATTCTTCCATGTTCTTAAGGCCCTGAATTGTATGCCCGGCAGCGGGTTCTACCGCAACTGTCTGTATATTCCTGTCGTATTCACGGAGCCGCCTGGAAACTCCCATCAGAGTCCCTGTTGTGCCGATAGCGGCGACAAACGCGGTAATATCCCCGTTGGTCTGGTCTATTATTTCCGGTGCTGTTGTCTCGTAATGCGACTGGATATTGAAGGGATTGGAAAACTGATCCGGCATGTAATATATATCCGGATTATGCCTGAGCATTTCCCTTGCTTTTATAATTGCGCTGTCAGTGCCCCTGGTTCCTTCAGTTAATACTAGTTCGCTTCCGAAAGCTTCAAGAATCGCTCTTCTTTCAAAGGAAACACACTGGGGCATACATAGTTTCACTTTGAATCCAAGCGCGGCTCCTACCATGGCCAGTCCAATGCCTGTATTTCCGCTTGTCGGTTCAAGGATAATTTTATCCTTAGTCAGGAGACCGGTTTCCATGGCATTTTTAATCATGTAATATGCAGGCCTGTCTTTAACCGACCCTCCGGGGTTTGCCCCCTCAAGTTTTGCCATAATCCGGACTTTATTATTCGAGTTAAGATGTTTTAATTCCACAAGGGGAGTATTGCCTATTGCGGCTATTACTCCATGATTTTCAATGGTTGCGTGCTGCATAAAAATTATTTGTTATGATACATACAATGTTACGGTCAAATTAGAATCTCATAGGATGTGGCCGGTATTAAAGAACGAGGGGGCTATGAACTCTCGTTCTGAAAAATGAGCGGGCGACCGGGGTCGAACCGGCGACGTCCAGCTTGGGAAGCTGGCATTCTGCCACTGAATTACGCCCGCTTTATTTTTCTGCAATAATAGAAATACAGATTAATTATTTCAAGAATAATTTTATGATGGCATTATTCTATGAATTAGCAGAAGACATCTCATAATTATAGATTCAAATAAATGATTAACGATAAATCGGGATATATTATAAAATTTTTGAGGACGCCTTTCAGACCTGATGAAGAGGCGGTCGAAAACATGAAAAACCGGCCAGGAAGGTCTGATTCCGCAGAAAATTTTATAATATATCCCGATTTATCAGCAAGAAAAATATATTTTTAAGATAACTTCTAATGATCTGCTTTATATAAACTAATCCTCAAACTCGAAGACAAGCGGAAGATCGACCAGCATTTTAACAGGCTTGCCGTTTTTCTTCCCTGGTCTGAACTGAATCCTGCTGATTACTTTCATGGCTGCCTCATCAAAACCGTATCCTGCAGCCGGGGAAATTATTTTAGCGCTGTTGACTGATCCGTTTTCGTTTATCTGCAGTTGAACAGTAACTGTTTTACGGAAAATATTTGCAGATCTGGCTTCCCTGGGAAAATAGTCGCGCAAATCAAAATCCACCAATGCAATCGGCGGACGATCCGCGAGGTCTGCGAACATGTATCCATCCGGATCAGTGCCAGTTCCTGAAAGCTTGTTTATGTTTACGTCCGTGTTTTCCGCATCCGGCCTGCCCTCACCGGTACCTTCGATCCATTCCTCTTTCTGCACCGGTGCCGGATTAGTATCGCCTCCCAGCATTATTGAAGCAGGCAGAGCGTCAATGAAGTCAACCTCCATGTTATTATTTGATATTTTACTTGCGTCATATATTTTATTTTCATCTGAAGTGGTGAAAGCCAGTATGCTGGGCCCGTAATATAAAATGAGAATTAATATATGAAGAATAAGTGAGCCTGCAAAACATCTTTGGAAAAGATCCATCTGGTGAAAAAGTTGAAGTATTTTTTTATTTAAACGAGATACCATATGAATAACTTATTATCGTTTTACGGATAATGCTATGCGCGTAACACCTGCCTGACGGATAAGTCCCATCACCCGCGCGATTTTCCCATACGGGAGCCGTTCATCCGCGGAAAGAGTTACTCTCATGTTTGGCCTGTACTTAGCTTCCTGCGAAAGTTTAAGCACCATTCTTTCTTCCGTAATTTCGCTGTCTTCCAGAAGAAGTTTGCCGTCAATGGTCAGAGCGATCTGCATGGACTTCTGAATGTTCGGATCAGCAGCGTTGACCTTGGGTAAATTGATATTTACTGACTCCATTTTTAAGAAATTGGCTGTTACCATGAATATAACCAAAAGCACGAGAAGAACGTCAACCATGGGTGTAATGTTTATATAACCTATTTCGTCGTCTTCGCTGCCGGGTAAAAATGCCATAATATATTACCTCTTAATTTATTCTCCGCGAGTTACTTTTTTTTCTTTGAAGACAGGCTGGCGCTTATCTCTTTTGATAATATTTCAAGATGCTGAATAATGATCTTGACTTTTTTTGAAAAATAGTTATTTGCCATAACAACCGGGATTGCAATGAACAGCCCGAACGCTGTTGCATAAAGAGCCTTGGATATGCTTCGCATGACGACTTCCGCGCCTGTGCTTCCAAGTGTGCCGAGCCCGTAGAATGCCTTAATAACTCCCAGCACTGTTCCAAGAAGTCCTATGAAAGGCGCATTGTTTCCCAGCGTATTAAGAATTGTCAGCCGCTTTTCCAGAGAGATCTTTTCTTCTATGATCTTGCCAGTCATAAGATCTGCAAGTCCCTGTTCCTCTTCCTTGAGATGATCTATGGAAAACAGGGCAAAACGTGTATAGGCATTATTGCCGGATTCTTTTACAAGGTTTAATGCCGCTTTAATATCTCTTTTTCTTATAAGCCGGATCAGTTCTTCCGCAAAATTTGTTATTCTTTTATTTGAATTTCTTCTCAATATTACAGCTCTCTCAATTATAACCGACAGAGCAAGAATACTCGCCAGAAAAAGCATGGCGAAAATAAATGTTTCGCCGTAGTCAACTAAAATTAATTCAGACATATACACTCTCTTTTAATAAAATTCCCCAGCATTGTATAATTATTTGTTATATTGACAGATATATAACAAATGTTATTTTATAGCAATATATAAAATGCTGGTCTTTCGTGCGCAACAAAAAAAATCGTTGAATTATGGATTATAAAAGTAAAAATTTTTATACAATATTTTTTAAATTATTATATAATATTAAAGAATATTACTTGATTAAGCAGCAATAATATTATATAATAAAAACAATAATAAAGCTTACCTAAAACGCCCTGCTGAAAAAATAAATATAATTTTCCGTTTTTTTATGAAAAAAACAAGGAAAAATATTATAAAAAATCCGGTATCAAAAAGCTGTAGAAAAATCACAGATGATGAAGTCTGTTACGATAATGCCGAACTTTACCGGATAATTACCGGAAACTCAATAGATGGTTTTGCTGCAATATATCCGGACGGGCATTTTATAGATATAAATAAAGCTTTTTGCCGCATGACCGGTTATAATAAAGATGAACTGTTAAGCATGTTTATTCAGGATATGGAAGCCGCAGATATTCCGGAAGCGGCTAATGACCGTATTAAAAACTTAATTAAAGCCGGCTCCGGTTTATTCGACTTAAAGCTCCGGCGAAAAGATAGACGATCAATTGATTTGGAAGTAAGTGCCTCATATTCTGCCAAGTCCGACCTTCTTTTATTATTTTTACGTGACATCACAGCCCGCAGGCTTAACGATGATGCTTTGCGTAAAGCCAATGATACTCTAAATGCTATACTGGATTCTCTGCCGGTAGCGGTTTTCGATATGGATGCTGACGGAATAATCCAGAGCATATGGAATCCGGCTGCTGAATATTTACTCGGATGGACAAGGAAGGAAGCTCTTGGGCATTTCCTGCCCAGCGTGCAGACAGATGCAGCAAGAAATGAATTTAAAAAATTGAGAGAGGCAGTTGAGTCAGGACAATCAGTTATTGGTGTAGATCTGTCCAGGCATGGGAAAGACGGAACACCAATCCAGTATAGCCTTTATGCAGCGCCTATTCGCGATTTAAAAGGGCATATTACCGGAAATATTGCCATGCTTGTTGATACAACCGAGCGTAAGCGCTATGAGGAAGCTTTGGCATCTTCAGAATCGTTTCTTAACAGCATTATCAATCAGAGCCCTCATCCTATGTGGATTTCGGATGATAAGGGTACAATGATAAGGATCAATAAAGCCTGTGTTGATTTACTTCATATATCTGAGCAGGATGTAATAGGGAAGTATAATATTTTTAAAGACAAAATTATAGAGCAACATGGATACTTGCCGCTTATAAGGCAAGTTTTTGAAGCCGGACAAACAGTAAATTTTGAATTTAAATATGAAAGTGGTAAAGACAAAAAGATAAAACTTCAGGAGGCCGGATTTTTAATTATCGACGTAACCATTTTTCCGATCCGGGATGCATCCGGTAAAATAACAAATGCTGTAATTCAGCATATTGATGTTACTGAGGCTAAGCGTTCGGAAAACGCTCTCCGTGAGAGTGAAAAACGATACAGGCAGCTGCTGGATTCAGTCAGTGATTATATTTACACAATCAGGATCGAGGACGGCCGGCCTGCATCCACTCAGCATGGACCAGGCTGCATAGCCGTAACAGGTTATACTCCGGAGGAATATAAAGCAGATTCGTATTTATGGTACAATATGATCTATGAAGAGGACAGGCAGATAGTATCTGAACAGATAGTTAAAATGTTTTCCGGTAATAAAGCTGAGTCTATTGAGCATCGAGTAATTCATAAAAACGGCACATTGCGCTGGGTTAGAAATACACCTGTTGCCAGGTGTGATCCGGATGGGACACTGACCGGATATGACGGCATCATAATGGACATTACTGATCGTAAAGAAGTCGAGGCCGCATTGCAATCAGCAAAAGAATATGCGGAAAATCTTATCCAGACAGCCAACACAATGGTTGTTGGGTTGGATTTAAAAGGAAGCATTACAGTCTTCAATCAGGCTGCTCAGGAGATCACAGGATATAGCCGCACAGACTTGGAAAACCGGAATTGGTTTGAAATAGTTGTGCCAAGGGACCGTTACCCGGAAGTCTGGAAGGAATTTGAACGCCTAAACAAAGGCGGCATGCCTCTGCGTTTTGAGAATCCCATTTTAACGAAATCCGGAGAAGAACGCTATATTGTCTGGCAAAATAATCTCGTACGTGAGAAGGACCGGGTCATTGGAATAATTTCATTCGGAATGGATATAACTGAACGCAAGAATACTGAGGAGGAAAGAGAAAGACTTTATTCACAGCTTCGCCAGGCCCAGAAAATGGAAGCTCTGGGGACATTCGTTGGAGGCATTGCCCATGATTTTAACAACTTATTGAGTATTATTATTGGATACGCTACTCTTTTACAGATGGAAATTGATAGTGAAGATCAAAAGCGCAGTTACGTGGATCTTATTCTGTCATCTTCCGAGAAAGCGGCCAATCTGACACAGGGCCTACTTGCATTCAGCAGAAAGCAGGCGATGAATTTAAAACCGATAAGATTGAATGAATTAATTAAGGGAACCGAAAAATTATTAATAAGGCTTCTTACGGAAGATATTTCATTAAAGAAAAAATATACTAAAGAGAATACTGTGATTATGGGGGATGAATCACAAATTGATCAGATTCTATTCAACCTTGCTACCAACGCTAGAGACGCGATGCCGAAAGGCGGTAAACTGGCCATTGAAACAAGTATTGTGGAATTAGACGATGAATTCATAAGAATGATCGGTTATGGCAAACCAGGTAAATTTGTTTTAATGTCAATTTCCGATACAGGCATAGGAATTGACACAGAAACAAAGGAGCATATCTTTGATCCGTTTTTTACAACAAAAGAAGTCGGGAAAGGTACAGGGCTTGGCCTTTCTACGGTTTATGGAATTGTAAAGCAGCACAGCGGTTATATAAATGTATATAGCGAACCCAATGTTGGAACAACTTTTCATATATATTTCCCTTCTGCCGGAGTATATGCCAGAGAAAAACAGAAAGCCTCACAGAAAATCAGACAGGGAAAAGAAACAATACTTATTGCCGAGGACAACGAGGGAGTAAGATCGCTCATGAAAAAAATACTCGTTCAATACGGATATAAGATAATTGAGGCTGTAGACGGCGAAGATGCTATGGAGAAATTCAGCAGAAATAAAAAAGTGGATTTTATGATTATTGACTCTGTCATGCCGAAGAAGAATGGAAGAGAAGTATATAATGAGATAATTAAAATAAATCCGGATGTTAAAGTGCTTTTTACCAGCGGATATACACGCGATGTTGTCCTTGATAAAGGCATAGAAGAAAAGGAATTCGATTTTATTTCAAAACCGATTACTCCGAAAAAGTTATTACATAAAGTTAGTGAGATTTTAGAAAGAAAATAACAATTAGAAGCCATCTCAAAAATTTTGTAATGTATTCCATTTTATCAGGAGAAAAGCTCTTTTTGAAATAACTTGTAGCGGTTCATATTCTGTAAGGCACAAAAAAATATTAATAATACAATTGCTATTTTAATTCGTGCTCTTTGAAATAGTTTTCAAAAATTTCACTGTCCAGTTGAATCAGCCTGTTCTTTATTTCCATAATACTTTCGTAATCATAATTCTGAAATCTGAAATAATCCAGCATCCAGATATACTTATTGATCAGTCTGGGGATTATGCTGGATTCTGCTGTTTTTTCTTTGCTTAAAGAGCGAAGATTTTTTTCAAGAGAATAAATCTCTCGTTTAATGGATTCAATCTGTTCGCTATTAATATTTCTTCTCGCGTAAAATATGTCGTAAATGAATCCGAACACAGGCATCCATTCCCGGATATTATTTGCTCCGGGCTTTTTCTCTTTCGTTATACCGGTTAAATCGAGAATGGGTTTTGATTTTAAAGGAGTTAAATCTATCTCTGACGGATTTATAAAAAATGCTTCCTTGAAGAACAGCAGGCTCCTTGATATTTCATTAGTATTAAAATATGCTTCACCAAGAAGTGAGTTTAACCTTGCGCTGTTTCTGTTTGAACTTCTTGCATATTCGAGAGTCTCGATAGACGCTTTATATTCCTTCAGTATCAGGAAGCACATACCTAAATTCAACAGAAGATCAAAATTATCTGCTGTGCTTTCCTGTTCCTTGAAAGCGATCTTGTAATGCTCTGATGCGTTAAAAAAAATATATTTCATAACAGAAAGATAGGCCGTGGAATCGATCATGTTATTGCCAGCTGCGTAAATCTTGAAGTCTTCCCATTCGCGCATTAAAAAATCTGCTGTTTGTTTGCCTTTTGTTAGGTTTCCCAGCTCGCCTGTTCTGTTCGACCAGAATTTTGCCGTTCTGTATCCTTCGGTCAGTCCGGGAAAGTCAGGATTAATATCCATCAGCTCATCCGATTTCCGGATTGCCTGTTTGAAGTCCCCTTCCTCAATAAGTTGATATACTTCATTAATTCCGATTGAAATAGGGTCGTCTGAAAATGAAAGCTGACCATTCTGATCCATAATTATAATTCTATATATGAGCCCCAGTCTTTATACTTGCTGCTGCGCGTAAAAATAATAACTTGTCTCTTTAATGAAATGTCGTCCAGCAATTTTTTAAATCTGGAAATTCTTTGATCATCCATTTGCTGAAATGGTTCATCAATAATAAGCGGAAGATTAAATTCAAGGTCGTCGAAAGCATTTGTTGCGGCGAATTTAATGGAAAGAAGCAGCATATGAAGAATAGAAGGATTTAATTCATTGATCAGGTTTTCACCTCTGATTGCTTTTTTAATAATTTCATCGGTAACTGAATCATTGTACTGATGGTCTGTCAGAAAATGAAAATTTCGTCCTGCATCCTTTACGAGTTCTATAATCTGTTTTTCTTCCCTGTTGGCAATTGCTTCTTTAAGCAGATCAACAAGATAAATGATTGAAATTTTATAATTATTAAGCACGCTCAATGAATTCTGAATATTAGCCTTTTCCTCATTAAAGGCTTTAATCTCATTTGCCTGTTCATCACTAATACATATTTCTTTTTCAATTTGTGATATGATTTTGTTATTATTGTTTATGCTTTCTTTCAGATTCCTGATTTTGTGGTTTTTACTTTGTAGTAATTTATTGATTTTAACAATGTCGATTTCAAAAGAGATGCTTTCATCCAATAATTTTAATTCTTTATCAATTTCGTTTTTGAGAATTGTTTTATCATTGTTTAATTTATCGATTTCACCGTCAATTGTCTTAATGTAATCATTCCCCTTCAGCGATTCCTTCATGTTTAAAAGTTCGGTCTGGCTTATTGAATATTCGCCGTATTCTTCAAAATATTTTACAAGATATTCGTAAATGGCTTCAAGTTTATATTCGTTCAGAGTAATGTTGTTTTTATGTAAAGTTTCCTCCAGCTTTTTTTCCACATCGGATTTTTTTCTCATAATGCGCTTTAAGTCGTTTGACCTTGAGGTTAAAATATAATAAATAAGGAATAAAAGGGAGCTCGAAATCGATAATGAAAGCAGCCCTATAACACAATGAATTTTGTATACATTCAGGAATTGTATCGGGAAAGCAAGGCTCGAAATCCCCATAAATGCACTTAAAATACATATTGATGAAATATTAATAATAAAAATAATATTTTTAAATTTATTTTTTTTATCGCTTCTCAATAAATAAAAGTTTTCGATTTCTTCATGAACATCTCTCACTTCCCTGTAGGTTTCCTGAATTTTTTTCAGATTTTTAATGTTTTTCTCTTCAAAATTATGGAATTGAGGATAGTGATCTTTAATATATTCTTCCAGTTTTATTATAGAGTCTGTTTTTTGCTGTTCAATTTGTTTCTCATTTTTCTTTTCTTCTTTTGCTGCATCAATATCTGAAAGGTTCTTTAAATAATTCTGAACATTCAAAAGCCTGGATTTATCGCTCCTGATTTTGTACAACTCATTGTATAATTTTTTTGATTCCTTAATCAGCCTGGTCTTTTCTTTATTAATGCGGTCCGACTTTAAATTCTGAATATCGTAAATCTGTAATTTTTTATTTATTTTTTGTATCTCAATCTCTTTTTTTAATATTTCGTTAATAATTGAATTGTTTGCATTGCCTGTTGTCCCGTTGGAATTAAAAGTATCCGTAATATTTTCATACAGAGTGTAGAAACCGCTGTTGTCGTTCAATATAAATTTTTGAACATTACTGCAGCCGGGTTTTCCGTTATTGGTTATATTGATAGGGTCGGCGAGATAGGATACTTCCATAAATGTCTGAATGTCGACTTTGTCGAACAGCCTCGCTGTTTCCCTGTCATTCGTTGATTCAAATAGTTTTACAAACCAGGTTCCGTCATTATCGGAATTTATGCTTTTATCAGTGTCTCTTTTTAATATTTCTTTTTCTTTTCCAAAAGCATCTTCATCGGTATTAGTAAAATTTATCAGAAACAAGTCCTTATTCTTCTTAATAAATTTGTATCTGCCGAATGAATTATTAAATGATACTTCGGAATACATATTATCCCATGTATTGCCGTTAAGTGAATAATTTCCTGAGAATTCTCCCCAGAGAGTATCTATTATTGCTTTTGCAATCAATGTTTTACCTGACTCATTCCTGCCATAAATTACAGTAAGGCCTTTATCGAATTTCAGGTTTATATTATTAAATAGCCCTGCTTTTGAAACTATGCATTCCAGTAGCTGCATAGATCCTCCAACGTATAAGAGCCTGAATTAATTATTTTATTAATTATTCCGGAAAAGATATCCATATCAATTTCCGGCGGTAGTTCGTTGTTTTTTATTTTCCATTTTAAAATGTTAAAAAATTCCCCTCTCAATGATTCCTCATCTGCAAATTTTTCCAGGAATAGATTAATTGTCGGAAACGATTTATCCTCAATATATATATGTTTGTTTTCATTGTTTATTTTCAATATGTCTTCGCGGTCAAGTTTGAAATTTCTTTTACCGGTTAATTGAACTTTTACTATTTTCCCTTCGGATTTTTTTTCGTTTAAAACATCCATTACTGAATTAAAATTGCCGGTATTTGTGCAGTCGAAAATAAAGCTCTCTAATTTCAGCGAATTGACAGTTAGTCTTTTAATCTGGTGTATTTCATTGCCTTTTATAGTAATTGAAAGAGCGTATCTGTCCCCGTTCTCGTCAAAGTTGACTGCTTCCGGGCTTCCGGGGTATGCCCCTATGTATCTGCCGTTGGATTTGAATAACCTGAATTGATGATTATGGCCGAGCGCATAGAAATCCAGATTTAACGACATAATATCATCTTTCTCAATCATACGTATTTTCGGTGTTTTATTTTCTTCAGTATTATAAAAATCCGCGTGAAATACGCCGATATGGAATCCGTACTCTGATAATTTTTTAATCCCGGTAATATCATGTGTATTATAAGCCGGAAGGCCGTAAATAAATATTTGCTGATTATCCTTTGTAAATTGATAAGGTTCAAGACTCCCGGTGTCTGAAAACATTTTTGAAACATTAAGCCCGGATAACAAAGAGGTATCATTGCTGTTTAGTTCGTGCTCGCCCAGAGTATAAACGATTTCAACCCCGCAATCTCTTAAATTTTTAAATTCCTCAGATGCAAAATTGACTGTTCTTTCGTTAATACTGTTTTCATGAAAAAGATCGCCGGCAATTATTAATATATCATGCGATTTGGCAAGAAAAGACAATTTTTTAAATGTCTTTAACCTATAATCTTCCGGCACAGCTAACCTTTCAATTTCCGAGCCCAGATGTACATCTGCTGTTAGTAATATTTTAACCATTTAATATGTCCGAATTATACTTTTCAGGCTATAATTAATTTATCGATATGTCTATTGATTTTAGTTAATCATAACAGGAATAATTAATTATTTTGTTATTTACAAAATAATGAAATATTTCTTTAGTATATTAAAATATAATAATGAAAATACGTTTTACAGGCTTACAGAAGCGAATAATTACCCGCTCCTGCTGTCATATAGGATAAACAAATGGATGCAGCTGTTGAAAAAAAGGAAAGAAGAAAACGGATGTTCAGGATGGCTGCACGTCTTGCTGTGATATTATTTATAGGATTATCCCTGTATTTATTCATTTCATCAATAATTCTTCTTTTCCTGACAAAATCTGATAAAGAGGTGACAGTGCCGTATGTTGTCGGCAAAAGATTTGAAGATGTTTACAACAGCCTGGTAAGAAAAGGATTTGTTCCTGAAATTAAACCTTATGAAGTGTTCGATATGGATAACGGCATTATTTTAGATCAATATCCTGAAAACGGTAAAATTGTTTTCGAGGGAGAAAAAATAAAACTTGTTGTCAGCAGAAGCAAAGTATATCTGCCGGTACCCAACCTCGTGGGGTCAAAACTGCCGTTTGCCGTAAATAAACTGAAAAATATTAATTATAATGACAGATCCTATGCTGTCGGAACAGGGGTAATCTCTTACATTCCCTCAGACACTATAGCGGAAAGTACTGTGATAGAACAAAATCCTGAACCGGGTGAAGAGATCTCGCCCGACAGAAAAGTAAATTTATTAGTCTCATCAGGCAAAGTTGAAGGGGAAATGAAAATGCCCAATTTGCGCACCCAGTCGGTCGATATAGGATTTGATCTTCTGCTTTCCAGGGGGCTGGGTATCTCCGAAGAGATAATCATAACCGATAGTGAATCTAAATCCGGGATTATTGTATCGCATAACCCCGGGGCCGGAGAATCAATTCAGGCTGGTATGCTTGTAAAGCTAAAAGTTTATTATTATCCTCAAAGAGAAAAGCCATATGCAGCTTATGAGAGAGTCACTTATACTGTTCCATCCGATGAAAAAGAGGGGATATTCGAAGCTTATATAGACGACAGCAGTTCAAAAAGAATTAGATTTTCCAGGAAAATGAAACCCGGATGGAAAATAGATTTTATCTTTAAAAGAAAAGGGAAGGCTAAGATCAGTATAACAAATAATAAAAAGGTAATTGAAACAATCTGGATTGAGCCGGATTTTAATTAATTTTATTGCAAATCCGGTATTTTAGTATTAAATATATACAGAAGCTGATTATTATACTTAATAACTATTTTTAAAACAGTTTCTATTTATTATTGACAAAAAAGTAGTGTAATAAATAATCAGCCCTTTGAGATAATTTGGAGGTTAATAAGGTGTCGGTAAAAATACGATTACAGAGAATAGGAACAAAAAAGAAACCATTTTACAGAGTAGCGGCAGTTGACAGCAAAAAAAAGAGAGATGGAGAAGTAATTGAATATCTCGGGAAATATCATCCCATTTCGAAGGCAGAGCAATTCGCTGTTGACGAGAATCGTGTTATTAACTGGCTTAAGGCCGGCGCAGTGCCGACCGGAACAATCGAACGATTGTTAAAAAAAGCAGGTATTTGGAAAAAATTCAAAAATGGCAATGTTCCCGCTGGAGGTGCTAATGGACTTTAAAGAGCTTGTGGAGTATATGGT
>JAFGSG010000076.1 GCA_016934735.1 Spirochaetota bacterium | reverse complement strand
TTCTGTAGCTATTTTATTTAAATAACTTTTATTAAAAATAAGCAGGTAAGTTAAAAAAATGAAATTTAAAAATATAAATACATAACCCGAAATTGAAATTTTATTGCCATATTTCATAAGAATCCTTATTTAACCTTAACTGTATTTTTTTTGGTTTAATCCAATCAATAATATTTTATAACATTATAATTTTTTAAATTCCTTTCAATATAAAAAATTTATATATACCTTCGCACCCCATCGTCAAGATATATTTTGACGACTTTTATAGGTGGAATCGATGAATAATCGTGAATAATAATTATTGCTTTTTAAAATTTATAATATTAAATTATACTATTTATCGGAAGGAGGCAAGTAAGATGCAAAAATCAATTATCTGTCCGGCATTATTGTTAATAGCGGTATTTTTAGCAGGATGTAAATCAAAATATGTAATTATTAACGAAGCTGCTTCCAAAATCCCAGCTGCTCAGTACAAGAACATCTATGTAGGCTGACTTGATCTGGATGAATAGGAATGTAAAAATTTACAAATTCCTTATATTTAAAAATATCGGGTAGAATTTGTTGCCTAATATAGTCAGGAAATAATCATGGAGGTTATATGGATTACTTTGGGATTTCAGTCGGAGAGTTAAGGAAACAATTAGAAATGTTTGATGACGATGCAGAAATATATGCCGGTGGGCTAACATTATATAAATTAAAACTTGTAGGTGAAAAATTAGTTCAAATGGAGTTTAACGAATATGTACATAGAAATCAAGAAGGAAGATTAATCATAGACGAATATTAAAATAGAGATTGCTCAAACAAAAATGACGCGGATCAAATTGTAAAAGAGTTAAGAGACCGGCTTCGGGACAATGCAGACACTTTTGCTGATAGCCGCCTTACAATGGAGAATCGAGCAGTTTAATTGACTGGTTTTTATTCGAAAAATACTGCTGTGACCAATCTGTTGTAAAAAGAATGACCTGCCGTCCCTCAAAGTCTTTGCCCGAAGCTGCTCCGTACGGGAGAATTTCCTTCAGTATTTTATCATCCAAAGGCTCTTCAAGCCATCGCAGGCAAGTCCACGGCATTGTTTCCAGCCTGGATTCGGCATTATATTCATCTTTAAGGCGGTACTGTAATACTTCAAACTGCAAAGGCCCGACAGCTCCCAGAAGAGGCAGATTGCCGGGATGACCGGCCAGATGAAAAGGCTGTACCAGATTTTCGGCAAGGAGATGTTCAAATCCTTTACGAAAAGACTTGTAGCTTGATGCGGTGACATTATGTATATATGCGAAACATTCCGGAGCGAAACGCGGGATCTCATGGAATACTATATCAGGATCGGAACTGATTGTATCGCCCACCTGAAAAGGAGTGTTCGTGACAAAGCCGAGAATATCGCCCGGATATGCATCGTTGATAGTTTCTCTGTCACGGCCGAAAACATTGTGCACGCTTGACAGCCTTATTTCCCTGCCAAGTCGTGAATGAAAAACAGTCTGGTCGCGGTTAAACTTACCCGAACAAATTCTGGCAAAGACCATACGGTCCCTGTGCATAGGATTCATGTTTGTCTGGACCTTGAACACGAATCCCGAGAAAGCCGGATTGTCAAGCGGTACTTCGCCGCTTTTTGCTTTACGCGGAGCAGGCCCGGACGAATGTTCTAAAAATCCTTTGAGAAGCAGTTCAACCCCGAAATTATTGGCAGCGCTTCCGAAAAACACAGGGGTAGTATTGCCGAGCAGAACCTCATTCCTGTTAAAACCTGCATGCGCAACATCCAGCAGTTCGAGCTCTTCCGCTATTTGATTATATACCGATTCATTCAGAATACTTTTTACCAGCGGATCAGACAGATCATGTATTGATACAGGTGCCCTGTAAGAGCCGCCCGGTACCCTTTCAAAAAGATGTACCTCTTTGTTCATGCGATCGTATACACCCTTGAAAAAAACACCATTTTCCAGAGGCCAGTTCACGGGATAAGCGTGAAGGTTAAGAACCTTTTCAAGCTGGTCAATCAGCTCAAGAGGCGGGATAGCCGGCCTGTCAAGTTTGTTCATAAATGTGAAGATAGGTATGCCTCGCTTTCTGCATATCTCAAATAGTTTTCGGGTCTGGCTTTCAATACCCTTGCCTGCGTCTATTACCATGATAACTCCGTCAACAGCCATGAGTACACGGTAAGTATCTTCTGAAAAATCCTTGTGTCCGGGCGTATCGAGAAGGTTAAGCCTGAAGTTTTTATAATCGAACTGCAGAAGGGTTGAGGATATGGATATGCCTCTTTTCTTTTCAAGCTCCATCCAGTCCGATGATGTTTCTCTTTGTTTTTTTTTCGCTGTGACAGAACCGGCCAGTTCCAGAGCGCCCCCGTAAAGCAATAGTTTTTCTGTCAGCGTGGTTTTGCCGGCATCCGGATGTGATATAATGGCAAATGTGCGTCTGCGAGATATTTCATAAGTTAAATTGTCGGTCATTGATTTCCTGTGAATTTTTATAAAATGCCATTCAATTTAACTGTACTTATTTGTCAAGATAAAAGCAGATGAATTGAATGCCTGAGACCTGAATTTAAAATGGAGTGTGAGATTTTAAATTGACAGGTTTTTGAATATGAATTATATGATTGTCAACAGTAAGTCGTGTAAAGAAAAGTCTTACTGGTTGCACAGCAGAAGATTTTTTTGTGTTGTCGCGGATTCTACAAAGAGACTTGTTATATATAAGAAGCTCGCTGCTGAATTTTCGGCGGTAATTTCCGTGTAAAGGATTTAGATATGCCTGGAGCAATTTCCGATGATACAATCGGTTTAGTGACCAATACATTATTCATCATGGTAATTATCATAATGCTTTCAAATTTTCGATTTGATGAATCCTGTACTCTTTTTCAGGAAAAAATTGTATAGATATGATGATGAGCCTCGAATGTACACTATGTGATGGCGAAGCATTTATTTTTAAAAGAATAAAAGAAAGGGTATATTATGCCTGCTCCGGCTGCGGCGCAGTTTTACTTGATCCGCGGTATCATCCGTCGCCAGATGATGAGCGAAAAAGATACCTTGAGCATAATAATGATATACATGATATCAGGTATCAGAAGTTTGTTGATCCTCTTGTTGCAGAAGTTAAACAGAATTATTCAAAGGATAATAAAGGTCTGGATTTCGGCGCTGGTACAGGTCCCGTAATAACAATGCTTTTACGCGACAGCGGTTATAATGTTGAATTATATGATCCGTTTTTCTGGAATAATACTGAAAGACTTAAATATCCCTATGATTATATTGTATGCTGTGAAGTTATTGAACATTTTAAAAATCCTGCAGATGAGTTTAAACTATTAAGGTCGCTTCTGAATAAAAACGGAATGTTGTTGTGCAAGACTTCTTTATACAATGAAGATATAGACTTTGACCGATGGCGTTATAAAGATGATCTTACACATGTAATTTTTTACACTAAGGATTCCCTGATACAGATTAAAGGCAGATATAATTTTTCATCGTTGGCCATAGGCGAACATTTTATAAAATTTACAGCTTAATGTTGGGAATATTAATGAACCTAACTATAGACTTTCTTATATGCATCCGGTTTGGTAAATTAATATTAAAGAGTGTTTTCTTGGAACCCATCTCAAAAAGTTAGTAATATATTTCACTCTTGCTTTTGTTCAATTTAATCCTGAGATGGTTCAAAAAAATATTCATTAAATATAAAATGTATATCGGATTTATTTCTGGCATTACTCCTTTCAGTGTATATTAGACTTGTTGTAAAACTAAGAAGTCCGGATAAATTCCCTCCCCCGCCGCAGGCGGGGGAGGGAATTTATCCGGACTTCTCATATGTTATATTGAGTTATGCAACAACTCTATTTCTAATATTGATTAATTTATTGATATTGCATAAAAAGTCTTTACAAAGAAGAAATGGAATAAGTAATGGAAAAAAATATTTATTTCGTCCAAAGCGAATCATTACTGTTATTTATTAGAAAGTGAAAAATTTATGGATTTTGTATCTTTATTATCAAATCAACCTTATGCTGTTGATGATCATCTTGAGATGACTGTTTTGTTTATTGTTTAGAAATGGAACAAGTTTAATAAAGGAATTCGGAGGTTTTAATAATGTCGATTGCATTACAATATAATCCGGAAAGAAAAATTTTGCATGCAACTATATTAGATCAAATGAGTTCAGGTGAATTTACTGATGTATTAAAGAATATTATTGATTCTGATGATTATCCGCCTGATGTTGGAATTCTATGGGATATGAGTTCCATCAACAAACCGATTGGTAATAGGAAATTTGACCTGGATTTAGCTGAGATACAAAATATTTTTTCTGAGAGCGGAAAAGTAAAAATTGCAATAATTACACCAAGTGATTTTACTTTCGGTAAGGGAAGAATGTATGATATGGTTTCTATTAAAATGCCGCAAAATATCAATGTATTTAAAAATTTTATTGAAGCTGAAGAATGGCTGGCAAGGACAGGTAATTGACGGCTGATTTTCAGGCCTGGAGTAAAATCCCTTTAAGCAGGTTCATTTTATGAGAAAAGAAATACAAAATCCTTATTCTGACAATAATTGTTTTTTCTGCGGAAGTGAAAACAGGATAGGTCTAAAGCTTAAATTCTATTGGGATGAGGAAAAGAAGGAAGCATCAACCGAATACCTGCCAGCTCAACATTTTGTAGGTCTGGGTAACATACTCCATGGAGCTATCCAAATGGGTATTCTTGATGAAATAATGGGATGGACCAGCTATGTTTTCACGAAAGAAATGGGAGTTACTTCTGTAGTTAGTTTTAAATTTTTAAAGCCGACATACATTGGTTCCGGGAAAATCAGTGTTACATGCCGGGTAATTTCAAAAGAAGGATCAAAAGTCAATATGCAGGCAACACTCTCGAACAATAAGAATGAGGCATGCACAACAGCTGCCGGAACATATCATATATTACCTGCAAATCAATACAACGATCTTATTCACCGTAAATGACGATAATTTAAAATCAGGTATTGTCACTTAACCTGAAATTTCAACACGGGAAAGTAGTCCGGCCATGAAAAGCTGCGGCCGGAATTTTTTATACTGTGCATTTAGCATTGCTGCTTTTATTTTTCATGATAGGCATTTTTTCGATCATTTATGCCGATGAATTAAGCAGGAGCGCCGGACTTGCAGAAGGCATAAATCTTCTATTATCCATTTTTTGGTTTTGGCGTTTAATTTGGCAATTAACATATTTCAAAAGACGAAAAGAACAAAAATTATCTCCAATGATAATCATTTTAACAATTGTTTTCGTTTTATTAATAGTTGCATATTTTATTCCTGTAATTTATTGATTTTTGTAATAACATGTAAGTTGTGATTCATTTTCTGTATTACAATTGAAAGTATGGGAGGGAGTATGGAACTAACATCAACCTCGTATCAAAATAATCAATTGAATCCTGTAAAATATGCGAATGCCGGAGTATTCGGATGGACGAAGCAGAGGTATGGGCATACGAATTAGATAGAATAAAGGGAGAGATTATTCAGATAAATCATCATAGAAAATTTAAAAATGTATTGTAATAATATGGATTTTCAGGAAGGTATTGATAAATGAAAAAAATTAAAAAAGATGATAAATCCGGTTTAAAAATTCCTGAAATCGTTCAGCCGGGCACCGATTCGTTGAGGTCCGCAACAGAAATGAAAGAACTGGAAACTGTTCTCAAAGAAACGGAAGCAAAATATAAAAATATATTTGAAAACGCTCAGGAAGGCATATTCCAGACAGATCGTGAAGGCCGTTTCACACAGGCCAATCCTTCCTTTGCCCGCATACACGGGTACGACTCTCCCGTTGAGATCATGCATTCGATTTCTGCCAGGGAGCTTTTTGTAGATCCATTAGACCACGCAAGATTAATTGAGTTTCTCCGCAAATCCGGTTCTGTTCAAAACTTTGAGGCCCGGTTGCGAATTAAAAACGGAAAAACACACTGGGTATCCATAAATGTCATGTCCTTCCGCGATAAGAACGGCAGAACAATTTCATACGAAGGCACCATGCTTGACATTACAGAGCGCAAAACTACAGAGGAAGCCCTTTTGGAAAGCGAGGAACGATACCGCATCGCCATCGAAAATTCTAATGATGGTATTTTAATTCTTCAGGGTGAAATTTGCCAGTATGCAAACAGGCAGTATATTAAGATGTTCGGATTCGAAAGCCCTGAAGAAATCATCGGAAAATCGATAAAACCCACTATCCATCCGGATGATATAAAAATGGTAACAGACATCATCAACAGGCGGCAGCGCGGAGAATCTGTGCCGTCCCGCTACGAATTCAAGGGGCTCACTACAAAAGGAGATATACTCTATGCGGAAATTTCCGCTGCCAGTATTACTTATCGGGGTATGTCAGTCTATCTTATTTATCTGAGAGATGTTACGGAAAGGAAACGCGCTGAAGAATCACTTGTGAAATCCCATAAAGAGCTGGAGCGTTTAAATAAGGCAAAAACCAAAGCCGTGAATCATGTCTCTCATGAACTTAAAACGCCTCTCGCGGTTATTCAGGGAACTGTCAGGATTTTAAAACGTAAATTTAAAGATAGAATGTCTTCCGACCTTGAAATCGTAATTGAAGTTCTGGAGAGAAATATAAAGCGTCTTCTTGATATATCGCGGGAAACTGATGAGATATTCAGAGTATCACAGGAAGTTGAGGCAGGAATAGTACTAGGAGACCTCGACCGTCTTCTGAAAAGAATGGAAAATCTATCGGAAATACCGGAATCGATACGTTTACACTGGGAAATTCTCAAGGAATGGACAGACAGGTATCTTGCAGGAAGCAGTGCATCATTTCAATTAATTAATCTTTATACAGCCGTCGTTTCAATTGTAGAAGAGATAAAAGTAACTGCCGCACACAGAAACCTTCAGTTTAAAGTGAATGGGCGTAATATTTTTATTTTTATAGATCCGTTAATACTCAGGAATATTACAGAAACGCTAATTAAAAATGCAATTGAAAACACCCCCGATGGCGGGATGATTGAATTAAGTATAGAAGAGAATGATGCCGGTGTTTTACTTCATGTAATGGACCGGGGTATCGGCATAACCGAAGAAAACCGGGACTTGATTCTCGATGGTCTGTTTCATACAAAGGAGACGGATTTATATTCAACAAAAAAGCCCTTTGATTTCGGGGCAGGCGGAAAAGGCCTTGGTCTTCTCCGTATGAAATATTATGCACAGCGATATGGATTCGGGATTTCTCTGAATAGTGCGCGATGCGTTTATATACCCACAGATAGAGATATATGTCCAGGCAGTATCTCACAGTGCATTCATTGTAAAACTGTCGATGACTGCATAAAATCAGGCGGAACAACATTCACTATAACATTCCCTGTCGGGAAAAATACAAACTCTATGAATCAAAAAAAATAAATTCAGTCTTCCTATGGAGAATTCAAATTTTTTAATAAATAAAAAAGTTATTTAAGAGGTATAGAATGAAGCCATACAAGATTGTTTTTTTCGAATTTCTTCTTATTTTTGCGTCTGTGTTGATTTTTAGAAGTTTCTGGATGATTCTTGATAGTATAGATGTAATGAATAATGAATCAGTAATATGGCTATCATTAATTGCAGGAGTGTTAATTACACTGCTGTCATTTTTGATGCTCAACAAGTATGTTGATTCAAAAAAAGAAAAATAGCATTTAGGCTGAGAGAAAATAAAAAATATTAGACTTGTTTCTTAACTCAATTGCCTTTTTTGATCATTAAGGAATAAATCTTATAAAATCCGATTAAAATAGTAAATTCTCAAGTATTATATATACGATATTATGAGAAAAGAAACAAGTCTATTTATTATCCGTGGAGAAAATTATGTCAAAGCGTGCCATTGGTGTTATCGTTGCGGGTTTTTTCACTCTTTTCATCGCGTTTTCCATCAGATATTCATATGGGTTAGTTCTACCTGATATGTTGTCTTCACTGGCAATATCGAAAACCGAGGCAGGAGTTATTTTCTCTGCCTATTTTATCACCTATACTATTCTTGCTCCGATATTCGGTGTTATGGCAGACAGATTCGACATAAAGACGATTCTTACGATATTTGTGGCTATTCTGGGTGCTGGCGCCTGCCTTATGTCTTTGTCTTCCTCAGTTGTTCAGGCATCTGTTTTCTTCGCAGTAACCGGGATCGGCCATTCTGCATGCTGGGCTGCGGTTGTAACGGTTGTAATGCGATGGGTCAGTCCGGAAAGAAGAGGTGTTATAATTTCAGTTGTGGATCTTGGGACTACCGCGGGCATTGCAGTGTGGAGTATTATAATACCGGTCATTATAGGAGCTTTTAGCTGGAGATCCGTATGGGTCAGTCTCGGAATAACAGCATTAGTCGTGGCGGGAATGAATTTTTTCCTTGTGAAAAGTCAACCAGAAGGCCGGATAGATACCCGGGAGCAGGAAAATATTCAAAAGGTGCGGATTCCGGTTAAAGAAGCATATAAAGCGATTTTTCATGATTCAAAATTTTATTTAATCGGCTTTTCTTATTTGTTCATCAGTTTCTCTATACTCACTCCTTTTACATTCCTGACTACCTATGCAACACAGGAATTGACTATACCCTATGCATCTGCTGCAGGTCTTCTTGTAGTTATCGCTGTCGCAGGCACAATCGGCAAACTGATACTGGCCTATATCTCTGATAAAACAGGAAGGATTAGAATCATGATGCTTTGCGGACTGCTTACTGCTTTAGGGACACTCGGCATGGCCTATGCCCGGGGATTTTCCGGCTTGTTTATTTTTTCTATGATTTTCGGTATCGGTTATGGGACACTCTGGGCTGTTTATGCAGCTTCTGCGCGTGATTTCTTCCCTAAGGAATATTCCGGAAGTATTATCGGACTCTGGACTGTATTTCACGGTTTAGGCTCAATAATTTCTCCTGTACTTAGCGGCAGGATTATAGATGCTGCTGGCGGCGGTTATTTATGGGCATTTATTCTGGCCATGGCAGGTTCGCTCCTTTCATTATTGCTTCTCGTGCCGATGATTAAAATGGATTCAGTAAAAACACTAAACTGAATTATTGACTAAAAAATTATTATAAATACGCAGAGTTTTTTAGCGTGCACTTATTCATTGAAGGAGGAAATAAAAATGAGTTCCCGATTTAAAAAGTACATTATTAAAAAACCCGTGGAAATGGAAAAGACTTATGAGGTTATGGACGGTCCGGATGTAGTAACTCCTTTGTTATTGATGGATAGTAGTATCAGAAAAGGTGCGTTCTATATGGAATGCACCTGGTTTCACAAACCCATTTTTCATGCGGCATGGCGGAAAACTATATTCGCGGTAATCAAAAGGATTAAAATTGGGGGGAGCGTTTTACCGCTTTTGCCGGCATTAAATGCTTCTGTCAAGGTTGATGATTTCGGATGGGCTGAATTTGTTTTCGCCGAAGAAACGTATCAGCTCGGCATCGTTCCAGCGGACCAGTGTGTGTAACCTTCGGACTCCGAGTGTTTTTAAATGGTCAAAATATTCTTTGATCAGCTGCTTGCCGATACCCTTGTGCCTGTAATCCGGATCAACGCCGATTGTATCCAGCGCTGCTCTTTCCTGCAGATCGCCATATTCACCGATGAAGAGCTCTCCCATGACAAATCCGACTACCGTTCCGTTTTCATCCTCTGCTACAAGGGAGGTGGGCACATTATCTTTGGCAGTCACCAGTTTTTCAAACTTAAGTTTATAGGCCTGCCGCCGGGAAACCTTGAGTATCTTCTCGTCAATCCGCACAACAGCCTCAAAATCATTCGCTTTCATAAGTCTTGTTTTTATTTTACTCCCGTTCATAGTGTTTTCTCCTGTTTGGAAATTTATTTAAAGATTCAATTCGGACAGTCTATTTAATCAGGAACTGCCGCTGATGATTTTATTATATGGCGAAATCTTTTAATAAGTCAAGTTGTAAAAAGCAGATCGAAAAATTAGCAAGATCCATTCAAAAAGGAAATAGATTTGTTGAAAATATATTTCCTGTAAAGATTAAATTGTATTTGGCTGTAAAAATCAATAGTTTTTTTAAAAGTTACCGCCAGCGATTATTGAAAATCCGCCTTTAGACGGATCTTTGGATAGATCCCATGCGAAATAAATTCCTATGTGCGAATTCTTAAATTCAATAAGGCCCATAAGCCCGCCACCTGTTCTGCTTTTCCATTCCAGTTCCTCGTCAAGGAAATACCCTGTGTTGACAAAAGGTCCTGCATAAATAAACTGCGGAACGATTTCCAGCTCAATATCGAGCCCTGCCGTGTTCTTCCATTTGGAAGCTGTATAATCGTCAAAGAATCCCATTAGTCTTTTATCGTAAACATACTGCCAGAAATAGCGTTCATCCATTGTTGTGTAATATGAATACATCTGTGGAATTATCCTCAGCTTTGAAAAGGGCGAAAGCGTGCTCCTGAACTCGCCTGATAAAATAGCATAGATTTTTTTGCTTAAATCGCTTTTGCCGGAAGAAGCTGTAAGCTGAAGGCCGGTTGCATCTTTTTTTGAAAGCAGATTTGCTTTGTTGGATACTTCAACTTCAAGAGTCAGCCGGGTGTCGTAATCGCGGAATTTTTCTTCTTCAGCTTTATAATCCGAAATATCGGAAATAATTTCATTGGCATACAAGTCAATAATAAAATATTGATATATCGCCCTGTACCCAAGTATCGGCGACAGTGATAATCTTTTATAGTCCGATTCCAGCGTTTCCCAGCGTTCAACAAACATGGCTATGTTCGTTCCCAGGTAGATACCCCGCGGATTACTGTCCGGGAATAGAAAGAATTTCAGGTCGCCTTCCGCTCTTCTGAATCTGCCTTCTCTGTACCCGGCTTTAGCGTAAATATCAAGTGCAGTATCGGTAAACGGGTGATAGTATCCTATTGAAGGGGAAATGCCGTAAATCGGTTCAAGGCCGATGCCGCCGTAAAAATCACCTGCACTTTTTTTTGAGGCTTTTATTGACAGAAAGACATCTCCGGTGTTTTCGTAATTTATAGGGTAAATCTTAACAGAGCTTAGATTATGCAGGCGTTTGATTGCTTCGGCTTTTCTTTCTACCTCGGATCTGTTATAAATATATCCGGTCAAAATACTGAATGAAAGCTCGATTTCATTTTTCTCTTTTCCCGTAATGCCTGTTATATTTATGGCAGCTATCCTTGATTCATTTACATGGATTTCAAGAACTCCGTCATTACGCACTCTCAGCGTTTTTACATAGCTGGTAGTATAGCCCATTTCGTGATATTCGTTTGTTACCCTGACGCCGATTGCTTCAATATCTTTGTTGGATAGATCACCTTTTATTGATTTTACATATTCTCTTGTTTCAAGTTCAATTGAGCTTCCGATGATATCCACACGTTTAATTTCAATTGCGGAAAGATTGTTGCACAAAATCATAATAAAAGATATTGCGGGCAGACATAAAAATACTTTAGAAGAAAGGCGCGATAAAGAGTTATCATGTTGCATATCATCCTCATCGTAAATATTTTTTCTTTGCGTTTTCAGGGAATTTTTTTTCAAACAGGGAGTCCGGAACAGAATAGTTTAGGCGGATTTTTGAATATTCAGTGGTATTCCTGGTGATGCCTTTGTCGGTTCTTGCGTAAATGTCTATTGTTGACGGAAAGAATATATTTTTAATCTTTTTGTGGTTTTCATATATTTCTTTAATTATTTCCTGGCCTGTGATGTTCGTAATGATCTTGGAAATCAGCATTTTGGTTTTCGCATCTACACGGATATTAAAATTCAATTCGTTCTTATTATCTTTAACGATGAATTCATGCGCTGTTTTGAAAAATCCGTAAAAATGTTTTCCTCTATAGATTACTTTAAATTGATTGCTTAAATTTTTATTTAAAAATTCCTGGAGCGGATTGACTTTAAGATCTTTCCGGCCGGCATTGCCATTCTCTAAAATATACAGAATGTTGTCATCAGGGAAATACCAGTAAAGGGCACGGCCATTGTTCAATACTGTCTGCTTTGAGGGGGCTGTATAATCGATCCTGAACCGCCCTTGATTATCAGCTTTATATCTTCCCTTAAAAATTTCTTTGGAATGATCGGGGGTAGTTATATATTGAACTATTTCCGCGTCTATTGATATAATTCCCATATTAGCTTTTATTATTTCGTTAAAAAGAGATAGATCGGCCTCATCAGCAGAAGCTGATAAAACCGAAATTATTGCAAGCGGCGCTATAGCTATAAAAATTAATTTTAAAAAGTGTCGAGCGGTTTTTTTAAGCGATGTATGGCATTCGGTATTTATATCCTTCTTCAGTAATGCCATGATAAATTAAAGCTGCGTCATTAAATAAGTAATCCGGCTTGCTCTATCCCTCGGCATTAGCGAGATCAGGTATGATGAAATGCTCATCTTGCCTGCGTCAGCGGCATCGGCATCTATCTGTCGGAGGACATCTATTATAAGAGTATCCTCCCAGTTTAATATTATCTGGATCGCTTCTTCCGGCCTCATGCTGTATATCTTTTGCGCAAGATCGGCAACATTTCTTTTGTAGCCGGAATACATGCTTTTTTCTTTCTCAATTCTTTCTTTTTCGAGATTCAGCCCCTTCCTTATTTCCTGAAGTTTCTCCTTCTCTTTATCCAGCTCTTTTTCCGTCTGTTCGATAGATGCTTCCCGTTTGTCTAATTCTTCGACCCTTCCATTGAATTTTTCCTTTTGCTTTTCAAACTCCTCGCGCTCAATAAGAGAAGGTTCATCATCAGACGCATTCAGTACGGATACGGCATCGCGATCAGTATATGACCTGATTACTTTGTGTATGTTTATCAGCCCTATGTAGTCAAGCCAGAATATACCTACAATTATAATAAATACTATAAGTATTAAAAGATAAATGATTTTGGCTTTTTCAGTTGTCATTTTCATATTATACTTCCATTATGACAATATTGTTACCTTAATGAATAATTCATTGAGGTGTGTATTATTTGATATTTTGAATATAGGCATCAATGACTTTTTTCACATATTCCTTTGTCTCTGTAATTGATGGTATATCTCCTTTTTTATCAACAGCCTTTTCGCCTGCATTATAGGCAGCAAGCGCCTTTTTTAAATCCCATTCATATTTATCCATCAGTCTTTTTAATATATTGATCCCTGCCTGTATGTTTTCTTTAATGTTAAATGGATCTGTTACTTCCATATCTTTTAAAGCAGCAGGCATAATCTGCATAAGTCCTGCAGCGCCTTTAGGGGAAACAGCTTTCGGATTATATCCGGATTCAACTTTTATAACCGCATCGACGAGAGCAGGCGGCAGGCCGTTTTTTACCGCATAATCCTTTGCAATATCTTTTATGAGAGAAGCCGGGATTTCTGTGCTGTTTTTTAATTTTTCATTTTTATTGACAGCGGTTATCTGCTCATTTAGAGTCTCGGCAAAATTTTTGTTCTGTGCATTGTTTTCAACATTGAATGAATAATTTCTGCTGGAACTGAAACGTTTTTGAATTTCATTGATTCTGTTTAAAACTATATTCATGTCCTGAAGCATCTGATGCCTCCGGTTATAAATTTATTGATATAAATCATCAGCGCGTTTTTTAAGATAGATTTTCTGATTAGTATCATCATTTTCTTTTGTTATTTCTCTGTTTAAGTTATATAAATATTCCCTGTATTTTCTTTCCTTTAACTTCTCCACAACTTTTTTTTCTTTTGAGGCTTCCATCAATCTTCCTCTTACTCTTTGTATTGCCGGTTCCATTTGCCGTATTTTGGTTTCGGCAATGTTAATAGCCTTGGTGGCATTATCCGTAAAGCGTTCATACGTCAGTACCTCATTATACGAAAAGGTTTTCTTTACCATCGATGTTCTTAAAGCTTCTTTCCTTTGAGACATACTTTGCTGTAATTCAATCTGTTTATTCCTTTCAATATTCTGCTGATTAACAAGTTCTGCGAGTTCATTTTTAATTTGTTTTTCTCTTGCCTCCCGTAAATCTAAAAGCTTATGCAGTTTAAACTGAAATTTCTTCATTATAACGCATCAACTCCTAAAAAAACGGCCTACCTCTTTATCTGATTTATCTGGGCAAACGGCCGCCTTGTATCCGCTCTGGGAGGCCGTGCTGTTTCTTGGGTAAATAATCCCTTTAATTTTGCTAAAATATCTTTAAACGTATCCCTTTCGTACATATCCTGTTTCAGGAATGCGTTTATGCTGCCTATCATTTCTATTGCTTTGTCAACCAGTGCATTGGAGCCTTTCGCATAAGCCCCCAGGGTGATTAGATCTTCAGCATCCTTATATGAAGCAAGGAGTTCTCGGAACTGGCTCGCGGCTTTCTGATGTTCATTATCGATGACGTCTCTCATGCATCTGGATACAGAAGCAAGGACGTCTATGGCCGGATAATGCCCTCTGTTCGCCAGATTACGGTCAAGCACAATGTGGCCGTCAAGGATTCCCCTGACTGCATCAGCGATCGGCTCATTCATGTCATCAGCTTCAACAAGTATTGTGTAAAAGCCGGTTATGCTTCCATGTCCTTCTTTTGTGCCTGAGCGCTCGAGCAGTCTTGGAAGCAGAGAGAATACCGACGGCGGGAAACCTCTCGTAGCGGACGGTTCGCCTGCGGCAAGGCCGACTTCCCTTTGCGCCAGGGCGAACCGTGTAACAGAGTCCATCATAAGATTGACGTCTTTGCCCTTATCCCTGAAGTATTCAGCCAGCGCGTGGCCTAAAAAAGCTCCTCTGATTCTGAGCATCGGCGGCTGATCGGATGTCGCCACTACAACTACCGACCGTTTAAGGCCTTCCTCGCCCAGTTCTCTTTCCACAAAGTTCCTGACTTCCCGGCCGCGTTCTCCGATCAATACGATTACATTTATATCAGCCGATGTATAGCGCGCTATCATTCCTAAAAGAATAGATTTACCAACGCCGGAACCGGAGAATATACCTATTCTCTGTCCCTTCCCGACAGTAATTAAGCCGTCTATTGCTCTTATGCCTACGGACAGCGGTTTATCAATGATGCTTCTTGCTAAAGGATTAAGAGTTTTCCCCATTACAGGGTATCGTTCTTTAGTGAATATTTCTCCCTTGCCGTCAAGAGGTTTGCCGAGTCCGTTTATTACTCTGCCGAGCAGTTCGTTGCCTACAGGCACGGAAAGGGACGATCCGGCTGCGATTACTTCGGCACCGGCGATCACTCCTTTCATTTCGCCTATCGGCATAAGAATGATCCTGTCCTTATTGAATCCCACGACTTCCGCGTACAAAGGCTCTCCGTTTTCAATTTCTATTCTGCAGAGTTCCCCGTGTTTAACTACCGGGCCTTTGGATTCTATCGTTAATCCTACAATCCTTTCAACCCTGCCGGTGAACTTGATAACCTCTGTATGTTTTATGAGGTCTTTATATTTTGAGAGTATATCTATTTTCTCATGGGGGAGAATTTGTATCATTTTTTATCCTTGTATCCTTACACGGTTGAGTTTTTTGCCTGCTTGCACCCGTCCGCGCGAAGCGTGAGAGAGTGTCGGCAAGCGTCATGCTCGCGCGGGCGAGGGGATGCGTCAGCGTTATGTCTCATCGTACTCAAAAGAAACTCCGCGGTTGCCCGCGGACATTATACGTTAAAGAGTAATGGCGCTTCGGATCGATTCCTCAACCGCATCAAGCTGAGTTGAAATTCTTGCGTCAATGGCGCCTACATCTGTTTCAATTATACAGCCGCCCCGGTCTACTCTGTTGTCTTCGTAAATGTTGACTTTCTTTAATGAATCCATCATCCTGATAAGTTCATCCTTGTGTGCAGTGGTCATATCCAGATCTGCAAAATTAACGCGAATATCGATCCTGTCTCTATCCTTAACCCTCTGTATTGCCTCTTTGATATTATTAATGACAACTTCGCGTCTTTCCACGATCTCGTCCTTAATTACTTTTCTGGAGATCATTAGTATCATATCTGTCATAAGTTTTTCCGATGATCTTATAATATCATCTCTGATGTCGACTGCTGTTGAAACGATTGTACCCAGCCTGTCAACCAGTCTCATGACTTCAGCCTGGCCTTCTTTATAACCTTCTTCACGGCCTGCTTCATATCCTTTTTTATATGCCTGATGTTCAATTTCCGACACCTTGAGCTCGGCTTCTTTGATCATTTTTTCAGCTTCATATTTTCCGCGCTCAATTTCCTGGTCGGTTTCCATTTTAAATTTTTCTCTTTCAACTTTTATCTGTTCTTTAGCTTCCTGTAATTCCTTAAAGGCCGAGGCTTTTCCGTTCTCGATAATTGTTTTTTCTTTTTCCCTGGCATCATCCAGCAGTTTGCGTACTTCCTCCTCGGTTTCCCTTCTGTAGCGTTCAAGCTCGGCTTCCATCTCTTCAATAGACGGGCCCTGATACACGTCTATCGGGTTGCCCTGTTCGTCAACTTCGAACTCTTTATATTCTTCATCAGAAATAACATTTTTTTGATATTTTTCCGGCAGTTCTATTTGTTTAAAAATCTGATGAAATTTTATTTCTTTCGGTTTAAAAACTAACTTAGACAATTAACTCCTCCTCGCCGGCTCTTGCCACAATGATATCTCCGGCCTCCTCGAGTTTTCTGATAATATTAACGATCTTCTGCTGTGCTTCTTCAACATCCCGTAGCCTTATGGGCCCCATGAAATCCATATCTTCACGGAGCAGAGACGCGGCTCTCTTAGACATATTCCGGTAAATTTTCTCCTGAACTTCAGCGTCAACTCCTTTAAGAGCCTTGCCGAGATCCTGGTTATCGACTTCTCGCAGAACTTTCTGGATCGATCTGTCGTCAAGAAGCACAATGTCTTCAAAGATAAACATTCTCTTTTTAATTTCTTCTGCCAGTTCCGGATCTTCTTCTTCCAGAGCTTCAATGATTATTTTTTCCGTACCGCGGTCAACCTGGTTTAATACCTCAACAATGGCATCAATGCCGCCCGCGGAAGTATAATCTTCACTGGCAAGCGTAGAAAGCTTTCTCTCCAGGACTCTCTCAACTTCGCGAAGGACATCAGGGGATGTCCTGTCCATGGTAGCTATTCTTCTGGCCACATCTGCCTGTATCTGATGGTTTAGTCCGGACAGAATCAGTGCAGCTTTGTTCGGCTCCAGATACGATAAAATTAAAGCTATGGTCTGCGGATGCTCTCCCTGAATAAAGTTAAGCAGATGACTGGGATCGGTTCTCCGGATAAAATCGAACGGTCTTACCTGGAGGGACGACGTAAGCCTGTTTACTATATCGATGGCTTTTTGCGTCCCCAACGCTTTTTCAAGCACTTCACGAGCATAATCGATTCCGCCCGACGAGATGAAGCCCTGCGCCATCATCATTTCCTGGAATTCCATTAACACGCGGTCTTTGTCGTCGGATTCGACCTTATCAAGTCTTGCAATTTCAAAGGTTAACTGTTCAATTTCATCTTCGCGCATATGCTTGAATATTTCAGATGAAACTTCGGAACCAAGAGAGACTAAGAATACAGCGGCTTTTTGTCTGCCTGTAAGTTGTGATTTTTTGGATTGAAGCATCCCGTTACCTCACTTTTCAATCCCCTAGAATTAAGATTTTTATTATTCCCGATTCCGACTACAGTCGGTAAATATAGCAATTAAAAGTATTTATAAGAACAAATGAGAGAGGCTTTGTTTGCCTAATAAGATATGTTCTTATAATATATATCTAATAATATATATCGGAATATTCAACAGTCAAGCCAGTTTTTTTATAGTAATAGCAACTGCTGTCTGATTTCTTGTTATTCTTCGGCCAGCCATGTTTTTAACAGCTGGGCGACTTCATCCGGCCTTTCTTTGGCAAGGTTAATGGCATTTTTCTGCAGTTCAAGCCTTGCTTTCTCTTCGAGTGAAAGTTCAACATCAACTCCTTCTTCCTCAGCAGCCCTTAAAGCAGCTTCACGCATTTTTTGCTGTTCAAGCGCAAGCTGTTCTTCTTTCAGCCTTCTTCTTCTTGTCAGCTCTCTGGAAACGAACCTGAACAATATTATGCCTAAAACAAGCGCGAAAACTCCGATCAACGCCGCGAGAAGGGTTTTTCTTAATCTTTCCTTTTTTATGAATTCTTCGCGAAGCTCCTGCCATTGTTTGGTTCTGTCAAACATTATATTCTCGACAGCGACCTGATCACCCCGGGCTTCATTAAAGTGGATGGATTTCTTTACAATATTTTCCGCCTGTTTAAGTTCTTCTTTTGAAAGCGGTATCTGGACAGGCTGTTTAAACGGATCCATATCATAATCGCCTTCAGTATTTTTAGGCAGGCTCTGGTTGCCGTCTATTGCGATTGCCACTGAAAGGTTTGTTATATCGAAAGGATCACGCTGTATTTTTTTTAATGATTTGTTAATCGCATAGTTCCTTACGTTTTCCTGTTTGTTGTATTTGGCAAACTGATCATCGCTTGCCTTGTAACCCGGAGGGGTATTGCTTTCTGTGCCGGCCGGTCCCTGCGGATTCCATCCATGTCCCTGAAAATCTTCGGCTGTTGACTTTTCTGACACAACAAAAGAGTCCTTAACCTTCCTTTCAGAGTAGGGGGTTTCGGGATTATCGGGTTCCATTTCAATAGGAGTATATATTTCTTTATCTTCTGCGACAACATCCCAGTTAAATCCCATGTTCAGCCTGACTATTTGTATCCTGTCCGCGGAATAAATTCTTTCAAGGCCCTCTCTTATATCTCTTAAAAGCTGAACCCTTGCTTTTTCTTCAATTTTTCTTCTGCTCTCAACCAGCGAGAATTCGGCTTTGGCTTTATCCATATCATCATCGAACTCGGAGATGATATTCCCGAAGTCGTCGGTAACTGTTACGTTCTCCGGCTTCAGTTTGCCGCCTACGGCTCTTGAAACCAGGTACATAATACCTTTAATTTCTTTTTTACTGAGTTTGTCATAACCCGGGGCAAGATGGACTGTAATTGCGGCAGTATACGGGTTTTCTTTATCTTTATAAAGTTCATCCTGAGTAATTGCAATCTCAACATCCGCCTTTTCAATATTTTTTAAAGATTCAATATGTTTCTTTATTTCATCGCGAAGCGCTCTCATGTATTTTACGTCTATTTCTCTGCTGGTTTCTGTCCAGTTTGAAAGGTCAAAGAGCTTCCATCCAGGTATGCCTTTTGGGATCATGTTTTCCTGTGCTAGCCGTGTTAAGAGCATTTCTCGTTGTTCGGGACGGACAAATATATTCGTGGTACCAGATGTTGTGTAGTAGTATCCCATTTCCTCAAGTTTTTTAGTCACCTGGCCGAAATCTTCTGAAGTCAGATCCGAGAAAAGGACTATATTCCCCTTGCTTCCGGAAACGGAAAACAGCACTATAAACGAGATCAGTACAACTCCGAGGACAATAAAGGTTATTATCTTCTTGGTCTTATCAAGTTTGGAAAATACTTCTTTTAATTGATTGAATATCTTTTTAAGGAATTCTCCCATGAATTATCCCTCCGAATTCATGATATGCGACATAATACATTTTTCACACAATAAAAAAAATTTGTAAAGTAAAATTTTAGTTATGTAAAAAAAAAGCTGTTTTGAATATTTCATTAAAAATTTAAAATA